>CAYJKA010000132.1:0-5033 GCA_964370655.1 uncultured Treponemataceae bacterium | reverse complement strand
GATTTTAAGATTAAACGCACAAGTTCTTTTAGATTAATTTCTCTTTTACTAATTCTATTGTCTTCTATACATTCTTGGTATCTTTTTTCCCATTCTTCGCCATAAAAATCTTCTAGGCAATATCCTTTAATTTTTTCAACTTCGTGTGGGCACACAAGATACCAGGGCGCGTCAATATTATCTCGTACTGTTTTCCAAAAAAGGTCTGGATAACATACTGCAGGAAAAACATCATGGGCTTTCATTCTGTCATCACCATTATTGGTGCGAAGTTGCAAAAACTCAGGTAAATCCTTG
The DNA here is from genome assembly GCA_964370655.1 of uncultured Treponemataceae bacterium. GTDB lineage: Bacteria > Spirochaetota > Spirochaetia > Treponematales > Treponemataceae > CAYJFX01. Next base: position 4,736 of record CAYJKA010000132.1, on the reverse strand, counting down.
TGCCATGCATCTAAATATACTGCAACAGAGCCTTGACGAACTCCAAGTTGGTCAACGGCAACGGCTGTGTCATTTGCAATTTTTATCCAGCGAATAATGCCGCCTGCAGCACCTTGAAAACCACGGATTGGAGAACCACTAGCTCTAACCTTTCCAAAGTACATACCCATTCCACCGCCAAGCTTTGAAACCTTTGCAAAGTTATCAATTGAGCGGTAAATTCCATCCAAGGAATCTGGAACGGTATCAATAAAACAGGATGATAATTGGTGATATGGTTTTCTTGCATTTGAAAGAGTCGGTGTTGCAACGGTTACTTGCAAAAGGCTTAGCATATCGTAAAAGCGCTCTACCCATTCTAAACGATTTCCTTTTTCATTTATGGCAAGGTGCATTGCAATCCCCATAAACATTTCTTGTGGAGTTTCTATTGCAACATGGCTATGTGTTCTAATAACATAGCGGCGTAAAAGTAAATCGAGGGAACTATACGTTAAAAGGTTGTTTCTATTGTGCCCATTTCCTTCGTATCGTAAAAGCACTTTTTCAAGTTCATCTATTTCTTTTTTTGAATAGTTTTCAAGAATATAGGTGCCGTAAAGGCTTTCATCTGTTAGATAGTGAATTTTATCATAAAAAGAAGCTATAGCGTGCGCTTGAAGTTCTATTTCAAGTTTTTGTTTAAACTGAATCATGAGGAGGCGAGATGCTATAAACTCCCACTTTGGGGCTTCTTGCGTAGTAAGTTCAACTGCTGCTTTTATAAGCATTGATAAACTTTCTGTCTCAATCATGTCGTCTTTTCTAAATGAAAGATATTTGTGGTAAAGTACATCAAGGGAGTATTCATCATCTGTAAAATCTTTTTGAACCTGGCGTAAAACTACTTTTACTGCTGGATTAGAAAAGTCTTGAGTAATATTCTTGAGAGACTGGCGCTTTTTTGCTCTGTCTTCACGGTAAATAATGAATTTTTTTACTTCTGCGTGATAGTCATGTTTTATAAGAGTTTTTTCGACTAAATCCTGAATTGTTTCAATTGGAATTTCTTTTCCTGATTCAGAAAGAGTGAGCATCTCGTTTTCAATTTCCTGAGTCATAATATCTATTTTAGAATCTTCAGTTCCGGCGCTTTTAAAAGCAGCTTTCATGGCATTGGCAATTTTTTCTGCCAAATACTGTTCGGTTTGACCCGTGCGTTTTACGATTTGCATTTTCCCACCCATATATTGCGTTTTAATTCAGTGATTTAATTATAAACACTAGGTTAAAAAAACGCAATAAGAAACAGAAGAGAAAAAAAATCAAAAGTGATAATATTACATAAGAGCTATCTTATTTTTAAAATAATACCAACTATAGCGATTGTAACTAAGGATTGAATTATTACAAATTTAACCAAAACTTGAGTTGGTGACCAACCGCGGGTTTTTTTCATGTGGTCATGAAGGGGAAAACGTACATTCTTAAAGACATTAACCTTAAAAGCGCGAATTAAAGCAAGTTTTAAGAGACCCATACCGCCGTTAAAGAAAATAACAGAAGATGTTGCAAAAATTAAAAAAGGGTTTCCACTTATAATTACACAAACTCCAATAAAAAATCCTAGAGCGCGGCTTCCTGCATCACCCATAAGAACTTTACTTGGAAAAGCATTGTGCCAAAGATAGCCCATTAAAACGCCTATAAGGGTGAAAATAATTATTGCCCATGACGCTCCGCTTTCAATATGAGGAACAAGAAGGTATGAAGCAATATCTACATGACCAAGAACAAAGTACAATAAAATTCCCATGGTAAGCAGTGCAAGTAGCACAAGTGTACTAGAAAGGCCATCTACACCATCGGTACAATTTGTTGTATTTATGGAAGCCCAAAGAAGTATTGTCGAAAAAGTAATGTAAATCCAAGGAGAAACGGTAAAAGTACCAGTAACAAAGGGTAGCCATATTTCAACTGTGTTTTTTTGTAAAAAAGGTTCGCTCAAGTAATACAAAATTACAGAGGCTAATATTGAGATTACTAAATCTAAAAGGCCCTTTTTAAGCTCACTCCACTCTACTATGCTTCTGTCATCTAAAAAGCCTGTAAGCATCGTAAGCCATGTTAATATAAGGATTAAGCTTTGCTTCAAGCTAACAGGTGTACAAAGAAAGGCTACAAGTACAAATAAAGTGATGAAAACAACGCCACTGCCGGTTGGCTTACCTTTGGCAGCTTCAGCGCTTTCAGTAAAAGCTCTTCCCCTATCTGTTGGGAGATATTTATAAAATTTTGGAAGAAGTAGGCCTGTCATAAAAAAACCTAGAAAAAGGGCAATTCCAATTAGAACAGCATAGGATTGTAATAACCTACTTGGGCCAAAAAAATCTAAAAAATATGAAGCTGCATAGTATAACATAGTTAACCTACCTTTTAATTTAAGAGTATATCATAAACAAAAAGAAATATAAAGAGGTGATGAATATACTTGTGTTTTTTTAACTTATGCATTATACTTCTACAATGAAAAGAACTTTACTAATATTTGTATCCTTATGTTTAAGTACCATACTTTTTGCGCAAATAAATGCATCTGTAGCTGGGTTTAGAGATGCAATGTATGACGACCCATTAAATCATGAAACATTATTATCTCACTATAATTCCACAAAAGAGGAAATTCAAAAGACTCTTACAGGATATGATTTGTACGTTGAATTGGCTAGATGTGAATATTTTATGGGTAGAAGCTATTTATATGGCGAAAAAAAAGATAGTGCTGGGCAATATTTTGACAAAGGTATTGAATATGCAAAAAAAGCTTTGGAAATAAAAGAAGATGTTGATGCTTTAGTAATGCTAGCTGAAAATATTTCTCAAAACTGTGCAGTTAAGCCAACTTCTTATGCTCTTTCAAATGGTTTAAGCATTGCGGGTTATGCAAAAGACGCATTAAAAATAAACGAAAATAGTGCAGCTGCTTTATATTTGATAGCGGCTCAAAATATATATGCTCCATCTCCTTTTAGTAATCACAAAAAGGGAATTCGTGAGATGACAAAAATTCTTGAAATGCCGTTACTAGAAATGGAAAATGATGATGAATTTAACCTCACAAGTAGTATTGCTTTTGGGCATATACAGCGAAAAGAATTTGATGAAGGTCTTCCTTGGATAGAAAAAGCCCTCTTAGTATACCCAAATAATTTTTTTGCTTTAGGCTTAAAAGATCAAATAATTAAAAATAGGTAAAGCATATGTCAATTTCAATGACTGTTTTTTTAATAATTGTAGCTGGCGCTGGTGTCTATTTTTTCTGCTTAGCCCTTATAAATATGCTGTGGATGAAAAAAGAAACACAGTCAGCTAACCTTACAGATGGTCCTTTAATATCGGTACTTGTGCCTGCACGCAATGAAGAAATTCATATTGGCCCCTGTATTGAATCTTTAATGAAGCAAACATACAAAAATTATGAAGTGTTAGTTATAGATGATAATTCTACTGATAGAACTGATGAAATATTACAAAGTATAAAAGCACGATATCCCGATAAACTTAAACTTTTTAAAGGTGACATATTAGAAGATGGGTGGAGAGGAAAGCCTTTTGCCTTGCATCAACTTTGTCCACATGCTAACGGTGATTACTTGCTCTTCACAGATGCCGATACAGTGCACTCATCTCGCTCGTTATCAATTGCAGCTTCAAACATGGAGTATCACAAAGTAGATTTTTTATCAGGTTATATTCGACAACGTTTAGTGACCTTTGGAGAAAAAATAACTGTACCTCTTATGTACATCCTTAGTTTTTTTGTTTTACCATTATGGGTTTGTAAGTGGGGTAAGGCCTCACTCCTTGCTGCAGCTGTAGGGCAATATATTTGTGTCAAAAAAGAAACTTTTATGAAAACAGGTGGCTTTACTCAAGTAAAAAATGTAACAACGGAAGACGTATATTTAGCTAGGTCAATGAAAAAGCAAGGAGCAAAAACTGTTTTTGTTGATTTAAAAGATGCTGCAATTTGTAGGATGTACTATTCATATAAAGATTGTGTTACAGGAATTGGCAAGAATATTTTTGATTTTATGGGTAAAAATAATATTATTCTTATTTTCGCTGTTCTTGGTGTTTTTTTCTTTTTAACATTACCACCTTTTATGACATTCGGATTAACAATTAAAGCTTTAATAACACATCAATTAAATGAAATAGTATTTATAGCCTTTTGTGCTAATACTGTTTTTATGTATTTTGGTTGGTTTATAGTATTTAAAAATCAACAATTGCGAAAAAGATATACTCTTTTGTATCCTATAATTTTCGTTAATTTGTTATATGTTGCTCTCTTTTCATGGCGTAGGTCAATTACAAAAAAAGGTTATGAATGGAAAGGGCGCATTGTACACTAAAATAAAATTTTAATAAACACAAAGGGTTATAGATATGCCATACAAAAAAGGAAGGCCTTTAATTGATGTGAGTATTTTTTTCCGCACTGCAAGCGCATTAACTTTTTATGCCGTATTTATACTTGCATACGCAGTTTTTTTTGTGCTTTACAGGTCAAAAATTATTGGTCGTTCAAAATTACAAAAAATAAAAAAAGCTGTATTAGTTTCTAATCATACAACATTTTTAGATCCTGTTCTAATGAGTGCTGTGGTTTTTCCACGTTTGACATATCATACATTATTGGAAGAGACAGTGCTTTTTCCCGTCTTAGGAACATATACGCGACTATTAGGAGG
>CAYJKA010000131.1:0-5049 GCA_964370655.1 uncultured Treponemataceae bacterium | reverse complement strand
GAGTTCACAAGAAATTTGTGAAATTATGAAAAAAGCAATTAACACTCACTTTCCAGCTGCAGAAGTGGTTTCTATTCCAGTAGCAGATGGAGGCGAAGGAAGCGTTGATGCTTTTTTAGAAGCTCTAGGTGGGGATAAGATTACTTGTTCCGTAAATAATCCTTTCTTTGAAACTATGGAAGGTTTTTACGGTGTATTACCAAAAACAAGTGAAGCTCCAAACGAAAAAACGGCCGTTATAGAAATGGCAGCTTGTGCGGGGCTTCCGCTTGTTTCAGATAGACTGAACCCACTAAAAACTACTACTTATGGAGTAGGGGAGCTTATGGCTCATGCACTTGAAAACGGGTGCAATCACATTATCATGGGATTGGGCGGAAGTTCTACAAACGACGGTGGCTGTGGTGCCGCAGCAGCTCTCGGAATTAAGTTTTTTGATAAAGATGGAAAAGAGTTTACACCAACTGGTGGAACAATGATTAACATCGAAAAAATTGATGTTTCTGGATTAAATCCTGCAGTAAAAAACTGTAAAATTACTACAATGTGCGATATTGATAATCCATTGTATGGGGAAACAGGAGCTGCTTATGTGTTTGGTCCTCAAAAGGGCGCAACTCCTGAAATTGTAAAAGAACTTGATGCAGGTTTAAAACACCTAGCAGAAATTGTAAAAAAAGATCTAGGTCTTGATAGCGCAACTGTTCCAGGTACTGGCGCCGCTGGTGGTATGGGCTTTGGTATGCTCTGCTTACTTGGATCAGAACTTAAAATGGGAATTGAAACTGTTTTAGATACAGTAAACTTTGATAAGCAATTAGAAGGCGCTGATTATGTTTTCTCTGGTGAAGGGAAAATTGATACACAAAGCTTACGTGGCAAAGTTGTAATAGGCGTTGGAAACAGAACAAAAAAAGCTGGTGTAAAACTTATTTCAATTGTGGGTGATATTGGAGACAATATTCAAGAAGCATATGATTTAGGTGTTACCGCTATTTTTAGTATAAATCGTGTATGTGTTCCTTTTAGCGAAGCAAAACTTCGCGCAAAAAGTGACTTAGAGCTTACTATGGATAATGTGGTAAGATTTATTAAGTCAATTAATTAATAATAAAAAAGCAGTGCGAAAGGTTTTCACACTGCTTTTTTTTGTGTTTTTTTATCGTAGGGAGTCTAAGTATTCTACTACTTCAAAATGCCCTTGGATGCCAGCATATTCTACGGCTGTTTTTCCATCACTTCCTTTTGCTCGTGTATTTGCACCATTTTCTACAAGGAATTTAACCATTTCTAGCTCTCCTCTAAGAGCAGCGCCAAGCAATGCAGTGAATCCATTTTCATCTTTTTGTTGTATATCAACACCCAGACTTAAAAAGTATGAATATATTTCGATATTTCCGTAGGCAGCAGAAAGAACAGGAGCTGTAAAACCATTTTCGCTCACTATTGTATAATCTGCACCTTGAGCAGTTAAGTATTGAACTAGTGGCAATGACTCAACTCGTACAGCGTCCATTAAAGCCGTTTCGTTATATTCCCCTGTTGCATCTATTTCTGCACCATTTTCTACAAGGAAACGAACAGTGTTTTCGTGTTTGCGAGATGTAGCAAGCATAAGAGCCGTATTTCCATTATCTAATCGAGCATTTATGTCTGCTCCATTCTCAATAAGAATAGGCAAATAGTAATTAAAACCTCGTATTGCTGCGTACATAAGGGCGGTTGTCCCATCTACTTCTTGAGCTGATACATTTGCACCTTTTTCTATAAGGTAATCAAATATATCAACATGGTTTAATACAACACTTACCATTAGTATTGTTTGGTCTTGAGAGTCTGCAGTATTTATATCTTCTCCTGCATCTATCATTTTTTTTGCACTTTCAAAGTCGCCTTGTAACACCTTGAAAAATAAATCATCGCCTTGTTCTGCTCCTGCTTCGATGAGATAGTCAGCAATTTCGGTGTTTTCAGTCCAATACGAATACATGAGTGCTGTCCATTCGCTATAATTTTGTGCATTAATGTTTATGCCATTTTTTACAAGTGTTTGTACCATAGAAAGAGAGTCTTCAAAAATAGCATCGATTAGGGCTGAGTCGCCATCGTTATTACGAGCATTAACATTTGCTCCATTATCCAATAAAAGATCAAGGATTTGTTCGCTGCTGCTTCTAACAGCATAATGAAGAGCTGTATTTCCACCTTCACTTCGAAGTTCTATATCTATACCAAGGTCTAAAGCTAATTTTGCTGCTTCATATTGATCATACATACTTGCAACAATGAGAATTGAATTGCCATAATCATCTTGGATGTTAATGTCAATTCCTTTGTCTATCATGTCTTTAATGCCTTCTGTATCTCCTTGTGCTGCATAATTTAAGAGCGCCGTTGCAGAGTCCACGGAATTTTCTTGTAGAATAGCTCCATTTTCAAGAAGGTAGTCGCCAATATCCTTATGCTCTGAGCCGAATGCATACATTACAGCTGTTCCACCACCATAGTTTTGCTTTTCTATGTCTGCTCCTTGTTCTACCAAGTATTGAACAATATCCATGTGGCCTTCTCTTGCTGCAAACATAAGTGCTGTTGCACCATATTCTCCTGTTGCATTAATGTCGGCTCCTGCTGCAAGTTCTTGTTTTAAACCAGCAAGGTTCCCTTCAATTGCATAATTGATAAAGTTTGTTGAATCGTATGTATTCATTGGTGCTGTTGTGCTACAACTTAAAATCAAAGCTAAAAGCATTACCAAAGGATACATCTTTAATACTGTTTTCATTGTTGTCTCCTAAAATTACATATATAATAATTGTATTACTATATTACTTGTTTTTGTTTTTATTAGATTTACTATTTATAAACCTAAACTTTTTAGATACTTAATGGCCTCGTTGTGCCCGTTTTCTTCAGCTAAATCCAATGCTGTTTTACCAATACTTGTTTTAGCTTTAGTATCTGCTCCATATTCTACTAAAAGCGAAAGAATTTCTATGTTTCCTTGTGATGCGGCCTCCGTGAAGGCTGTTTCCCCGTCATAGTCAGCGGTATTTACGGTTGCGCCATTTTCTAGCAGTAGTTTAACAAGATCTATATTTTGTAGATAAGCTGAAACAGCAAGGGTAGTTTCGTTGTTTTTATTGCTTGCATTTACATCTGCACCATATTCAATAAGAAGTTCAGCGGCTTTAGTGTGTCCGTAATATGCTGTATATACAAGTGCTGTTCCTCCAATGTTTTCGCCATTATCTTTTGCCTCTATGGTGGCTTCATTTTCTAAAAGATATCTTAGTGTGCTGATTTGCCCATTGCTTGCAGCATGCATTAGTGGGGTCATGCCTATTTTATCTTTGTCGTTTATATCTGCGCCTTTTTTGTGTAAGTATTCAACAATTTTTTCATGACCACTACCTGAAGCAAGAGAGAGGGCTGACCAACCTTTGTTTTCTTGTAAAGAAATAGTTGCCCCGTGTTCAACCAAGGCTCTAACAGCTCGCTCATTGCCACTTCTAGAAGCAATAATGAGTGGTGTCCATCCAAAAGTGCTATGCTGATTATCGGGATTTGCGCCGTTATCTAACAGTAAATCGATTATGTCGTTTTCTCCCTCGTTTGCAGCATATAAAAGGGCTGATTCAAAATTGTAGTTTTCTATGTTAACATCTATTCCTTCATTGATTAATGTTTCTACAATATCATAACTTCCTTGGCGAATAGCTGCAACGAGCACAGAATCGCCTGCACTATCCCTTGTATTTATTTCAATATTTTTTTTACTTAATAGGTATTCAACAATTTGAATTGAATTAGCTTCTACAGCATGATTAAGCACTGTTTTTCCTAGCATGTCTCTTGCTTGTAGGTTTCCTCCTATTTCAATATAGTACTTTACAAACTCAAGATGTCCAAATCCTGCAGCTGCCATGAGAGCATCCCAACCAGTATTTGTTTTTTTATGAATATCAGCACCGTTTTCAATGAGTATTTTTGCTACATTCATATTGTTGTAACGTGTTGCATATGTCAGTGGATGAAAACCATCGTCTGATTGTGCATGAATATTAGCGCCTCTTTTTATAAGTTCTGCTGCTACTTCTGCATTACCATGCACACTTGCAGACATTAATGCTGTGATGCCCATTGATCCTTTTATATTTGGGTCGGCATTATTTTTTAGTAAGTATAACGAAATTTCTGTGTTGTTTGGAAGGGTTGCAAGTAATAAGGCTGAGCCGTAGGGTTCTGAATTTGCATTTACATTGGCACCATTTTCTACAAGGTAGCGAACTATATCGAAGTTTTGAACACTTGCAGCAACTGCTAGGGGAGGAGCCCCTCTCTCATTTAGGGCGTTTATATCTGCCCCTTTTCTTACTGCTTTTTTCACATCGTTTAAATTTTGATTTAAGATACTATTAAAAAGATCTTTGTTTAATTGTGGGTTAGCAGTTTCTGCATACATAGAAGCTATAATACATAGAAGAATTACACATACATTTAATTTTTTTTTCATAAGGCCTCGCATATTTTTCTATTGTTCAATTATGATTTCTGGTGGTTTAGTTGCAAAAGGTTTTATATAAAGGCACAACCACTGGATATTACAATTGTGGATATCGAATAAAACTAAGAAGGTTATAATTAATAGAGGCTTTTTAAGATTCATACATCTCCTAGCATTATCGTATTTGTAATACGAAATATTGATTTTGTAAACAAAAAATTTACTTAAAAAAGATATCTTAGCTCGATGTATTTCTATTATATAAAAAATATTAAAAAATGAAAAGAGTAGAAAATTGCAAAGTCTCTTATTTCTATCGGATGACTTATGCACAAAATTCAAAAATAAAAATCTGTGAAATCTGTGGATAACTAATGACCAATCCGGTGGCACACGCAAAAGACAAGATTTACTCAAAAATCACTTCAAACCGCTTGCGAAATTGGCCTATTTCGGGTATTCTTATGGTATGGCTTATGAAGTTACTGCGTCAAGAAGACGACCACAAAAATTTGAAGATTTAGTAGGGCAAGATTTTGTTG
>CAYJKA010000130.1:2081-5072 GCA_964370655.1 uncultured Treponemataceae bacterium | reverse complement strand
AAGCGAAAGCTTAGAAATGGTAGAACTTTTAATGCACTATGGAGCCGACCCTTATGCAAAAGATACAGACGGCATGAACGCTTTTGGATGGGCAAAGATGCAAGAGCTAGATCACATCCACGAGTATTTGTTAGAAGAAGCTCCTCTTCCCTTGCAAAATCTTTAATTCATGATAGCTTGTACTACGTCCGAAACTTCCATGTCGTAGTACAAGACGCCATACATAACACCAGCAGATAAAATTTTTCTTCCGTATTCTCTTGTTTCTGCGAATGGTATTTTTTCTAAAAAGAGAGTAGGGCTGTCTTTCAATTCTGGAAATTGCCTATTCCACCTTCTTACATTTGTAATCCCTGCATTATATGAAAATAAAGCCCTTAAAACTGAATTATCTACACCTTCCCTAGGAATAAGTTCGTCAAAATAAAACATTCCAAAATCTATATTTTGTCTTGAGTCATGAAGGTCATACTCTTTTACTCGTAGCTTCCTTGCAACATCGCTAGCTGTTGTTGGCATTAATTGTGTTAACCCAATTGCGCCCGCCCACGACATAACATCATGATCAAAAAAGCTTTCGCTTCTCATTATAGCATAAATAAGATACTCACTCAGACCATATTCTTGTGATGATTGCTGTACAAAGTCAGTGTAATAACGAGGATATAATAACTTCATTTCTTCTTCTGTTATATCGTTTCCAGTTTCGCTAAAAGCCCTAGACGCAAGCCTTAATGATTCTGGGTAATAATTTTTGTTATAGTTATTTTCAACAGAAGGACTATTCACAAATGAAAGCTCTTGTGCAAGAAAAACTGCTGCATCTAAGCTCACTAATTCACTGTTTTTTATGTACAGTGAATATGCCTCTGAATTTTTTTCTCTTGCGATTAGCTCTTTTAACAGATTTTCAAAATCCTTATCAATATGCTGTTCTTTTTCTAATTCACGCTTAAGCAAGTCATCTATAACTTTCGAAGAGGATATACCTACTTCTATAGAAGCCATCATCCTGTAATAAAGACTTCCCCCCTGCGCATTGTATGCATTTTCATATATATCCCGTACAATGTGTTCTTTTTCCGCATCAACAATTACATAATCATTTTCGATTAACTGGGCAGAAATGTACGCATACTTAGATACACTTACTGGTGACATATATGGATTTAAAAACTCATATAACGCATAAAATCCTTTATAATTTTCATTGTCCAAAAGCTGAAAAGCTAGTGTTTCTAAAAAATCATCAAAATATTCTGCACTGTTCCATGTTGATGCAAATTCTTCTAAAGCACTTATTGCTGATCTAGAGGATATTTTTCTTGTAGCAGAAAGGTAATACCATAAAGCATTATCGTAATGTCCTTCATTTGTTGAAGCTGCCATAGCTTTTTCAAAAGACTCTATAGCGTTATTTGTTCTACCTGAATCTTCATAGAGCCTTCCTGCATAAAAATAGCACATAAAAGCTTCATCACTTTTTTCCGCATAGGATAGGGCTGCAAGGTCAAAAGCTCGCGCATATGAAATGGAATCACTTGAACCATAAAGGAATGCTTTTCCAAGATCTGATAAATACAATGCATCTAGGTTCTCAAACAAAAGGCTTGGATTATTTTGATCAAAGGCCTCAAAGTTTTTTACACTGCGCACTGCAAGTCCATAGTCGCGCTCAAACACTGCCTTTTGAACAGTAACTTGTTCTTCAATTCCCTGTGGAAATCTAGCGTGCCTTTTATAGTCAGAATAAGCACTACTGGTAAAAAATGAATAATGTTCGCTAGAAAAGGAATTGCTTGTTAGCCACTCAATAAGATTATCACCAACTTCATTCACATTTGAGTGTATCATTGCAGATAACATATATCTATATAGAAAATTTTTGTCAATTTGATAGTATCCATTACTAATCTCATTATCATCAAAAAGAAGATCTTTTGTTATACTTATTACTTTTTCATATTGAGCATCGTTGTATAATAATGGTATCAATTTTTCTGCAGACAAAAGGGCATTTGTAGAAGAAAGTGCTTCACTCCCTTTTGAAAAAGAATGCATAGCTTTTTCGGTATCGTCAATACTTAAAGCATCTAAGCCTTCAAAGTAATATTTACCACTATTACTTTCATTATCTGACTCACAAGAAAGTATACTCACTAAGAGTAATAGAGCATAGGTGAATTTTTTAATGTTATTCATGTATATATAGAATTTCCTTTACTATCTCGATGGGATATCTATATACGTACCTGCAATAATATAATCTGGATCTTTTATATTATTTTCATCAGCAATTGTATTATATAACCAAGGATTTCTATAGTATGTGTCACTTAAATCCCAAAGAGTATCACCCCAAATAAGAAGATATTCTATAGATTCACCTTTTGCTTCTGGAGCAGGTTCAGGCTTTACAGGTACAACCTCTTTTTCGATAACTACTTCAATAGTATTTTCTTCTGGAGTAGGAGGTACAGTAAGCCTTTCGGTTTCAAGCTTTTCTTGTTCAAACACTTGAGGAGGCTCTACGGTAACAACATTATTCACAACTGAAGAATTATCTCCCGGCCAAGAACCAAAGGCGAATGCCAATATAACAGCTACAATACAAATAAGGGCGCAAAGAATACATACAATCATAGGAAGAGAATACTTATGTCGAGACCTTTTCTTTTCAATATCTTCTTTCAATTTTGTATCATATAACGGTGGAATAAATGAAGTTGATGTATCTTCTTGTGCTTGTTGCGCACCATAGTCAGCATACTGAACACTATCGTTTGCTGGAGCAAAAGTAAAATCTTCGTCCGGTTCATTTCCTATATCAAAATCATCAGAAAAAGCTATTTCGTCGTTACTTGAAGAGGAAATAGTTTCATCATTTCCTAAATCGAAATCGCTATCAAAATCAATTGAGTCAAGGGAAGTTTCATCTCCTAATTCAAGAGAATCACTTGTAAACGAATTATCGTCCAAGTCGAAAGAATC
>CAYJKA010000130.1:0-1981 GCA_964370655.1 uncultured Treponemataceae bacterium | reverse complement strand
TCATCCATGTCCAAGGATTCGCTTGCAAAAGTACTGTCATCTAGGTCAAAAGAGTCTGTGCTAATAGATTCCTCTTGAGTATCAGCTAGAGAATCTAAGTCATCGTCTAATGAAAGAGAATCTGATGATAAGTCATCATCCATGGTTAATGAATCTGTAGAAAAAGGATCTTCATCCATTTCAAATGCTGAATCATTAAGGTTCATGTCATCATGTATTTTGACATCCTCTGGAAACTCAAAGCTTTCTTCTGTTGCAGAAGAGTCTTCTTTTATATCATCAGAAGGAAAACTTAATTCATCTCCATCCATATTTATAGAATCAAAAGTGTCTTCTTCTGAGAAAGACGGAAAATCAGATTCGCTATCATCATCTAAAGATTCAAAGCTAGGCTCATCTTCATTAGCAGGACTTGTTTCTTCGTCTGATACAGCAAGAGCACCTTCATCAAAACTAAAATCATCCATAGAAAATGGATCATTTTCTTCGGTTGAAGATTCCATTGTCAAATCATCAACCATAGAAGAACTTTCTGTAAACTCAAAGTCATCATCGCTAGAAGATTCATCCATAGATACTTCTTCATCTTCTTGTAATGGAGTCTCTTCTCCAAATGAAAAATCGTCATCACTTATATCAATTGAATCTGAAAAGGAATCATCATTATCCCCATCAAAAATATTGTTTTCAATATCATCTTCTAGCGAATCAGAAAAGGTTATATCTTCGCCCATAGAAAAGTCATCAAGCGCATTTTCTTCGCTCAAATCACCTGCCATATCCGTGTCTAAAGATGGCATAACACCAAATTCATCATCAAAAATATCATTATCATCTGATAAAGAAACATCAGATGAGGCACCTTGTTGTGCTTCAGATAAAGTAATAAGAGAAACTGCAGTGTCAGATTTTGCACCCGTTTCAGGGTCTAAAACTTCTGCTGTTAATACATTGTCTTCATCTAGATTAATTGATAACGTAAATGAGGGCTCTTGTTTTAAATGTGGAACAAGGTTTTCAATAAGAAGTGTATCAACATATTCTAAGTCATCAGTATTTTCATATTGCTTATATAAATTAACCTTAACAGCTGTTTGCCCATCGCGAACAGTTGTTAATTCAAGAGTTTTATTTGCTGGCTCGCCATCTTTTAAAATAGGGAAAAAAGAGCCATCTGCTTGTTTTATACCAATAATTTTTTTACTCATAAAAGTCCTCTCTTTATGGTAATACGCATAGGGAATATTGTCAATGCTTTTTAAGGCATAATAGCTAAAAAAAGATTATAAACACGAACATATATAGTAGATTTTATAACAAAAAAATAAACAGCTTATGTAATTTACTTTAAAAAAAATTTATGATATACTTTCTTATAATTTATTGAAAATCTAGCCAGAAAGAAATTGAAATAAAACTATAAGGTAATTTCATGGTATTGTATATTTTAATAACAGTTTTCAATATCTCATTTATTATTCATAACCTTTTTTATTTTAAGTTTATGGGTAAAATTTTCGGAATGACTAGCAGCAAAATCAAAATTTTTATTTTTAGTATTATAACAGGACTTGCTGGAAGTGCAATGCTGATGTTCTTTGAAAGCATGTCGTCTCTTGGCTATTCTATAATGCTGGTAGTATTTGCACTTGCTGTTTTAGGCTTTTTCCCACAACAAAAACGTATTTCAAGAATCGCATGCCTTTTATCCTTTAACTTACATATAATGGTAGCTAGAGCTATAGTGTCTGCCGCTGCTTCAATTATTACAGGAAATTCTATTTTTGATCTTTCCCACGAACCTACTTGCTTTTGGATTATTCTTATTCTAACAACATTAGTTAGCACTCTTATATCTGCTGTTACATTAAAATTTGTTCCAATAAAATACTTAAGCCAGTTATCATCTAATACAGATTACCTTTATTTTTACATAATTATTGCAGGACTGGCAAATATATACATGATAACAAATGGAAAT
>CAYJKA010000129.1:0-5144 GCA_964370655.1 uncultured Treponemataceae bacterium | reverse complement strand
TTATCTATAGTTCCTAACACATCTCGTAAAACCCAGTTAAGAACGCCATTATGCTCATTAAATAGCCATGCCCAAAATACAACAACAGCAACGCTACCTGTAACTACTGGTAAATAAAAAATAGCTCTATATGTAGCTCTTGTAAAGGCTTTTCTGTGGTATAAAATATATCCCGCAAATAAAGAAAAAAGTACAATTATAGGAACTGCTACAACAACCAGTACAATTGTATTTTTCAATGACCGTAAATAGTATTCATTTTCATTAAAAAGTCGAATATAATTTCCAAGTCCATTAAATTCAAATTTTAAATTTGTATAATCAAAAAAACTAGTAAAGATTCCCATTCCCATAGGAATTAATACAAAGGTTACAAAAAAGAATAGACTAGGTATTAAAAACAAATATGCAACAACGGTTTCTTTACCAGCTGAACTTAATTTTTGATACCATCCTTGTTTTGTATTCAACACAATATCCTCCTTCACACTAAATAAAAAGGGTAGCTAGTTGCCTACCCTTTTTAAACTGAAAACATCGTGTGGAACCTCTGAAAGCTAACAAAGCTTTTAGAGGCTTCCACTACATACTAGAGAGTACCGTTAGCAGCTTCAGTAAATTCTTTTGCAGCTTCTGCTCCACTAAGTTCGCCATTAGTTAGCTTTTGAAGTGTACCAAACCAAAGTGGTCGCATTGCAGCATAACCATCAATTGTGTTGTAATATGGAATGAAATACTTATCTAATGATGCATAGAATTCCATATCAGCATTTCCTTCATATAAGTTACCAAAAGACTTTCTAACTGGGAAAACACTTGTTGCTAAAACATTTTGAGGTCCTACAGTTTCATCATCACATAACCATGCAATAAACTTTTTAGATGCAGCAACTTTTTCAGCATCTTCATTATCAAATACACAGAAACCATTTAACAAATATTCTAAAGTTGTGTCTGTTCCATTAGGTGATGGGAAAGGCATAGCGATAGATTCAATGCCAGATGCCATTAATTCTTTTTCGCGTTGTTTTTGTAAACCAGGCCCCCATAGAGACATTGCCCAGAATGTTGAGTTAATAGGAGTTGTAAAGTTAGTAATTGATTGTCCACCATCAGATGAAATACCAGGTGCTAACCAGCCTTCTTTTAAACCTTGTTCAACAATTTCAAATGCTTCAATACCTTCAGGTGTGTCCATTGCATATTCTGTAACTGCAGCGTTTGTTATATTTGCACCACCTAAGTTAGGAATGAATGCTCTTGTTCCTTGGTCTCCACCTTGGCTTTTTGAGAAAATTTCTACACCAAGATAGCCTTTGTCAGCCATTTTTTTAGAAAGTTCAATAAAGTCAGCAGTTTTCCAAGTTCTGTCGCCTTCCATATCAACAATACTCATAAATTCATTATAAAGTCCTGCGTCTTCTAAAGCTGTTTTATTTACAACCATTGTGAAAGCAGCAGCGCTTAATGGGTACATCCAAATATTTTCGCCATCTCCACTTGCTTGCAAAATAGCAGAGTTTGTAATGTCAGATTCCAAACCACTTGAAGCTACAACATCATCGAGTGGTGCAAGATATCCTGCTTTACCCCATTCTACAATACGTCCAGGTGCGTCAAAAATGATGTCTGGAGCTGTTCCACCTTGAATAGCAGTTGTGATTTTTGCAGGTCCACTTGCAAAGTCAATCATTTCAACATTAATTTTAATGTCTGGATTTTCAGCCATAAATTGTTCAGCAAGTTCTTCTTCATAAACTCCTGATCCACTGTCTGAATTAAAAGTTGGGAATGCCCACCAAGTAATTGTGGTTACGCCTTCTTCTTCTTTTGAACCGCCCGCAAACACAAGGCCACAAGCAAGAAGAGCAACAACTGCAAGTAATGCAATTTTTTTCATAATTTTCCTCCGAAAAGATTTTTATGTAGTTTGTCCTACAAACTTACTAATAAAATTATAAATCGTGATTTTCTAGTTGTCAAGCATTATTTTTATTTATTTTAATAATTGTGCTTTATTTTCGTTTCTAGCTTTTATACTTGTCTCTGCAATCAAAACTGAATTTAAAGCAGAAGTACCATCAAAAAGATCAAGCGACTTATCATCAATTTTTTTACCACTTACTGCGTCCATAAAAACTTTAAGCTCTTTTCTAATATGTTCTTGAATATACTCAACGGGGCGAGTATCTGGCTTACCGTAAATAATTCCAGCATCCTCTTTGCTAAAAAGCTTTTGAATTGAAGCTCTACTCTTCTCATCATCAAAAAGTGGAATTGTTTTAGTTTCAGAATTGTTTTTTAATGTAACACTAGCAGTACTAAAATCTATAATAGCTCCCATTTTAGATCCATTTACTCTAATAAAATGGTTTGACATTCTAAATCCTGAGCCATATTGAAGAGTTGCAAAGCATTTATCATTAAAATTAAATGTAAGCAACAATACATCATCTTCATCGCCAAAACCTTCTTCATTATGAGCAAGGTTTCCGCCAACAGCGTAGATTTCACTTGGTAGCCCAACAAGCCATTGAACAATATCAATTTCATGAATGTGATGAAACAGATGTCCTCCAGACTTATCTTGCATTTTTTTCCAACTTACTTCTGCAGCCTTGTTTTCCCAACCCGTTCTTTCAACGTGAATACTCATAACATTTCCGAAGTCACCATTTAAGATTGAGTCTTTTATGTAACGTATTCCAGAATAAAAGTGCATAATGTGCCCAACCATTAGAGTACAATTGTTGCTTTTGCATATATCTAGCATTTCACGTGCATCTGAACTACTTAATGCAAAGGGCTTTTCACAATATATGTGTTTACCCTTACTTGCAAAAAGCGTTACATGCTCCTTATGAAGATAATTTGGAGATGCAATTAATACAGCTTGTATTGATTCATTATTTGCAATTTCATCAAGGTTGTTAGTATATCGACACTGAAGTTCTTCTCCAAGCCTCTTAGCACCTTCACCTGGGCTGTATACCATCTCCAACATATCTGGATTTATCTCTTTTATGGCCCTGGCAAATTCACTACCAAAATGACCACATCCAATTACACCATACTTAATAACATTACTCATAAAATCTCCTCTAAGATGCTAACAAAAACTAGTTAATTTTATTCAACATTTGCAAAATGGCATGCCACAAAATATTTCTTGCCATCGACTGTACATTCTCTCAACTCAGGCTCATCTACTTTGCATTTTTCCTGGCAATTAGGACAGCGAGGATGGAATGTACAACCTGATGGTGGATTTGCCGGACTTGGAACATCACCTTGAAGTGGTATTCTCTTCCTCTTTTGTTTAATATCTGCAATTGGTATAGCTGATAACAATGCTTGAGTATAAGGATGCAATGTGTGCTTAAACAAAGAATCTGTGTCGGCAAGTTCAACAATTTTGCCCAAATACATAACTGCAATTCTATCACTAATAAACTCAACAACCGACAAATTATGAGTAATAAATAGGTACGTTAAGTTTCGCTCATCTTTTAGTTCTTTTAATAGCTTTAATACTTGCGCTTGGATAGAAACATCAAGTGCAGATACAGCTTCATCGCATACAATTAGTTCAGGATTTACACTTAGAGCTCGTGCTATCCCAATTCTTTGCCTCTGTCCTCCAGAAAACTCATTAGGATATCTCATCATGTATTCTCTTGGCATATTAACTGCCTCAAGTAAATCGCCTACATATTTGATTCTTTCCTCACGAGAATTCATGCCTATTTTTTTCAATGGATCTTCAAGCGAACCAAAAACAGTAAACGCAGGATTTAAAGAAGAATATGGATCTTGAAAAACAATTTGTAGTTTTTTTCGAGCTTCATCCATTTCCTTTTTTTCTAATGTACATAAATCTTTTACGCCATCACCAAAGTCATATTCAATAGTCCCACCTGTTGGCTTAACTAATTGTAATATAGATTTTCCAATTGTTGTCTTTCCACATCCAGATTCACCTACTATTCCTAGTATTTCACCTCGATAAACATCCAAGTCAACATTATTAACAGCCTTTACATGCCCTACCGTACGTTTAAACACCCCTTTTTTTATGGGGAAAAATGTTTGTACGCCTCGCAATTTTAGTAATATCTCTTTTTCTTGCATTACATATTCCTACTTTTTATACTTAAAGCATCTAACTTTATGAGAACTACCCAAAGTAACTTCTTCAGGCATACTATTTTCACATATTTCAATTGAGTCATCACAACGAGGACAGAATTGACAACCTTTTGGTCGATTATACGGGTTTGGTGTATTACCCTTAATTGCTTCAAGTGTTTGGTTTTTTCCTCTTCCAAGAACAGGTGTAGATCTTAGAAGAGCCTCTGTATAAGGATGTTTTGGGTTTCCAAGTACTTCTTCTACAGATCCATATTCAATAATGTTACCCATATACATTACTGCAACCTCGTCTGCAAGCTCAGCTACAACACCCATATCATGAGTAATAAGCATAATAGCAGTCCCTTTTGCCTTAAGTTCAAGCATAAGTTCAAATATCTGTGCTTGAATAGTTACATCAAGGGCTGTTGTCGGCTCATCAGCAATAAGAATTTTTGGACTACAAGCCATTGCCATAGCAATCATTGCCCTTTGCCTCATTCCACCAGAATATTGGTGCGGATATTCATTAATTCTTTGCTCTGGAGCTGAAATACCCATATCTTTAAGTAAAGAAATAGACTTTTCTCTTTTTGCCTTAGACCTTAAAGGAGTATGAACCTCTATCATTTCATCAATTTGATATCCAACGGTAAATACCGGATTAAGGGCTGTCATTGGATCTTGAAAAATAATAGCAATATCTTCACCCCTCAATGAGCGCATTTTTTTACCATTTTTTTCAAGCTTATCAATTCTTATTTCTTCGTCATCTTTATAATAAGAGATAGAACCATTTTCAATCCTAGACAAATCTGGAAGTAGTTGCATAACTGCATTAGCTGTAACAGACTTACCACAACCCGATTCACCCACAACACATAGTGTTTTTCCTTTGTGTATATCGAATGAAATTCCATTTAAGACTTTATTACACCGTTGGTTGGTGTAGAAATTTATACATAAGTCTTTAACACTTAATAATACATCGTTATTCATATTTACCTATCCTA
>CAYJKA010000128.1:0-5191 GCA_964370655.1 uncultured Treponemataceae bacterium | reverse complement strand
TCCATAACATCATCTTCACTTACTGTAGATGCATCATATTCAATTACACCTTTTCTGTTAAACATGTAAGCAACAGAACCTGTAGCACCTAAGTTACCACCAGTTTTTGAAAAAATGTTTCGAACATTTGCAGCTGCACGGTTGTTGTTATCTGTTAATACTTCAACAAGAATAGCAACCCCACCAGCTCCATAACCTTCATAAAGTTTTTCTTCGTATATTGCTCCACCTAATTCACCAGTACCTTTTTTGATTGCTCTTTCAATGTTGTCTTTAGGCATGTTTGCACCACGAGCTTTAAGAATTGCTGTTCTTAAGCGTGGGTTTGCTGCAGGATCTCCACCACCCATTTTAGCGGCAATTGAGATTTCTTTAATAAATTTTGTAAACAACTGCCCGCGTTTAGCATCTGCAGCACCTTTTGCATGTTTTATGGTCGCCCATTTACTATGTCCTGACATCGGAACTCCTATAAAAACGCCGCTTTTTGCGGCATGTCACGGAGGACGTATATCTGCAAAAGAGCAAGCAACGCAATGCCATTTTTGCAAATGAAAGAATCACCTTTAAGCATTTCTTTCATTCCTCCTAAAAATAGTTTTCGAAAAATCTGTGCAAGTATAGCATAAAACAAGTTATAATGTCAATGAAGTGTAAAAAAAAGAACTCCTACCCCTTAATGTAAAACTTTTCTGTTGGTTCAATAACAAGCTCTACATAAAAATCATCAAACTCTTTTGCCAGTTCTTCATTCATCCTGTTTGTAGCGTTTTTTAAGGATTCAATTTTCAGAGATTCTTTTTTTACCGTAAAGTAAATTGATACCCAAATTTTTCGCCCTGTTCTTGTAACATCACAAAACTCAACATTGAAGTCAAAATCTTGCAAAACAAAATCTGCTTTTTCTTTTACATATTCCAATATTGATACTTCTGGTGCAAACAAAAACACATCTTTTATTGATGTGACAATCATCTTTATAAAAGATGGAACCATTAAAACAACAATAACAAGCGCAACTATTTGGTCAAAATAAGGGCTTATTGCTTCTAAGGGAGTACCAATAAAAAATGAGGAAATATAAAATGCAAATGACATTCCAAAACCTGAAAAAACGTCTAATTTCCAACCAATAATTTCTGCACTTGCAGTAGGAGAAGATATCCTTTTATTTATTTTGCTAAGTATTAAATATACCGTTAGAGCTGTGCACCCCAATACAAGTTGAAAACCAGATACTTGTCTTTCATTAATATCATTACCACCTGAAAGAACAATTTCAATACTATTGATAGAAAGTCCTAACGTAACGGCTAACATCATAAAAGCCTTAATAATAATGAAAAAGCACTCAACTTGACCAAAACCAAAGGGGTGTTTTTCTGAAATAGGCTTATAAAAAAGCGGTACTAAGAAAAGTGTCAATCCTATTACTACAAGTTCAGAAGAATCATACATTGCGTCAAAAAGAATAGCTTGAGAATGCGTTTTTAATGCCATTATTATTTCTGCAATTGCAATACAAACCGCAATAGAAAAAGAGAGCCAAAGAATAATTTTTTCGATTTTTTGAGTTTTACTCATAAATAACGTCCGTATTCTAATTGTACAGTAGTTGCATGATGCTGTCAATAATATATTTTAACATAGACTATTGAAATAATGTTCGTTTTTCGATATAATTAAGCTACAAAATATTATTTATCAAAGAGGATAATCATGATTAGAGGCGGCGACATCGCCAAGGGAACAGTTTTACTTATAAAGAACTCACCTTACCTTGTAACAGAAAGAGAATTCGTAAACCCAGGAAAAGGCTCAGCATTTGCTCGAGTAAAAATGAAAAATCTTAAGGACGGCACAGTTCTTACACAAACAATTAAAACACCAGATATGGTTGAAGATGCAACAGTAGATACTGTAACTGCACAATACCAATATTCAGATGGTGAAAATCACGTATTTATGGATACTACTAGCTTTGAAACTATCAATGTTCCAGCTGACTTAAATGAGAATTTAGGTTATTACCTTAAAGAAGGTGAAGAATATCCAATTTTAATTTGGGAAGAAAACCCAATTGATGTTAAGATTCCACAAAAAATGGTTTTTATTGTAGCTGAAAGCGAAAACTATGTAAAAGGCGATACAGTATCAGGTGCTACAAAACCAATTATTACAGAAACAGGACTTACAGTTCGTGTTCCATTATTTATTAAACAAGATGAAAAAATCTTGGTAAATACAGAGTACAACGAATACGTTGAACGTGTTAATAAATAAGTAAAAAAAAGTGGCGCATTTGCACCACTTTTTTTTTACTTTAATTAATCTTTCATTTCCACTGAACTAGGATCTTTTATATATTGTTTTGTAATAGAAATTATTGTACCACTTAAGAATAGAAGTGCAATAAGGTTTGGAATTGCCATAAGCCCATTTAAGGTATCTGCTATATTCCATACTAATGTTAACTCTAAAGTTGCACCAATAACTATACTAGCTATAAAAAGCACTCTATACAAAATAATAACCATTTTACTATTTTTAGTTAAATAACCTAAGCATCTTTCCCCATAATAAGACCAACCAATAATGGTAGAAAATGCAAAACAAATTAGTGCGATAGAAAGGAAAATATTTCCTCCATTACCAAATCCTTTTGAAAAAGCTTGTGCAGTTAATGCTGCCCCACTTAAATCACCACTAGTATACAAACCAGAAGTAATAACAATAAGAGCTGTCAATGTACAAATAATAATTGTATCTACAAAAACTTCAAAAATTCCCCACAATCCTTGTTCAGCAGGATTTTTAGATTCACTTGCAGCGTGAGCAATTGGAGCAGAACCTAAGCCAGCTTCATTTGAAAATACACCACGTGCAATACCAAAACGCATAGCTTGAGCAATACCATAACCCATTACCCCACCACCAACTGATTTAACAGAAAATGCATTTCCAAAAATAACAGAAAAAGCTTCAGGTATTTTTGCAATGTTTATAGCAAGAAGAATTACAGCTCCAACAAAATATAGCACAGCCATAAAAGGAACTAATTTCTCAGTCACTGTTGCAATTCTTTTAATTCCACCTAGAATAACTAAACCTGCCAATACAGCAAAAACAACACCAGTTACTAAAGGGGGAATAGAAAAACTTTGAAGAGCACCAGCTATTGAATTAGATTGAGTCATGTTACCAATTCCAAAACTTGCAAAGGCACCAAATAAAGCAAACGCAATGGCTAGCCACTTTGCCTTCATACCTTTTTCAATGTAATACATTGGTCCACCATAATGAATACCGTTGGCATCTTTTTCTCTATAGCGAACAGCAAGCAGAACCTCACCATATTTTGTCATCATACCAAAGAATGCTGAAACCCACATCCAAAATACTGCACCTGGTCCACCAGCTACAATAGCAGTTGCTACCCCAGCAATGTTCCCAGTACCTACGGTACTAGCAAGGGCTGCTGAAACAGCTTGAAAAGGCGTTATGTTTTTTTCTGCATTTCGTTTGTTACGAAGAGATCCAAAGGTTTTAGATACCCATAATTTAATTCGTGTGATTTGAAAA
This sequence comes from uncultured Treponemataceae bacterium, assembly GCA_964370655.1. GTDB lineage: Bacteria > Spirochaetota > Spirochaetia > Treponematales > Treponemataceae > CAYJFX01. The sequence goes on along the minus strand of CAYJKA010000128.1, from coordinate 1,609 downwards.
AAACCTGTTGTTACTGAAATGAAAATTCCAGTTCCTACCAATAATAGCAACATGTATGGTCCCCATACAAAACTGTTGATTACTGAATTAATGTTTGCAATTACTTCCATCTACATTTCTCCTACATACCATTATAATGTTAATGAAAAAATATGGCAAGTCCACTTTTGCAATAGAACTATAGTTTTTAAAAAAGAGGCCGAAAATATATTAAATTAGATTAAAAAAGATGAGACAAAAACGTGGGCAATACTGGAATCGAACCAGTGACCCCTACCATGTCAAGGTAGTACTCTAACCATCTGAGCTAATTGCCCGTTTTAGTGTTGCAAAGCAACATATAGAAAATACCATAATGTAACCAATTGGTCAAGAGGGGGTATATTATGTAAATGAATGATACTCGCTCTATAAATAATACCTCAAAATAAAACACGAATACTTCCTAATACTATACTTTTCAACACCTTGGAGGAAATATGACAATAGTTCTATTAACACATCAATCACATTACACAGTAAAAATTCAACACATATTACAAAGTTTGCATACAAAACCCATTCTTACATTTGACTTATGTATGCTTGAAAAAGTATCTCGAAACACATCTTTTGACTTACTCTTAGTTGATAATGATTTTTTAACAAACAATGAAAACATAGATATTGTTAGTGAATGCATAGGCATTCTTAATAATAAAAGTCCAATAGTATGTTTTAATAAGCAAACATTTGAAATCTCTATTAAAGCAAATGAAAAAACTCTTACTTCTGAGATAAATGATATTATTATTACTTTACTCAAAAATGCCCAAATACAATTAGAACTTTGCACAAAATTTAGAGAAGAATTTTTGAGACCAATTGAATTAAAACTATACAGTTTTCTAAAAAATTCAAAAAAAGATTCAACGTCACTCGAGGAAATGGCTCTATATTTATGGGGAAACACTAATAATGCTCATACAAATACACTCTACTCGTATATTCATAGGATTAAAAATATGCTAAAAGAATCAGAAGGAGATTTTGAGCGCTTAACAAAAGAAAAAAAAGGTTGCTACAAAATATCAATCGATGTACCTTTGCACATCAACGATTTTGTAGCAACTTCTAAATAATTTCGCTATTTTAGTACAGAACTAATTCTTTCAAGAACTTTTTTTCTGTCTAAAGGTTTTACAATGTAGTTTTTTGCTCCAAGAAGAAGAGATTTTTTTACCAATTCTTCTTTACCCAAAGCACTAATCATTACTACATTTGCACTCTTATCAAATGCCATAATATGTTCAAGCGCTGTGAGCCCGTCCATTTTTGGCATAGTAATATCCATTGTAACAAGGTCAATATTAGGATAAAGGTCTTTGTATTTTTCAACACCTTCTTGTCCATCCCCTGCTGTAGCAACTACTTCATAACCTTCGCTAGATAGAATTTGGCCTAATTGTTTTGCGACGAAAATCGAGTCATCAACAACTAAAACTCTAAAATTTGTCCCATCGTCTTTTATACCCTCCATCGATCTGTCATTGATAGTAGGAAAATCTTGTTTTGTTTTCATATTTCGTTCCTTTCTCCTCGCTTAAGCCTTTTCTCTAATTGCAACATT
>CAYJKA010000127.1:0-5198 GCA_964370655.1 uncultured Treponemataceae bacterium | reverse complement strand
GGATTTAAAATAAAAAAGCGAATAGTTTTCACTATCCGCTTAGTCTTTTAGATTATCGTTTGTCCATTGGAATAAATGTTTTTTCATCTAATACATTTTTGAATGCAGGACGATATATACGCCCACCTGATATTATTTCTTCCATTCTGTGTGCCGCCCAGCCGGAAATTCGGCTTACAGCAAAAATTGGGGTAAATAAGTCACGTGGTATATTAAGCATTGAATACACAAATCCAGAATAAAAGTCTACATTGGTACATATTTGTTTATCTGAATTTTTTTCTTCAGCAAAAATTTTCGGTGCTAAACGTTCTATTATTGTGTATAAGGCATATTCTTCCAAACAATTCTTTTCAATCGCAAGATCTTTTGCCTTATCTCTTAAAAGAATAGCTCTTGGATCAGAAACGGTATAAACTGCATGTCCTTGTCCATAAATGAGGCCAGATTTATCACCTACCTCTTTTCTAACAATTTTTCTAAGATACTCAGCAATTTCATTTTCATTTGTCCAATCTTTTATATTTGCTTTTATGTCATCCATCATACCCATTACTTGACTGTTAGCTCCACCGTGGCGACGTCCTTTAAGCGAACCAACAGCTGCAGCAATTGCAGAATAGGTGTCGGTATCTGAAGAAGATAGTACATGAACTGATAAGGATGAATTATTTCCTCCCCCGTGCTCTGCGTGCAAAATAAGAGAAAGATCTAAAATTGAAGCTTCAAGTTTAGTATACTCTTTATTAGGTCGAATAAGCCTAAGAAGATTTTCCGCTGTAGAAAGATTTTCTTTAGGATTATGTATGTACATACTTTTATTTTCATAGTAACGTCTTTTTGCCTGGTATGCATACGCTGTAAGAGTTGAAAATCGGGCAATTAGTTCTATACACTGGCGAAGATTATTTTGAATTGAAACATCTTCTGGATTATCATCATAAGAATAGCTAGCAAGTACACCTCGCGCTAGTTTATTCATAATATCTGGTGAAGGAGCTTTCATAATCATATCTTCTGTAAAATTATCAGGAAGGCTTCGTTTTGCACCTAAAAATGCAGTAAACTCTCTGAGTTCTTGTTGGGTAGGAAGATTTCCAAAAAGCAAGAGATAAATTGTTTGTTCAAAACCAAAATCATCCCGTGTCTCTGCGTCTTTTATAAGGTCAGCTATATCGTAGCCACGATAAATAAGGCGGCCTGGAACAGGAGTTTTAACACCGTCTATCATTTCGTATCCAACAACATCCCCTACTCTTGTTAAGCCAACAAGAACACCTCGTCCATCGTTGTAACGCAAGCCTCTCTTTACATCATGCTGTTGATATAAGTCTGAAGAAATAACATCGGTAAGACCCTTTGAGTTTGCAATTTTTTGTAAATAGTCTAATTCATTTTGATTAGTCATGATACCTCCCGTATTATGACTAATTGTACAGTATTTATGTAATTTATTCAATATTTATTAAGAAAAGTTTATTATAGGCAATGTTTTTTAGCGTGCTTTTTAATAAAAGAAATTATTCTTTTACTATCATTAAACTGTGCGATTGAAATTTTGGCATAAATTGCTTAAATGAGCCAGTTTCAAATTGAACGGTAATAACATATTCATCATCGCCTAGATTTTCACCTTTTGTAGAAGAAATATATCCATACCCCCAGTCATCATGAAAAATCTTTTCCCCTTTTGACCATCGTTGCATAAGTTCTGTTTTTTTAGACCCAGCAGTATTAAATCCACTTTGAGAGAACTCAGGAGGAGGATCACCCATAATTTCTATAGAAGCTGCATTTATTTCATTCAAAAATGGGCTCGGCCTCATTCGATCCGTTTTCCCATACATTCTCCTCATAGCACATGAAGTAATATAGAGTTCATCTTTTGCACGAGTCGCACCTACATAAAATAAACGCCTTTCTTCTTCAACTTCATCATCATCTTTTCCATTTCGAGGGAATATACCTTGCTCCAAACCAGTCATAACAACACGAGGAAACTCTAGTCCTTTTGTGTTATGAAGCGTAATAAGCGTTACAGCGTCTTTATCCTTTTCATCTTCATCTGTTGTATCTATAGTTCTATCTAATTCGATATGGTCAAGAAAATCTAATAAACCCTTATGTGTTAAAGGATACAATACTGCTGAGTTTGCAAGTTCTTGAATATTTGAAACTTTTTGAGTTCCAGCTACTTCATCTTGCGCATTATGATAATCTATCAATCCTGATTTCTGTGCTATCTTTTCAATAAATATTGAAAGACGCTCAGATGCTTCAAAAGCTGTATCTTCATTATTTTCATTTTGTTGATCTGATTCTTCAAATTGTTTTACCAAGCTACCTGCTTCATCTAGATGAATTGCTTCTTTTAATTCATCAATTAGGTCTAAAAATAATTGTAACCCACCTTGAGCTTTTTTACTCATAGACTTTAAACTATTTTTACAAGCCTCTAGTAAATTTGTTGAACTTCCTAGCAGCATATCGCCTTCATTTCGTATAAGTTGACGTGCTGAATCAATAATTTTGTCCTGCGAGACGGCTCCAATGCCCCTCGGAGGTTTATTGATTATTCTTCTAAAAGCTATTTCATCTCTTGGGTTTGCTATTAGAGATAAGAACGCTAAAATGTCTTTTATTTCTTCTCTATCATAAAACTTTAGCGCACCTACAACAGTATAAGGAATTTTTTTATGCAAAAACTCGCTTTCAAAGCCAAGTGATTGTGCATTAGTTCTATATAAAATGGCCCAGTCAGAATAAGGACACCCCTTTGCATAGGCTTGTTGAATAAGATGGGCGCAAAAATAGGTTTCCACATCCTGAGTTTCCATAAATACTAGATTAGGTTTTTTCCCACCTTTTCTTTCTGCACTTAGAGTTTTTCCTAAACGACCAATGTTCTTTTGAACAACATCATCGGCTACTTGTAAAATAGGTGCAATAGAGCGATAGTTTTTTTCTAATTTAATTATAGTGGTATTTGGGAAATGGTCTTGAAAGGTTAATATATTTTTAACCTCTGCACCTCGAAACTTGTAAATAGACTGATCATCATCGCCTACAACACACACATAGGTTTGCTCACCAGCTAATTGTTGTAAAAGTGAAAACTGTGCAACGTTTGAATCTTGATACTCATCCACCATAATTACCTTAAAACGATAATGCATTTGCTCGCGCACTTTTTCATTTTGTTGCAATATTAAAGTAGGCAACATAATAAGGTCACCAAAATCCACATTTCCTGTTTCACGCAAACGATCTTGATACATTTTATATAAATGTGGAAATTCAATATCTGTACTAATATTTACTAAGTCTGGTGAATCAGGTAAAAGACAATAATCTTTTGCTCTAGATATACCGTGTGCAACTGTAGAAGCTTGTTGTCTATTTAATGAAGTACACTTTGTTAAAAGTGTTACCATATCATCATCATCGTATACAGTAAAATTAGACCCTAATCCCGCATGCTCTCCATAAAGCCTCAGAAACCACGACCCAAACGAGTGAAATGTCCTAATAGGTGTAAAACCTGCTCTCGGTTCTAAGAGGCGGGCTCTCTCTGCCATTTCATTTGCAGCCTTTTTGGTAAACGTTACTGCAAGAATATTTCTGGGATCTATATCTTTTTCTTTTATAAGATACGCGATTTTTGTAGTTATCACGCGTGTTTTTCCAGAACCAGCTCCAGCTAAAATAAGAAGGGAGCCTCCTTCATGCACTACAGCGGCTTTTTGTTCATCATTTAATAGCGAAAGATAATCAAGATTTGACATAGTTTCCTACCGAATCTACACCTCGTACTCCAGTAATTTGAACTTTAACAACTGCGCCAGGTTTAATGTTTTCTACATCATCAAAATCTTCATCATACAACACAACGCAGGCACCATCTATTTCAGGTGCTTGATACCATGCTCGACCTAATGCAACACTCTCACCTTCAATAAGTTCTTCAATTAAAACATCATATGTTTTCCCAACATGGTCATATAGCTTTTCTTCTGTTATTTGAGTTTGCACTTGTTGAAGAGCTTCTACACGTAACTTTGTTACTTTAGCAGGAACTCTCTTTTTAAAATTATATGATGCGGTGCCTTCTTCTCTACTATAAGAAAAACATCCTGACCAATTTGGTCGTATAGTGCGAAGAAAATCAATAGTGTTTTGTGCAGCTTCGTCAGTTTCACCAGGAAATCCGCATAAGAAAGTGGTTCTCAAAACTGTATCTGGCAAGACTTTTCGAATATCTTTTACAAGTTTATCATAAATTTCACTTGAACCTGTTCGGTTCATTGCATTAATGATTTCGTTATCGCCTGATTGAAAGGGTATGTCAAAATAATGTAAAAATCGTGAGTCGTCTTTTATTATGGGAAGAATATCACGCGGAAAGTGATCAGGATGAATATACAACAATCTAACCCAAAAGTTTCCTTTTAGTTGGCTTATTTTTTCTAACAAATTTGCAAGTGGACTTTTTCCAATATCATTCCAGTTATAGGTCTCTTGCTGGTTTTTTGTAAAATTCTCACTTCCAAAGGCTGCTAAATCCTGACCTATAAGATTAAATTCAAATATACCCTTTTCATAAAGAGCTTTTATTTCCTGTACAATTGAATCTACAGGGCGGCTTCTAAGTCTACCACGTATTAAGGGTATAGCACAAAAAGAACAATAGTTATCGCAACCTTCGGTTATCTTTATATAACTACTAGCAGGGTAATCAAAAAGATTTGTTCTTTCACCTTCACAAACCCCAATTTGCTCATATGTTTCAACAGGTCTTTTCCCTGTTTCCAGAGAGTCTACTACTTCATCGATTTTAGATAAGTCACCATTACCAAAAATTCCATCCACTTCTGGCAAGTCTGTTTCAAAGATATCTGCATATCGTTCTGAAAGACAGCCTGCCATAAGTATCTTTGCATTTGGGTAATTTTCGCGAGCTGATATTACTGCATCCAGTGATTCTTTTTTTGCACTTTCAATAAAACCACACGTATTTACAACAATAAGATTAGCATATTCTGCATCTGACACTAAAACCCACCCCTTACTCTGTAAACGGTGGGTAATTAATTCTGCATCAACTTGGTTTTTCGCACAACCATGTAAATCAATATAAAAGTTTTTATTCAATATCCATTACCACAAGTTTATACATATTAGTATCTTCCCTAATCCAG
>CAYJKA010000126.1:0-5226 GCA_964370655.1 uncultured Treponemataceae bacterium | reverse complement strand
AGCGTTGTAAGAATTTCACATACAGAAAGAGATCCTCCTGGGTGACCAGTTTGGATTGCATGTAATGTTTCAATTACATCGGTTCGGAATTTGAGGCAAAGTGCATCTAGTTCCTGTTTTTTTTCAGGTGTCATTATTTCCTCCATAAAAAGTCAAAGAAAAAACATCAGTTTTTGAAGTTGACTTTTTAAATGCCGCTAATGGATAGAAAAAGCGGCAATAAAATATACAATTTGCAACGCAAATTGAAAAACAAAGGCGAAAATACTAAATGTATTAAAGCCTTTATTAATTTCCTTGTTATAAAGCTTCCATAGCTTGTTTTATTTGTTCTATACAAAGTTCAGGGCTGTTAAGAACTGTACAGTCGCAAATTTCTGCTATTTGACTTGTTAAATGTGCCATGGATGCTTGAGCCAATACTATGCAATCATACCCTTGGAATTCTTTTGCTTTTGCTAAAAGTAGTTTGTCATGGGTTTCCATGTCCATTTTTTTTAGTGCAACAAAGGCATCGCCACACACAAATGTGTCAGGGGTAAAATTTGTTTTTCCAATTGCGCTTGCTTCTGACTCTATTTTAACTTTTGTTGGTTCAATTGTACTTTGCGCTGTGGCTAATATTAGCATTTTATTTCCAATTGATGCAGCTTTTTTAGCCATAGCATCATCAATTGCAATTATGGGCGTTTTTATTAACGGTCTAATTTGTACAACATGAGGTGTTAAAGTAGAGCATGTAGTTACAATTAAATCAGCGCCTGTTAACTCGCATGACTTAAAATCATGGAAGAGGCGGTTTTTGTTTTCAATAGTAAATTCTCCACGCGCGTTTGCGTCTGTAGAAAGAAAGTCATCCCAAATATTATGAATAAGTACTTCTTCTGAAAGGGCATTCTTTATCTTTGCACCAAAAGTTGTTGCGACGCTTTCTACTGTGTGAATAAGTGATATGCTTTTCATTTAAGTTACCCGTATACTTTATCAAAAATAGGCTTAAGGTGTGTTATTGCGCCTTTTGCAGCTTCTTCTTGGTTTGGAATTTGGAAAATTTCAGTACAAAAATTTGCATCGTAACCACATTCTTTAAAAGTTGTTATAATTTTTTCAAAATCGAGCCCGCAATGGCCTGGATATCGGCGATTATTGTCTGCAAGATGAACATGAATGTTGTATGGACTATATGTTTTAATCGCTTCTATAACATTTTTTTCTTCTAAGTTCAAGTGGAAGATATCTAACATTAAGCGAAAGTATTCATTGTCTACAGCGTTTATGATTCTAACGGCTTCTTCGCAAGTGTTTACAAAATTTGTTTGCATTATTGTTACTGTTTCAAGAGCGATTTTTACATTTTTCTTCCCACTGTATTCGCTTAATTCTTTAAACGCATCAATTGCGTAGCTTTCAGTTTGTTCTCTTGATATGTCGTTGCAGTATTGTCCACGAACTCGTCCTATATTGATGTTTGCATCAAGTACATGAGCAAAGTCTATAATTTCTTTTGAACGTCTAATTGCTTCTGCTCTAATTTCTTCTTTAGGGTTTGAGTAACTTAAACCAAGTTGACCAAAAAGCTCACCTGTGCAAACAAGTGCAACTTTAAGATTATTCTTCTCTGCTTCTGATTTAACGAAATCCCACTTTAATTCCGAAGGATTTAAAGTCATAAGCTCAACACCGGTGTATCCAAGCATTGCAAGATCTGAAAAGCTTTTTTCTAGTGGGCCTTGGTATGCAGTTACTGAAGGCGCAATTGCAACATCAGGCGTTGCAACTTGATAACATAGGTTCATAATATTCTCCTTTTTTTTGATGATAGGTATGCTATTATCAACTTATGTGATTGTATACTATTTTTACTTTACAGTCAAGTTGATTTTGTTGAAAACAAAGTATTATTTTGTAATGTTTTTATAAAATGTTGTATTATAATGATTTATAAAATATATTTGAGAATTTTAAAATTGTATACAATTTAAATAATAATGACTAAATTACTTGCATTTTCTTTTTTTTTGCTGTAATATGGTGTAGTATTTCGTAAATGTATACGATTGATGCGAGACTAAGGAAACATAATGCCGAGTGAAAAAAAAAGAAATTTATCAAATAAAGTATATCATCTCATAAAAGAAAAAATATTAAAGGGTGAACTTGCAGGTGGGAGTAAAATTCCTGAAGAAACGCTCGCAGAGCAATTTAATGTTTCAAGAACACCTATTCGAGAAGCCGTTAGAATGTTAAGCGAGTATGGCTTGGTAACCATAAAGCCAAGGAGCCATGCTGTTGTCCGCACTATTACCGAAAAAGAAGCAAGCGATATAGCCTCTGTTCGAATTGCACTTGAACAGCTTGCTCTAGATACTATTACACCTGAATCATTGGTAAAACATAAAGAAGAAATTTCAAGAAGGGCTGCCGATTGCCTTTTTGCAGTTGGAATTGCAGACAGAGCCCTTATTTATGAAAATGACAGTTTGTTTCATATGGCAATTATAAAAGCGTCTGAAAATGATATTTTATTAAATATGTATAAAAGATTGGATGCACAAATTCAACAATTGCGTATTATGCAAAATGTTCCCGATATCGAATTATCTGGATATATAGATCAACACACAAAAATAATTCAATTACTTAACGCTGGCGATTTAAACGCGTGTAAAAAAGTGCTCGTTGAGCATATTTTACATGGGCATTGATATAAATATTACAATACAGCGTTTGCTAATATTGGAAAAAAACAAATAACTGCAATTACTCGGATTGTATGCATTACAATTATTTTAGGAGTATCTAGTCCTAGATCGTCGGCTATGATTCCCATTTCTGCAATACCACCAGGAATACAAGAAAAAAGACTTGTTATGTAATCGAGTTTTGTTGCTTTATGTATGATAAATGCACTTAAAAAGGCCATAACTAATATCCCGCATATAACGATGCAAAGGGGTAAAATTAGTTCAGGGATTGAAAGCACTGCATCTCTATTAATTTGGCTTCCAATGTAGCAGCCTGCAAGTACTTGTATAAAAAATTTTACAATGTTTGGAAAGAAGGCCTTTGTAATAATAAAATTTCCAAGTATGGTAAAGGCTATTGATCCAAAAATGGTACCTGCAGGAATGTTTAAAGCTTTGAAAAGAAATCCTCCGAATACTCCAAGAAGTATACTGAGTATATTTAAAACAGGCTTTCTGCTTTGTTGTTTTTTGTTTGAAGTGGTTGCTAAAATGTCTTTTTGTATTTCTGTGTTCTTTGACAAATAGCGTCGTTTTATAAACGTGGGGAAAAATAACAAAACAAAGGCGAATCTTCCTAATTGTAAGAGGGCAACTTGTTCAGGGTTTGCTCCTAAATCTGCTGCAATAAGAGCAAGATCTGATACTCCACCCGGTGCACAAGAAAAGAATGCCGTTGTTAGGTCTATTTGAGTAATGTTGGTCATCATAAAGGCAAATATCACTGTAAGGCTTAGTAAAGATACTGAAAGTATGATTGCAGGACCACCCATTGTTTTTAAACGTAAAACATCATTTTTAGTAAAGCGACTACCAATTAAAACCCCTGAAAGAATTTGTACTAAGGTTCTCATTTGAGATGGGTACGTTACTATTGGGGTTGTTATATTCAGAATTGAGACAAAGATAAGTGCTCCGATTAAGCCACCTGCAGGAACTCGTAATTTCTTTGCTAAATAGCCTCCTAGCGTAGCGCATAAAATAGTTGTTAAAATATATATTGTACTCATTTTAGTCTAAGAGGGCCCAAGCTCGATTTAAAACTCTTTTGGAGTTAGCAAGGATTACTTCAGGATCCTCATGTGGAAGTGGTTTTACTTCAAAGCTGAGTACGCAAGGGTTTTCTTTGCAGAAAAATCCTTCATTTTTTAATACTTTTAAAAATGTAAGCAATTCTTTTGTGTCGTTTTTACTGTTTTCAAAACCAAATCTTGGATGTTCATCGCCATAAGCTTCATATTTAGGTTCTATAACAGTATTTCCAATATGAAAATGGGTTATGTATTCTTTTAATGTTCTGATAGTAAACTCTGGTGTTTCATAACACATTGGAATATGTGATAAGTCTACCATAAGGCCAAAATTTGAATGTGTTTTCCGCACTTCTTTTGCAAACTCTGCCGCAAGTGGGGCAGGGCCAATAAGTGATTTTTTTGCTATATCAAAGTCAAATACTTCAAGTTCTACAAAAATGCCCTTTTTTCTAGCTTCTGTGCAAACATTACGAGTTGTTTTAAGTAATTGCTTGAACGCTTTTTCTTTTGTGCTTTCTTCCCAGTGTCCTGATAAAAATGCCATACCTGTAGAGCCAAGTTCTGCAGCTTCGGATAATCCTTCTAAAAGTGATTTTTCTGCTTTAATGCGTTCTTCTTCATCAAGAGAGTTTGGATTCAATCCCCCACCTAAAATACGTCCTTGTGCTCCATAGCATGGTTTTATATGAGATTCTTTTAATATCTTGGCAATACTTGCTCTTATTTCTGTGTTTTTTATTGGGTTTAATTCTATTACGTTAAAGTAATCATCTTTTGCTAATTTTGTAATTGAAGGAATAATTGCATTTTCATCTTTTTGGCAAGTAGGATAAGCCATAAAAGAAACTGTTCCTATTTGGAAATATGTGTGTATTGATTCTGTCATCGCGGTTTACCTTTATTGTTTTTGTGTTAGTATACTCTTTCATACTACTGTAATGTCCAAAAAAAAACAACTCGTCGGCATTAAGCCAACGAATTGTTTTGCAAAATCATAATGATTTATGCGCTAACAAAAAAATTATTTAATTCCTTCTGTTGCCATAAATTCATCTTGGTATTTTTGCATATAAGCTGTTGCTTCATCATAAGGAAGGAACATTGATGCAAGAAGGTTTTTAGTGATGTATTCTTCTTGCCATTCTTCTGATTCTGATACTTTTTTGAATGTATCGCTCCAGAATTTGATTGCTGAATCAGGTGTTGAAGCAGGAGCTACAATACCTCTCCATAGTGGAGATTCTACATTTTCATATGGTCCAATTTCGCTTAATGTAGGTACAGCAGCAAGCATACCTGTGTATCTTTCGTTAGCAAAAGCAAGGATAGCCTCTGCGTCACCTGATTCTAGGTATTGGCGTGAAGCAGCAGGTTTTGAAACTGCAAACTCTATGTGTCCACCTAAAAGAGCTGTGATAGCATCTGATGTTGAATCGTATGTGATGTAA
>CAYJKA010000125.1:0-5227 GCA_964370655.1 uncultured Treponemataceae bacterium | reverse complement strand
ATTATAGCATAAGTGAAGATTTTTTGCTAGATGGGAAAGGGTTTGTCCCCAGTAGCACATTCTGATTCCGACAGATTTCTATACCCTCTCCACTTCAGATATTTAATGCTTTACTACTTGCTTTTTTACCTAATCTTTGCTAAATTTACTCTTCTTACTTTGTTGAAATTCAAAAAAAATAGTATTATATTATATATGGACGGGAAAGATGAATCCACAGTTTAATAGCGAAATAAATAGTTCTACATCATTAGATGAACAACTTAAAGAACCACCAAACTATAAAGTGATTCTTATCAATGATGATTATACAACGAAAGACTTCGTTACAGAAGTTTTAATGGATATCTTTCTAAAAAGCCAAGAAATGGCAATACTTTTAATGGAAAAAGTACATACTTCGGGCGCTGCAGAAATTGGTGTGTATACATACGATATTGCCACGACCCGAGTTTCACTTACACTTCAATCTGCACGGAAACAGGGCTTTCCCTTGCAATGCAAAATTGAAGAGTGCTAACGTAAGAACTGGAGGATATTGTGAAAATATCAGAACAATTAAAAAAGGTGCTTGAACAAGCTTTTAACTTTGCTCGCAAATCTAATCATGAATTTCTTACACCTGAACATATTTTATTTACATCTTTAAACAATGACTACGTTCTCAGCCTACTACTCCTTTGCGATACTGATGTTATATATGTACGACAATCTCTTGAAACATACCTTAACGAAAAAATACCAAAAGTTGAAAAAAAAGCTCCAATTGAAACAATGGGATACCAATCTGTTATGGGTAGAGCAATTATGCACTGTGCCTCAGCAGATAAAAATGTTTTAGACCTTGTTGATGTTATAGTTAGTATGTTAGACGAACACAAAAACTATTGCAGTTTTTTCCTCAAAAAAGCAGGCCTCACAAGAATTCAATTACTAGAAGCCATTGGTCTGTCCAAGGACACAGAAGAAAGCACCATCACAGAAGATGTGAAAGAAGAAAAGTTTCTAGATGGAAAGTGGAAAGTTACTCAAATATCCGGTACAAAAAAAGTTGGAAATAATACTAGTAATACCAACACTACAAAAGAAAAAGCACCTCTTAAAAAAACATTGTTACAACAATATACAAGAGACCTTATTGCAGAAGCAAAAGAAGAAAAACTAGAAAAGCTAATTGGTCGAGAAGAAGAACTTTTAAGAACAATGCAAGTTTTATGCAGACGCTCTAAAAATAACCCTATTCATGTAGGAGAGCCAGGAGTTGGAAAAACTGCAATAACCGAAGGATTGGCGCAAAAGATTGCGTCCGGTGATGTTCCAGAGTTATTAAAAGACTACAGCCTTTATAGCCTTGACATGGGAACTCTCATTGCAGGTGCCAAGTTTCGTGGTGATTTCGAAGAGAGAATAAAAAATTTAACCGACGAATTACTAAAAAAAGAAAAGTGCATTTTATTTATTGATGAAATTCACTCCATAATAGGGGCAGGCTCAACATCTGCAGGAAACCTCGATGCCTCAAGCTTGTTAAAACCAATGCTAACTACAGGAAAAATACGATGCATTGGATCTACTACCTATGATGAATACTCAAAGATTTTTGAAAAAGATAGAGCACTTGCAAGGCGATTTCAAAAAATTGATATTGTTGAACCAACCACAGAGGAAACTCTTTCTATGCTAAAAGGTCTTGCACCTCATTATGAAAAACATCACGGTGTTACATATTTGGAAGAAGCCATTCAAGCTGCGGTAGAATTATCTTCTTTGTACATTACAGACCGTTTTCTACCAGATAAGGCTATAGACGTTATTGATGAAGCTGGATCTTGGATGAGACTGCATGGAAAAACTAGTACAATACAGCAACCTGAAACAGAAAAAAGTTCAAAGAAAAAAGTCCTTGACAATATAGTAGATGTTTCTCTAATAGAGAAGACTGTTGCACGCATAGCAAAAATACCAGAAAAAACAGTTAATACTGATGAAAAAGAAAAACTTAGAACTCTCAGAGACGATCTTGGGAATCTTGTATTTGGGCAAGATAGTGCATTAGAAGCAATTTCTACAGCCGTAAAGCGCGCCCGAGCAGGCTTCTCAAATGCTGAAAAACCTGATGGATGCTTCTTATTTGTAGGCCCAACAGGAGTAGGTAAAACTGAGCTTGCAAGAAGTCTTTCTGAATGCCTTGGAACAAAGCTATTAAGATTTGATATGAGTGAGTACCAAGAAAAACACACCGTGAGTCGCTTAATAGGATCTCCACCAGGATATGTAGGATTTGAAGAAGGTGGACTTTTAACAGGTGCTGTTAGAAAAGACCCACATGCCATAATTTTGCTAGATGAAATAGAAAAAGCTCATAGTGATATCTACAATATACTTTTGCAAGTTATGGACTATGGATCCCTCACAGATAATCAAGGGCGAAAGGCAGATTTTAGAAACACCATGATAATTATGACAAGTAATGCCGGAGCAAGAAATATAAATACTTCTTTGATAGGATTTGGTGAAAGAAAACACTCTGAACAAGCCGTCTTTGAAGCTGTAGAAAAAGCATTTAGTCCAGAGTTTAGAAATCGTCTTGATGCAGTAATAGCCTTTGGTCATCTAGACAAAGAAATTATGTGCGATATTGCAAACAAAGAAATTGCTAAACTAAATACTCGACTGGAAAACCAAGGTGTAACTATTGAAGTTTCTGAAGAAGCCGTATTGTTCTTAACAGAAAAAGGATATTCTGAAGAGTTTGGAGCTAGAAATATGAGCCGAACCATTGACGAATACATTGCAAGCCCTCTTGTTGACGAGGTTCTTTTTGGAAAACTTGCAAAAGGTGGGAATGTTAAAGTTACAGTAAAAGGCGATTCCATTGCACTTTCAACAACAAAAGCAAAAAAACGCTCAGCCTTGCCTGCATAATGCACAACGCCTCACAACCTTCAAACAACGAAGACTTTCCTTTTCTGTCTATTGGGGATTGGTTCACCTTCCCTCCCTTTGAAGAAGGTGACGGCGGGATAGTAGCCTGTGGAGGAAACCTTTCTCCAGGGATGTTACTATCGGCTTACATGCAAGGAATTTTTCCCTGGTACAACGAGGGAGAACCTCCTGTATGGTGGTCTCCAAATCCACGCTTTATATTACTTCCTCACGAGATTCATATACCAAGTCGACTAAAGCGATTTATGACTAAGACTCCATTTCTGTATACTATGAACACTGCTTTTAAAGAGGTTATTACAAACTGTTCGCTCGCAAAAAGAGAGGGCCAAGATGGAACTTGGATTTTAGAAGAAGTAATAGAAGGTTACACAGAATTACACAAGCTTGGATTTGCTCATTCGTTTGAAGCTTGGAAAGAAAATGAAAACGGAGATAAAATTCTAGCTGGTGGCTTTTACGGGGTACTTCTTGGGCAAGTTTTTTGTGGCGAGTCTATGTTCTCACATATTCCGGATGCATCGAAATGCGCTTTTGTTACTTTTGTAAAAAATTTTAGCTCTTGTGGTGGTAAACTCATTGATTCTCAAGTATACACTGATCATTTAGCGCGTTTTGGAGCAAAAAATATAAGTCGCGATGCCTTTTTGAGACTAGAACAAGATTACTTATATAAAAACTTAGAAAAAGACTTATCAGATTTTTATAAAAACAATACTACCCTTTAGCTTTTTGCATAATATAAGCTTCTAACTCTTCCCGAGAGCGCACCTTTTCTTTTCCAAAATAACGAACAACACCCTTTCCTGCATTTTTAGCCTCGTACATTGCAACATCTGCATTGTGCAGGAGCTCATTAGAACTTGTTCCTCCAATAGGATAATGAACTGCCCCAATACTACACCCGCAAGAAATTTGCTTACCTTCATAAGTGCAAGGGTCAGTAAAATCTTTCATTATACTATCAATAGACTCAAACATATCCATATCTATCTTAGAACAAGCAAGAAGGATAACAAACTCATCCCCACCATTCCTATATGTTTTACATGGCACCTTTGCTTTTTTTCCTAATCTAACACTTATTTCTTTTAAAAGTGCATCCCCTGCCGCATGCCCAAGCGTATCATTTATTTCCTTAAATCCATCTAGGTCACAAAAAAGCATACACCATTCCTTGCCAAACAAAGTCTCATCCTTTATGAAACTATCAATGTCTTTAAGTAGCTTTCGCCTGTTTGCTAGACCTGTTAACTGATCTCGATTTGCAAGCTTTTGAACCAATAATTCATTTCGTTTATTTTCAGTAATATCGACACTAGCAACTAAATGCGCAAGCCTTCCATCTAACCAAGGAAAAGCTGAACTAAGCACACGGAACCAAGAACCATCCATCGCACGCTCATAATCCCATGAATATATCTTAGTTGGGTTACCCTCTTCGTCAATTAGTTTTTTCTGTGGGCAAAAATCACACTCCTGCGTTTTACCTTCAAAAATAGAAGAATAACATTTTTTGCCCATCATGTTTTCAACACCACCATAAGGAGCCGCCATACTCTTATTCACATACAGAATTTCATGGGTGTTAAAATCATTTACATATATATCTATTCCAGTGTGATCTAGAATTCTCTTTAATATTTCTTCTGCATTATGTATACCCGTTTCATACACTTCAAGTTTGATAATATTTACCAACAAAGAAAGAACCGAAAGGCAGTTTTCAAGCTCAACCTCTCCTCGTCTATTTTCTGCGCGTCTATCTGATAATCCTACAATACCAGCAAGTTCACCTTTTAAATTTTTTACAGGAACCAAAACATAAGATCCTGCATTAAAAAGCTCTGCTATGGTTATTTGAAGTTCAGATTTTTCTTCATCATGACTGTGATATAAAAGAATAGAGGAATTTGTTAATTCGGAATACATCTCAGGGCCTAAAACAGACACAAAATCTATTTCATTACTAAAAGATTCATCCTCATATAAATGGTAATAATCACTTCTGTAAAATATTTTTTTAGGATTAGTAAGATATACAAAGCCATTACCAAAATCAAAAAAATTACAAACTTCTTTTAGAAAATCATATTTTGAAATACTCTCACCCATTGTAGAATTTGTTTTTTTCATTAATGACGAGTAAAATTTTATATATCGCGCATCCATCTCTTTATCCTCACAATATTATACTTTACATTTTTCTTAAAAGCAAGATATGAATTTGCGAATTCGGTACTTTTTATACATTTGTTTAATTTCAAGCATTTTCTCTTGA
>CAYJKA010000124.1:0-5265 GCA_964370655.1 uncultured Treponemataceae bacterium | reverse complement strand
TAGCCAACAAGAAAAATGGTTAGGATACCTAAAATAGACTTCTGTTTTTCTGAGCGTTAACTGAGAAACCTCTACTTTGCAGTATCTACAAAGTAGAGATTTCTCTAAAAATGTATTAATATGAGGCTGTGGCATGAGCAGATTTTGCAACGCCCCGTCACCGCAGATACGTAGCCGAGAGGTCTCTTTTACAAAGAAGATTTCTCCACGTGCGTATCGAAATGACGTAGTGTTTTCTAGTAATTTGAAAAGAAAGGGGCTTTAGACACTTTCGTGCGACAGCACCATTGCATAGCTCAATAATTAAAGAAGGATGAAAATGCCAACAATAAAGCAGATAGCAAGAAAAGCGGGTGTAAGCCCTACAACAGTTTCAAATGTTCTTAACGGCAGAACAGACAAAGTTTCTAGCGAAACGCTTACTCTTGTACGCTCTGTTTTAGATTCTGAAAATTATACACCAAACCTAGCTGCACAGATTTTAGCACATAAAAAATCTCACATAATTGGTGTAATTGTGTATAATGCTCCTCGACCAGGGGAAACAATGTTTGAAGATCCCTTTACTTCCACAATTCTTGGTGCTTTTGAAGAAGCAATTAGAAAGCATGGATATTATATGATGGTTCATGTAACACATAGTGTAGAAGAGGTTGTAAAGCTTGCAAAAACTTGGAAGCTCGATGGCCTTCTTATTATGTGGCTTTCAGATGAAGCCATTAAAATTCTTTTAGAAACCAGCGAGACCCCAACAGTTTTTTTAGATTCTTATTATAATGGTAGGCATAATAGATTCTACAACGTCGGCTTAGATGATTTTAAGGGTGGCTATGAAGCAACTAAGTATCTTATCCAAAAAGGTCACAAAAATATTGCCGTTTTAACTGATGAAGAAGATATAACAACTTCTTACAATCAGCGTATACTCGGATATAAAAAAGCACTCGAAGATGAAAATATACATTTTTCAGAGCGTAATATAATAAGCACCTCTCGAATAAAGGAAACACGTTTAAAAGAACTAAAAAAGATTGCACAAAACTCTGAAAAATTTACCGCATTGTTTTTTCTTGCAGATTACTACGCAGCAGAAGCGGTAAGCTTTTTTCAAGATAATGATGTGCAAATACCAGAGGATCTTTCTGTTATTGGTTTTGACGATAATATTTATTCAAGAATAATACACCCTCAAATTACAACTATTCACCAAGACACATTTGAACGTGCCCAAACAGCTGTAACTATGCTTCTACAAATAATAAAGGGTGAGAACATTGAACAAAAAAATATAAAAATGAGTGTAAAACTCATTGAACGTGATACCGTAATCAATCGTAATAATAAAGTTTAAAAAATTAGACTGAAAGAATATCTAATATATGATCATGTAAGTCAATATTTTCTTTGCTTAAGTGAATATATTTTTCTCGCACATTATCATTTGTGTTTTGAACTATGCTTGTATCAAGTTTAACTGCAAGCGGGCTTCCTTTTAGAACAATAATTCTATTTGCAATGGCAAGCGCTTCTCTAATATCATGTGTAACAAGTATTGCAGTACGCTTTTCCTTTTGTATTAAAGTTTCAAAAAGTTCTAAAAGCTGAAATTTTATATGAAGATCGAGTGATTGAAATGCTTCATCCATAAGCAGAAGTTGAGAAGGGTATGCAAAAGCTCTCGCAATAGAGACACGCTGCTTTTCACCACCAGAAAGATTCGTAGGTTGTGCATTCATTTTATCAGTAAGCGCACAAAGCTCTATATACTTTTCTACACGTTCTTTTTTTTCTTCTAAGGGAATATTTATATTTTCGAGTGGTAGAAATATGTTTTTTTCTACAGTTAGCCATGGAAGAAGCCTGTCTTCCTGAAACACATATGATATTCTATTGCTATCGCAGTCAATACTACCACTTTCTGTTTTTAGTCTTTTACATATAATGTCGAGGAGGGTTGTTTTACCTGCCCCCGATGGTGCAATTACTGCTGTTGTGTTGTTTTTCTCTATTGAGAGTGAAAAGTCTCTAAATATTTTTTTTGTTCCACGTGTAATTGAAAGGTTATTTAATACTACAGAACTCATACAGAACCTGCCTTTGTATATGAGACTTTTCTTTGAACCACAAGTATAAAAATTTTCTCAAATATAAAACTTAAAATTATTGTCGCAATTGTGTAGGCAAACACATCAACTGTTTCTATATGCATCTTGCTTAGTTGTAAAGCTGTTCCAATACCTTGCTTTGGAAGGCTTAATACTTCGCTAGCTACAACTACTTTCCATGATAAAGCAAAGGCACTTATACATCCTGAGAAAAAGTAAGGCATTACTTCAGGAATTACAATGTACTTAATTTTTTGCATTCTAGAAAATTGATAAACGCTTGCCATATCAATAAGTTTTTTATCAACACATTTTATAGCATTTGCAATTGAACTAGTCATAACAGGAAGAGTCATTAATACTCCAATAAATACATTAACCATGTTTGTAGAAAACCAAAAAATGGCAAGCAAAATAAAAGAAACAACAGGTGCTGTTTTTATAATGCTCATAGGAAAAGAAAAGAATTTCTCTGACTTTTTTGAAAAACCTGTTAAACAACCAAGTATAACAGAAAGTACAAGTGAAATAATAAACGAATACAAAGTTCGCCCTGTAGTTGCCAATACATTTTGCCAAAACTCACTTGTGTTAAAAAGTGAAAAAAGACTTGTGCACACTGCACTAGGGCTAGGTAAAATAAGGGGTGAATTAATACTTACACTTTGTGTAATCCATAGAATGAGAATTACTGTTAGGGGTAGTAAAACTGAGTAGAGGATAGACTGCATAAATTGATTCACATTCATTATTAATTATTACTTATTAATTGTTAATTAAAATAAAATCCTTCGTCTGGCAATTTCCCGCCAACTGAAGCCGGTGCTAATTCTAAAAACAATTCTAATAAATCTTCAACACTGTTTTGTGCATCCTTTGCAGTTATCCATTCTAATGAAGATGTTGGAATAGATGCTGTAACTATTGGAGCCTTTAGTCCAAGAGCATGCTTTTCAACTAAGGTTCCAGCATCTTTTGGGTTCTCATTTACCCAGTTAATTGATATTTCAACATTATCTAAAAACTCAGCTAATAGCTTTTTGTTTTCTCTTGCAAAATCACTTCTAACAACAAGTGCTGTTACAGGATAATTTTCTGCATTCCCACTTGTTTCCATATACACTTTTTGAATATCAATAACTCGTGTTAATAGTTTGGATTTATCCTGCATAATGGCAACACTTGCAAAAGGCTCAACGAGTAGGGCGTGTTCTATTTTTCCACTAATAAGTGCTGGTGCAATTTCAGCAGTTGGGATAGAAAAATCAAGCTCAATGGCATTTTCGCCTTTTCCTACTTCTATGCCACTTTCTTTTATAAGATATCTAATAAGGTATTCAGGTGTGCTTCCTTGCCCTGCTACCGTGAGTGTTTTTCCTTTTAAATCTTCTAAACTGGTTATAGAAGAATCTTTACTAACAATAGACATCATGCCGTTTCCTGTAACTCCAGCTAACATGATTTCTCCATTGTTTGCATTATACACCTTTGCAGCCACATTTACAGGAAGGATTCCAATATCAACTTCACCTTTTAAAAGCTTCGGTAAGAGCACATCAGGGCTTGCACTTACTTCAAAGGTTGACTGTATTCCGTCAACTACTGGAGGATTTTCAAAAAGGTATGAAAGACCAATGCTTGATGGTCCATTAAGCCCAGAAACTCGAATTGTTTCAATGGTTGATTCGTTTTTTCCACCTGCAAAGAGAGCACTAGCAAGGAATAGTAGGGTAAGTATAAGTATTTTTTTCATTTTTTGCTCCAATTTATTGATTGATAAGTTTAGTCTAACTTTTTTTTAGGGCTGTGTCAATGGAGAGTAATTAATAATTAACAAGTAATAATTAGTAGAAGTTTTACATTGTCTAGAAATTATTTCGTCTACCACCAATTTTTTCCAGTGGTAATCGCTATCATTTTTCAGTATTGCAAGGGTAAAATCATTATTAATTATTAATTATGCATTATAAATTGATATTCTGCCATTTTCCACCCTTAAATCTGTGACGGGTAAGGTTAAAGCGAACTATTTGATCTAAGAGTAAGCCTATCCAAGCTCCAATTAGTCCCATCCCTAAAGGATAAACAAAAAGCCAGCTTGAGAAAGGTCTAATAAATGCAACGCTTACTAATGAAACAAAAGCTGTATAGCGAGTGTCACCTGCTCCTCGAAGACAGCCTCCAAAAATCAACTGGGCTATTTGAAGCATTACAATAAAGGCAACAAGTTTCATAATAATGTTTCCGTAATCGAGAATTTCTTGATCGGTTGCAAAAAGAGAATAAATGTGTTCACCAAAGATAATGTACACAATGGCGATAATGAGCGAAAATAGAAAACCAATTTGCTGACAAAATGCACCATATACACGTGCAAGGTCAGTCCTTTTTTGCCCTAAACTTTGACCTACGAGAGATACGCTTGCAACAGATAAGCCATCTCCAATTGAAAACGAAATTGTTATAATTGTCATACCAATTTGGTGGGCAGCAAAGGCAGTTGTTCCCAAGTTTGCAATTACAAGGGCCGTTAGTAAAAATCCTATACGCAGAAATGCTTGCTCAACAAAGGTTCCACTTCCAACCTTATAAAGACTTCTGTAAATAGTCATTTTGAATTTAAGGGTATTTGTTTTACAGAGTAGATAGAGATATTCCTTTTTTTGCAACACTGATATTAAAGAGACAACAAAGCCTGTAAAAAAGCCGAGCAGGGTAGCAATGGCAGCGCCTTTTACCCCAAGTGCTGGAAAACCAAAGTTACCACCAATTAATAAATAATTAAATGTAACATTTACAAGGCTCATGCTTACATTAGCCCGCATGCTTATCTTTGTTTTGCCAACTCCTCTTTGAGCCGCATTTATTCCCATGGTAAGCGCTTGAAACAATAGCCCTGCAATAATTATTCTAAAGTATGCTACAGATTCCTCATGCGTATCAGCTTGACTTCCTGCAAAAAGGAGAATTTGTTCTGAAAAAATAAGTGCCAGTGATGTAATGCAAACTCCTAAAAAAATTATGACAAAAAGTGATTGCAATAATACCTGGTTTGCTTCATCTTGCTTTTCTTCGCCCTTGCGCCTCGCTGTAACGGCGCTAATAGCTGTTCCTAGTGCTATAAAGATGGCAAGGCAAATAAATTTTGGTTGATTTGTAA
>CAYJKA010000123.1:0-5305 GCA_964370655.1 uncultured Treponemataceae bacterium | reverse complement strand
CTAAGTTATATGAATTACCATTATCCAAGGATACAAAAACTTGAGCGATGCCATTCATATCACTTGCAGTACCACTAAGAGCAATGATACCATGCACTGTTTCGTCAAATGCAGGTTTTGTAACCTCACCTGCTGGTTCTTCACGTGAGACTCGCAAACCAACTGTTACTTCTTCTCCACGCACACCATAAATATCAACTGCATACATTGAAATAGAATGTTCATTATCTAATAGATCATCAAACGAAATTGGATATGAAAAACTGTTTGTGTCATTTGCAATTTGGAAATACTCACCACCATCAATGCTTATAAATATATCAGAGACACCATCATCATCAAAAGAGACACCTGAAATTTCATACCCCGTAGTTATTAGGCTATTTTCTATTGGCACGTTAATTTCAACCACTGGTAAATCTGATGTAGTATCGATTTTGAAGTCGTAGCTATCTATGAGTGTAGAATTTCCTGCCGCATCAGTAAATCTATATGCCATATCATCTTGTAAAGGATGTTCACTTCCTCCAGCTAAATGAGTAATAAGAGGTTTTAGTTCTAATTCTACATTGTCACCAGCACCTAAAGAATCATCCGTATCTTCCATAAGTAGTGCTAAGACAGAAGGCAAAGCTTCACCTCGAACCAGCTTTCCTCCATTGTCTTGAACATTGAAGACAAAGGTAGTTTCCCCATTTATTAAACTTCCTACAGGAGGCGCGACAACACTAACTTCTGGAGGAACAGTATCTTTAATTATGGCAATTCGCTCAGTTGACTGTTTTTCTGTATTGCTCGTTGCGCGAATATCGATTGGAATGAGACCATCATTATACCCACTAAGAAAAACATCTACACTCCAGCTATCATCAATCTGCAAAGAAATATCTGTCCATGTTTCTCCTAAGTCAAGTGAGTAAGAAAGGCTTTGAATACCATTTACATCGCTTGCAGTTCCGAAAAGAGTTACAGTATCTTGTACCCATTTGTTCTGCAAACTACTATCAATCACTAGTGTTGGAACCTCGTTTGATACGAATAGGGAAATTGGCTCTGACTGATGAGTTTCACCTTGTGAATCAGTAACAGTTACTTGTATATCACTGTAAAAACCCTCAATACTTGCACTAAGCGATACGATATTTTGGTTAACACTGAGAGAAATAGATGATGCATCAGAACCCATCCCAACAGATGTAATTTCTGCTTCAATAGGAAGTGAAAAATCAGCATATCCATTAATTACAGATCCTACAGGAAAAACATATGTACCTGAAGACAATATACTTACTGTTTCATCTGGTAGCCACGTATAAGTACTTGTAATTGGTAATTTAAGTAATTGTTGCGGTGGTGCTTCTTCGCCTTCTTCAAGTTTGACAGACTTTATTTCTTGGCTTTGTCTTTCAATATACAAAACAATAGTTTCAGTAACTTCTCTACCTAAAATATCTACTGCTCGAACATTTATTGGTAGAACACCTAAAGGTGCGCCTCCAAGAGGTATTTTTAGATTAACTTTATCTGAAGGTGACTTAAGTTCTGAGTAGTTCTCTACACTATTAGCAAACCTCCATGCAGCTTCTTTTATATCACTACCTTCAATTGTGTAGTTTATATAAGAATCTGATCGAGTTTTTATAGTCATCCCATAAACATAGCTGAGAGCCTCACCTCGCGTATCTTCCATAATTATAGGTTCAGATATAACGGGTTTTTTACTAAACTCAAAGGGTATAGTTACCTCATCGCTAATTATGCCATGTATATCTTCTGCTCGAACAGAAAGCGTGTTTTTACCTTCAAGTAATGCACCTTCTAATAAAGAAATGTCAGCATAAAAAACACCATCTGTTTTAAGTGAAACTTCTGCTTGCCCATTTAAGGAGTATAATATACGTGCAACTCCATCATCATCGTTTACAATACCACGCAAATACAAATCATCTGTTACTACATAGTTTTCAGACGGAAATTGAACAGTTACAATAGGTTTATCCGCTTCAGGATCAATTTCAATGTCTTGCTTAATAATTGTTTTGTTCCCCGCAACATCGGTAGCAGCAATGGCAATATTTGTCTTTGCACTCTTATAATTTCGTAAATCTAAATCTACAGTCCAATAAGGGTTACCTGCTAAAAGAGGTATTTCGCCATTTAATTCACTACTAATAAACCAAGAAAGGCTTTGTATACCTATAGAATCTTGAGCCAAGCCAGAAATAGAAAAAATTCCATTTTCTACTTTGCCTTTTTCAGGATACAAAAATGAAACTACAGGCTTTGTGTTATCCACGAAGCATAACCAGGTATATACATTACTTGAACCTGCTTTATCTTCAGATCTAAGCCAAACTACCGAAGGACCATCAACTAGTTTAGTTGTGTCTATAGGAAGCGTAAAAGCCCATATGTTTTTGGTTTTTATGTGTTTTAGCTTTAGAGGTATAAATGTTTCCCCTCTATCAAGCGAATATTCGAGATAGTTGATGCCGTTCCCATCTTCAACAGTACCTTCTAAAACAATTTTTCCAGACACAAGTTGGCCGAGTGTTAAATTTTCTACAAGAGTTTCTGGTTGTTTTCGGTTTAATTGCCAAGCTGTAGTAACAGAGTTTCCTTTGATTCCATTTATATCGACACTATATGCTTCTATAGTGTGTACACCTTCTTCCATGTCTGAAGTATCTAAGAAATAAGACCAAAATTCAGTACCTTGGGCGCGAATCGGATTTTCAACATTGCCGTTGAGTATAAGCTCAACATAGGCAACCGCGTCATCGTCAATTGCTGTACCTACTATATTTAAGTTTCCAACAACAATGCTATCCGCAAAAGGATTGGTAATGCCTGTGATTGGTAAGTCAGATTCTGGGTCGATAAAAATATTATATGGACCTTCATTACTTACATTACCCGCAGCATCAGTTGCTGTGATAAGTATATTGTATTTTCCTTCTTCTCTTTCACTAATGTCAAAGGTTTCCTGCCAACTTGCTATGTTCTCAACTGAGCGTTCAACATTATCTTCTCTGCCGGCCGCAAAACTAGAAACAGCTAAAAAAAACAATATAACAGTAAAAATAGCTTTAGTATTAATAAACAGCCCTCCAGCAATTGTGAAAAATATTTCATGTACTTAGACATAAACTTCTAATCTTTTATCGGCACATATGTAATGAACCATTACTACAATAGTTTGTAGACTAAATACTTTCACATAGTAAAATAAGGGGAAAACAATAGCATATTATGCCACTTTTGTATAGTGATTAAATCACGTATTCATAGCCATCTATTTTATAAAAAAATACTAAAGCTAATGTACTATTATTACCACAGATAAACAGAAAGTCTAAAGCGGCTTTTTTAATTTGAAAACCATAATATACTTGGATTTTTGATTTCAATATAGTATACTGTAAATAAGGAGATTTATATGGCATCGAGTGTTGATTTTATAGAATTTACAGTTGACCAAATACGAGGCACAGGAATCGTTCGCTATAAAAAGATGTTTGGCGAATACATGATATACGTAAACGATAAACCTCTTTTATTAGTATGCGACGATACTGTGTTTGTAAAAAAAATCGATGCCATATCTGAAATAATGCAAGATGCCGAAACAGGAATCCCCTATAAAGGTGCAAAAGAACACTATATATTAGACATAGAGAATATAGACCTTTCAAAAGAAGTAATCAGCATTATTGAGCCTCTAAAAGAGGTTCCAAAACCTAAAAAGAAAAAACCTTCTCTATCTTAATTTTGTAAATTTTTCCGTACCTTTGAGCCAACCTTTGGCCCATATACTAATAAAGCTTCAACTTTTTCTAGAAGAAAAGAACGTAATACTTTATATACATCGTCTATTGTAATTGAACGAATATGCGTAATAGTCTCATCTAAAGAGCATTGTTCAAAGTTTAAAAAATAGTTCTTTGACAAAAACTTCATTCTCTGTTCCATGTCTTCACTTGCAATAATTTCTTCACCTATAATATGTTCTTTTGCAGCAAGTATTTCGTCATCTGAAAATCCGTCTTTAAGAATTAAGTTAAGTTCACTTCTCAATAATTCCACTACCGATACAACATTTTTTTTAGAAGCACTTGCATAAGCACACCAATATGCACAATCTGAATACATTGAAACAAAACTATACACACTATAACAAGACCCACTTTTTTCACGTAAAGACTGAAAAAGCCGTGAACTCATTGTGTCCCCTACTAAAGCATTAACTATTGCAAGAGCAAAATAGTCACTAAATGAAAGAGGCACAGTAACTGGGTAAAGAGCAAATATTTGTTCTTGTTGAAAATCGGCTTCAATAAAGTGTGTTCCTCTATTCCATTTAGGTACTATGAATGAGTGCGCATGGTCTTTTAAGGCTCGTTTTACTGATAATTTTTCTAGGGTCGATTGAATCTTAGTCTCCCCCACATTTCCTGATACGCTTACCATTAAGGGGCCTGAAACAAAGTACTTTTTATACCAGTTTTTAAGAGACTGCCTTGTGATTTTTTTAATATCTTTTTTTGTTGAAAGTATAGATGACGAAATAGGATTATCTGGCCATACTGTTTCAATTGACGCATCTAATGCAGTTTCTTCTGGATCATCAAGCGATGAAATAATTTCACTTATGATAACCTTTCTCTCTCTTTCAATTTCGTCTTCATTAAAAACAGAGTTTTCTATCATATCGCAAAGAACTTCAAAAGCATTGTGTGCATGTATTGCTGGAACAACACAGTGTAAACACACTTGTTCTCTTTCTGTAAATGCATTTACATAGCCCCCAATTTTATCAAAACTAGAAGCAATGTCAAAAGCTGTACGCGTTTTTGTTCCTTTGAAAAGCATATGCTCAACAAAGTGGCTAATACCCTTTTCGTTTTTTTGCTCATACCTTGAACCACATTGAAACCAAAATCCTATGGCTACCGTTTTAACTGTGTCAATTGCTTCTGTAATAAGGGTTATATTATTTTTTAGTATTGTTTGTGTTATATTGTTATGTTGAGTATTCATGTGTAAGAGCAAGTATAGCAGATTATACTATAGTTTACAATAGAAAGGATATTTTTACGTATGTGACTTGCCCGTCATTCTGATTTTTACCCAATATCTTTTCACGTGAAGAATCTCCGTCGTGGCGTAGAAAATCTTTGCTTTTACGCGTACTACTTAAGATTGGTCATTATAATTCTGCAAGTATTACGCAGATTTATAGGATTTTTATTATTGAGCAATATTAAAATTGAAACAGGTGGCAACACATAGGTAGCCACCAACA
>CAYJKA010000122.1:0-5329 GCA_964370655.1 uncultured Treponemataceae bacterium | reverse complement strand
TTATATACTATAAGAATGAAGCCAAGCGATATAATTACACACTCAGATTTTGATACCCGCCTAGTAGAAAGTTGTGCCAAAACTTTTACAGAAGCAACAGGCTTGGGCTGTACCGTATCTGATACCCACGGGAGCATTCTCTACGCAACTGGATATAGCTGTGATTATTGTAGAGTTTGTGCAATTGCAGGTAAACCAAAAGAAAATTGCGTACAGTCGCATATTTACGGTATGACTTCTGCAGAACGATTTGGTGGAAAATACATTTATTTTTGCCCAATGGGGTTAGTATGCTTTGTTTCCCCTATTATTGGTATAGAAGGAACAAAGGCAAAAATTACCGTTGGCCCTTTTTTAATGACAGATGTGCAAGATTTTATTCAATGCGATTTGCGAGATGAAAGATCCTATAGCGAAAGCATTATTACAGTTATTGAAAAAGAATTAAATGATGTGCCTATTGCATACCCTGAAAAAGTAAATGCTTTGTCTTCACTTTTATTTATGGTTGCAACTTTCTTAAATGATTCATCTTCTGTTGAAAGAATGTTAAAAGTACAGCAAAGTGAACTTATACAAGGTCAAATTACTCCGTATGTTATGAGGTTAAAGTCGGGAAGCGAAAAAACCTCTTACCCATATAACAAAGAAAAAGAACTTTTGCGCGCAGTAATTAGAAGCGATAAACAAGAAGCCCGAAAATTGTTAAATGAAATTCTTGGGTACATATTTTTTGCAGCTGGGGGAAACATTACCACAACAAAGGCTCGTATTTATGAATTAATTATTCTTATAAATAGAAGTGCTGTAGAAACAGGAGTAAATGTTGAAAAAGCATTGCAAGATAGTTCTAGTTACTTTGAAATTATTCAAAAATTTAAAACAATAGAAGACATGAGTATTTGGCTTTTTACAACAATGGAAAAAATAGTAGACTCTGTATTCAAATATTCAGAAGAAAAACATGCACATATTATTAGAAAAACTCTTACTTACTTAAACGAAAATTATAACAAAAAAGTTACTCTTGAAGACGTTGCAAAAAAAATATACTTGTCGCCAGTGTATTTTAGTCGTATATTTAAACAAGAAACAGGTACAACATTTATACAGGTGTTGAATACAATACGTATTGAACGCAGCTGTGAACTAATTTGGGCCGATAGATATAGATTAACCGATATTGCGCTTATGTGTGGGTTTGAAGACCAAAGTTATTTTACAAAGGTGTTTAAACGCGTAATGGGAATATCTCCCATGCAATACAAAACGCAGTTTCATGAAGCAAAGTAATGCAGGAGTAAGTTATGGACATTGTAATTATTGTTTTTGGAGTGGTATTACTTATAGCAGGTTTTATTGGATGCCTTGTTCCAATTATTCCAGGTGTTCCCTTAGCATGGATTTCACTACTATTACTTTTTTTTGTAGATTCTTCCGCAGTTTCAATACCCCTACTAATAATTTGTGCAATTATTGCAGTTATAATTACAGTTCTTGACAATATTGCCCCAGTTTGGCTAACAAAAAAGAAAGGTGGAACAAAGGCAGGCCTTATTGGCTCTACCATTGGTATTTTTGCAGGTATCTTTTTTGCCCCAGTTGGAATTATTCTTTGCCCATTACTTGGAGCATTTATTGGTGAATTAATTCATGACAAAAGCGATACTAAAAAAGCCATGTCGTCTGCATGGGCTTCCTTTTTAGGCTTTTTACTTGGAACAGGTTTAAAAATGATTGTATGTGTCTTTTTTGCCTTCCTTTTCATTAGGGCACTATAATATTTATTTTACCCATCACTGGGCACCACTCTACTTGCGCTACTTTTTAAACTTCACGCCACTGGAACGGATGTAAAAAATCCATAGGGGCTTGCTCGCGGCAAGCACCTATGAGGAAATGTTTAAAGCCTTTGTTTTCATTACATTATACATTAAGCATCCCACCACCGTCATTCTGATTTTTACCAAATATCTGCACCCGTGAAGAATCTCCCTCTTTGCTTGGCTTGTATACGCCATGAAAACTGGTCATAAAGCATGCAGATTTTCAGTGTTACAAGTTTTTAGAAACAGTTGAAAATATCCCACAAGCGCTTTCTCGTAGCAAATACTTACAAAGATTTGTAAAAACTGTGAGTCAAAATAATATAAAATCATTGACAAGTATAAGTATCAACTGTATACTTTAAATAATAGATGATACTAAAATCCTCAGAATTTATTGTAATTATTAACGTGTGTAGCTAGAGAGGAGATACCAATGAGCATCAAAAAACGCATAAGTATACTTGTGTCTATGTGCATTTTATGTACTACAATGATACAAGCTAATGACTCAAATGTAGTACGAGTTGGTTACATTGATGTAACCGACATGATTTTAGATGAAAGTTCTATAGATAAAAAAGGTTATGGCATAGAAATATTCCAAACAATAGAGTACTACAGTGATTTAACCTTTGAATATATTGAAGTCCAATACCTAGATATTGCAAGAGCTATTCAAAGTGGCGAAATTGATATTATAGGGCCACTTGGATACGAAAGTGCTCGTGCTGAAATTTTTTCATTTACCCAAGAAACATTCGCAAATGCTGAAATCATTTTAGTTAGCGACCAGAACACCGATGCTTTTTATAATGACCCACAAAGTATTGATGGAAAGAGTGTAATGATTTTTGAAGGGAACCCTTACAATGCATTTTTAGAAAACTACCTAGATCAACACAATATTTCAGTCGAATATGTAATTGCTGATGAATACAGTGACTTCTTAGAGCATTCTGCAGACTTTTACCTTGCTACAAGTTCATCATCGGGAAGAGACTTTGCAAAGGATTTTAAGGTAATAGCAAAATTAGGTATCATTGACCTTCGTTTTATGGCGCCACCACAAAATAAAGATATACTAGAAGAAATAGACCAAGCATTAAAAATTGTAAAAATTTCAGAACATGGATTTTACGATAGAATATATAATGAATATTTTGACTACATTGAATCGTTTGACTATGCTCTTTCAAAAGACCAAGCGTCACTTTTGCGTGGTAAAAATTTTACGGTAGGCTATGCTTCAGATCATCAACCATATCAGTACACCGCAGACGATGGAAGTGCACAAGGTATAAATGTACAATTGCTCAATACCCTAGCCGAAAAGCATCAGTTTACAGTACAGTACGAGCCATTTGATAACCTTGAAACAGTTAATGAATCTTTTCCTCAATTTGACATAATTCTTTCAATGACAGGATCCTTAGAAGAATATAGCCAATATTATAATTATACAGAGGCATACACTCAACAGCAAATTGTTCTGTTTACAAAAAACCAACTTAGTGAAAAAATTGCTGCAAACAATGATGATGTAACCTTTGGGATTATTGAATATAATGTTTTTAATTACGATTTACTTCACTCAACATTTGAAAGAACATCGTTAAAAACATTTTCAAACCTTGAAACCCTTTTAGATGCATTTGGAAAAAATGAAATTGATGGAATGTTTTTAACCAGTAATGGTAGTGACTACGCTCTTGCAAGGTTAGGTTCAAAAGATTATTCTTTGTATGTTACAAGAATTAAGCTACCCTTTCACTTGTTCATTTCAAAAACACTTCCAACATTATACTTGTCAGTATTTAATATTATGTCCCGCGATTTATCAACTCAAGAAATTGAAGAAATAAGCTTAATAGAGCGAAGTGTATTTTTACCAAGAGTTAGCATATTAGACCTTGTCATTGAAAACTTACCAATAACAATTGGAGTCCTTGCAGCTATTATTTTAATTATTGCAGTATACTACTTTTATACCCAAAAAAAACATTATGAAGCTGTTCTTGAAGTTGTAAACTACGATGCAATTACTGGCCTTCCAACCATGTATATGTTTCAAGACAAAATGAAAAAGGCGTTATCCACTGCGCAAAGCGGTGAGTATGAGGTAGTGTCTCTAGACATAGATCACTTTAAAAACATAAATAAAACTTTTGGGCGAGAGGCTGGAAATAAGGTTCTTGCAACACTAGCTAGGGTACTAACCGTAGCATTAGGTTCCACTTTAACAGAAAAGCAAAAAGCGCTTCGTTTAAACATACATCAAGCAGAGTGTGCTTTACGAGAAAATACCATACTAGGAAAAGATGCCGCAGATAGGATTCTTATTTTTCAAAAGCATGATGGCGATGTAGATTTAAAAGAAGTATGGAGAAGCGCTGTAAAACCTGCCTTGGCTAGCATTATAGGGGAAAACTACCCTGTTCACTTATCTGTTGGAAAATATATAATTGAATCGCCACATGGAATGTGTGACATTATGATAGATAATGCAAACAGGGCTCGAGTCCAAGGTAAAAGTGCTGTAAAAAGTACCTTTATTGAATACACTCCTAAGGATAAAAAACATCAAGAAGTTACAACTGAAATTCTTTTTAGAATGGAAGGCGCCTTAAAAAATAAGGAATTTTCTGTGTTTTACCAGCCTAAGGTACGACTAGATGATTTTACAATTCAAGGTGCAGAAGCTTTAGTACGCTGGAATCCTATGGGCGAAAATCCTATCTACCCAGATGCCTTTATTCCTCTTTTTGAAGCAACAGGATTTATATATGAGCTTGATTGTTACGTTTTTGAAGAGGTGTGTAGGTTTATTAGCTATAATAGGTCATTTATTAACTTGCCAATAATTTCAGTTAACCTATCGGGGCATACGGTACTTTATTCAAAGACAATACGGCGTCTTATTGATATTCTTGCAAAATATAAGGTAAGTCCAAGTGAAATTGACTTAGAAGTAACTGAAAGTGCCATATTAAATCAGGAAGAAATACTTGCAGCTAAGGTAAAATTGTACCATAGTTTTGGCTTTTCTGTTTCACTTGACGATTTTGGTGCCGGGGCATCTTCTTTAAATAGGCTATCTTCACTTTCTGTTGATATTCTTAAAATGGATAAGGCTTTTTTAGATTGCGGATTTAACTGTAGTAAGAAATTTGCTCTTGTTAAGGCTGTTATTAACATGGCCAAGGATTTAGAGCTTAAATTGGTTGCAGAAGGTGTTGAAACTAAAGAGCAAGTTTCCATATTACGGGACATGGGCTGCGATTACATACAAGGGTATTATTTTTCAAAGCCTCTTAAAGAAGAAGATTTTTTTGACCTATTACGAAAGGATGTACCGTATCCACCTATTGAAGAAAAGGTTGAGCATTATCTTTTTAGATAGGGATTTTTTTTCTATTTGAAACTTGCGTTTCGATGCTTTTCTTTTTACGACTCCCTGTCATTCTGATTCTGCTACATATTTGCACTCCTGAAGAATCTCC
>CAYJKA010000121.1:0-5349 GCA_964370655.1 uncultured Treponemataceae bacterium | reverse complement strand
AATTAACAATTAACAATTAGCAATGAATAATTAATAATTCTGGAGCTATAAAAACTGTTGTAAGTGCCATCCAAAATATTGGTGGTAATGGCAACAGTTTTTTTATTGTGAAAATAAAGGTTTTAATTGTAAATAATTCATTATTAATTATCTCTAAGTCATTGAACAAAATCACTATTCAGTGTATAGTAGTTTTATGGTTGAAGAAAAAGAGTTTACTGTTTTAGATCTTCTAAGCCTCGACTTAAAAGGGCATGACGCATTAAATTTGCAATGTATTGGTGGTAGGAAAGGACTGTCAAGAATAATAACCCTTCCAGATTTAAATAGACCAGGGCTTGCTTTGTCAGGCTTCTTTGATTCATTTGGGTTTGCTCGTGTTCAAGTATTTGGTAGAGGGGAATGTACCTTTCTTTCAAAGCTAGTGGAAGAAAATAATCTTGAGGCAGTGGAAAAATTCTTCACGTATCATGTGCCATGTTGCGTATTCACTCATAATATAATGCCACCTCAAATCTTTATTGATAAGGCAGAAGAAGCAGGCTGTACAATTCTAAAAACAAATTTGCAATCTACTGACTTTTCGAGTCGTATTCTGCGTGTCTTTTCAGATATCTTTGCGGAACACAAGGTAATACACGGTGTGTTTATTGAAGTGTATGGTATTGGGATAATTATTAGTGGAACATCAGGTGTTGGTAAAAGTGAAACAGCCCTAGAACTTGTTCATCGTGGACATCGTTTGGTTGCAGATGATGTTGTTGAAATACGCTGTGTAAATGGAAACATTTTGCTGGGTAAGGGACCAAATAAAATGATTAGCCACCACATGGAAATTAGAGGTTTGGGGATTATTAACATTCAACAGCTTTATGGGGTAGGGGCTATTCGTGAGCAAAAAGAAGTACAGCTTTTAGTAAAGCTTGAAGAATGGAACCCACAAAAAGTATATGATAGATTAGGAACAGCAGAAAATACTGAAGAAATTTTAGGGGTAAAAATTCCTATGATTGAAGTTCCAGTAAAGCCTGGGCGAAATATTCCAATTATCTTGGAAACAGCTGCAATGAATGAGCGCTTAAAAAGTATGGGCTACCATTCTGCACGAGATTTTAATCAAAATGTTCTTCGTTGGATTGAAAGTGGTGAAACACAATCTGCCTATTATGGTGCAGATGATATATATTAAAACAAAAATACATAGGAGTATTATATGGCAGAAAAAGTTGTTATGGTTCAAAACAGAGCGGGAGTACATGCTCGACCTGCAGCACTAATTGCACAAACAGCAAATAAATTTGTTTCTGAAGTTTTTATGACAAAAGATGGAATGGAAATTAATGCAAAATCAATTATGGGTGTAATAACTATGGCTGCAGCATATAATAGTTCAATTACCATTCGTACTGAAGGCTCAGATGAAGATGATGCACTACAAGCACTATGTAGCTTATTTGATTCAAAATTTGAAGAAGATTAATCAAAAATAATATGAAAGAACTTACGAGTCGGCAACAAGAAATATTAAATTTTATCACAATTTTTGCTCAAGAGCATTCTTGTCCTCCGACCGTACGAGAAACAGCAGAACACTTTTCGGTATCAATTAAAGCTGTACAAGATCATTTTTCAGCTTTGCGAAAAAAAGGATATTTAGCACCTTCTCAAGGACGCTCAAGAGCATTACGCGTGCTAGTTAGTACAGAAATTGCAGATGCAAATAAGTTATGCATGATTCCTGTGTTGGGAAATGTTGCAGCTGGAAAACCTGTTTTTTGTGATGAAAACCACTTAGGCGAAGTGGGGGTTCCTGGTGCAATGCTCGGCGGCGGCTACGAATACTTTGCAGTGTATGTAAATGGCGATAGTATGATAGAGGCTGGAATCCTAAATGGTGACTTGGCAGTTATTAGAAAGCAAAACAATGCAACAGATAGAGAAATAGTTGTAGCACTTATTGAAGATTCTGTTACATTAAAAAGATTTTTTAAAGAAGCATCCCGTATCCGATTAGAACCTGAAAACAAAGACTACAAACCTATTTTTTGCCAAGAAGTGCGAATTTTAGGAGTCCTCTCAAATATAATAAGGAATTACTAATGGCAGCAGCGCAAAAAAATGTTGTGCCACTGTGGCTGTATGCTGGCCCAGAAATTGGTAATAAAAATGACGAAATAAAAAAACTTCAATCTCAGGCAAAAAAACAATTAGGCGATATTGATGAAGATGTTTTTTATGCCAACGAAACATCAATTTCTGAAATCCTTTCCCTTTTACAAAATGGATCGCTCTTTTCACAGGGACGCCTTGTAATTTTACGAAGTGCAGAAGTGATAAAGAAAAAAGAAGATATTGCAATTCTTGCAGATTGGGCTAAAGCGTGTGAAAAAAAATCTGCATCTGAAAACACTTCTTGGCTCATAATGACCTCAGATGAACTTTCTGTAGATAAAAAACTTGAAAACATAGTTCCAAAAGAAAATAAAAAAGTTTTTTGGGAAATGTTTGAAAATCAAAAAAGCGATTGGTTAAAAAATTGGTTTTCTAAAGAAGGCTTTTCAATTGACGCAGATGCAATAGATACAATATTAGACCTTGTTGAAAATAATACTGAAACACTACGAAGTGAATGTTCTCGATTCCCTCTATGTTTTGATAAAGGACATAGGATAAGTGTTGACGATGTAGATACAGTTTTAAGTCACAATAGGGAAGAGTCACCTTTTACACTTTTTGCAAGTATGTGCGACAGAGATAAATCGCCAGAAGAAAGACTTTCTGCATCACTGCTAATTTTACAGCATATTCGAAATTCAAAAGAATCATCGTATGTTCAACTCATTGCGGCTCTTTCACATTGTTTTAGAAGACTTAAAGTTTGGCACTTGTTGCATGAAGAAAACTCTTATCCATCTGATTTTGACTTAAAGATTAAGGGGTTTGCAAGTAAGAAAATGCAACAACAGTATTCTGCAGCTTCAAAACTATGGTCAAAAAAAGAAACAGTGTTATGCCTTTCAATGTTATCTCAAACAGATATGAAAATACGCACTACAGGGAATATGATTGAAGAAATTACACTGCAAGAACTTCTGTACTCCCTGGTGCTAAAAAAAGGTAGAGAATTACAAGTCTATAGTGTTTAATATTTCTTTTAGTGCTTTTAATTCTTCTGTAGTTAAAGAAATGCCCTTGCTCATCTTTGAACTATCAGGGGACCATGATCTAAGGTCATATTTTGCATCTCTTCCCGCCCATGATACACTGGTAAGCTTTGTTTGCCACCCAGCCTTGCTTGTAGACAGAACTCCAAATTCTTTTTCAATGTTAAAACTAAATTCGCCTTCCATACTATTCCTCCAAAAAATATCGTGTGTAAAATTAGTAAAAAATTGATAACATTTTTTTACAAAATACATTTATATTATAGCCATTTTTAGCATTTTTTAAAACTTTTTTTTGAAAAAAAATAAGAAAAAAATAAAAAAAAGTTGCATTTATTTATATTATAAGGTAAAATGAATGGTGAGAAGTTTAAAAGGTGGACATTCGAACGCTTTTTGTCTGTTTTATTACACGAGCGTTGCTTGGAAATAAATAGACATCTACGAATCTCAAATAGAAAATGCTTTACTCTATATTGAGGCAACAGGTAAAAATGTAATTTTGCAAGGAGCATAATATGAAAAAACTGATAATTATAGCGATGTGTTTTACGCTATTTTTTGTAATTGGTTGTGAATCAACGCCAGAAGAGACTGTTGAAACAACTGAGACAACAGAGGTTCCAGAAGTAACACCTACTGAAACAGTAGATAATACCTTGGCTGAAGAAAACGAAACACTTATGGCAAATATTAAAGCAGCACGTGAAAAAGCAGTAGCCGCAGGTGCTGAAAAATACTTTGGAAGTGAATTGATGGTTGTTGATGTTGCATCAACTGAAGCCCATAGTGTGTATGAAGATGGCGGAGATGAAGAGGCTTTTAATAAATCAGCCACAGATATACTTTACCAATACATGGCTCTAGAACAAGGTTCAATGGCAGCAGAAGCACAAAGAAAAATAGAAGACATGGGTCTTTCTGTTTATGATAAAGCAGGATTCGAAGCTGGACTAGAAAGTGCAAATGCAGCATTGGCATTATTCAATTCTGGTGCAGATGGAAAAGCTTTATATGAAGAAGCAAAAAAAGCAGCTGATGCATACAATGCAGTACTCTTTGAAGCCTTTACAACTCTTGCAGAGGAAGAAAGAGCAGCATTCTTAGAAGTAAAAGGCCAAGCTGATGAAATTAAAGCTGGGGTTGCAGAAAAAGATAATTATAACAATGCAGTTGTATTCTTTACACAAGGTGACCAAAACATGATTACTGACAATCCAGAAACTGCATATAATAACTTTTCAATAGCAAAAACTGGAATGGAAGAAGTTTTTGAAACAGTGAAAGAAAAAAGAAGACTTGCACAAGAAGCAATGGATAGAGCACGACGCAGAATTGAAGATGCAGACGAAGTAGCCGAAGCTGCAGATACTCAAGTTCCACTTGCAGATGTTGAAGCACTTTCACCAATTAATGAAGAAATCACAGAGGGGGCTGAATAATGAAAAAGTCAGTACTAATAACAATTATATTACTATGCGTAACCCTTTTTACTCTAGGAGCACAAAGCTATAGAGACAATGAGTATCAAAGACTTGCTCGTGAGTATACATTACGATCAGAAGCAGCTTTTGATGCAGGTGAATATGATGATGCAGTAGAATACTCATTGTTAGCAGAAGAAAATGCAGAACTTTCAGAAATTTATATTGCTGAAATGCTTGCAAAATATGAAGCAAATACACGTATTATATATGCAAGAAATAGAGTAGTGTATGCAAGAGGTATCAGCGCAGATGTGTACTACCCAATGGCATTTGAAACAGGAACAAAAGCTTTAGATAATGCTTTGTTAGCTTATGATATGAAAAACTGGGCAACAGCAACATTGTATGCAGAAGAATCACTATCAGCACTAGATGGTATAAAAGAAGTTAAACCACTTCCAGAATACTATGTAGTTACTCCTTGGGCACAATCAAAGGACTGTTACTGGAATATTTCTGGAAAACCATATATTTACAATAACCCACTTCTTTGGGAAAACTTGTACCAAGCAAATAAAGATTCAATGAGTGATCCAGACAATGCAGACCTAATTCACCCGGGTATGAAAATGTACATACCAAGCTTAACAGGCGAAATTAGATCTGGTGTTTATTCACCAAAAACTTCATACGATACGTACGGAGCACAACAATAAATAAGAAAAGGCATTCAGTGGTACCACAGAATGCCTTTTTTT
>CAYJKA010000120.1:0-5374 GCA_964370655.1 uncultured Treponemataceae bacterium | reverse complement strand
AAAATTGCTTGTGCTTCACCTTCAGCTTTTTGAATGGCTGCTTCTTTTTGAGCTTCTGCTTCCAAAATGGTAGAAGCCTTGTTTCCTTCTGCAACCAAAATAGCAGATTGTTTTTGTCCTTCTGCAATAAGAATAGACTCTCTTCTTTCACGTTCAGCTCGCATTTGTTTTTCCATTGCCACTTGAATGGACTCAGGTGGTACAATGTTTTTAACTTCTACTCGGTTTACCTTAATTCCCCAAGGGTCGGTTGCTTCATCAAGAATGCTTCTCATACGTGTGTTAATAATATCACGACTGGTAAGAGTTGCATCAAGTTCAAGTTCACCAATAATGTTACGAAGTGTTGTTGCTGATAAGTTTTCAATTGCTGATAATGGATTTTCTACACCATAGGTAAAAAGCTTAGGGTCGGTTATTTGAAAGTAGACAACGGTATCAATCATCATGGTAACATTATCTTTTGTAATAACGGGCTGTGGATTAAAGTCCATAACTCGCTCTTTTAATGATACATTGTTAGATACTCTATCAATGAATGGAACCTTAACGTGAAGTCCCACGCCCCAAGTTGTTAAATACGCTCCGAGTCTTTCAAGGATAAAAGCTCTTGATTGTGGTACGATTCTAATATTAACAACGATAAGTGCTAATATTATCACGGTTACAGCGATTACATAATAAATCATTCTTCCTCCAATAAAAAGTCAAAGAAAAAACATCAGTTTTTAAAATTGGCCTTTTATAAGCCGCTTGATTATATCAATTGCGGCAATAAAATATATAATTTGCAACGCAAATTAAAAAATAAATGGTGTCAACGCTATTCGCATTGAGACCTTTATTGTTCTCCCTTTTTTTCTACTATTGCTGTTACGCCTTCAATGCGTAAAATAATACATTCTGAGCCTTTTTTAATTGTTTCACTGCTTTCAGATTTTGCTGACCAAATATTTCCATTAATTTTGACTTCACCCTTTTCAAAAGAAGTAATATCTTTAACAACAAGAACAACACTTCCTGCAAGTGAATCTACATTTGTTTTTTGTTTTTTCGTTTCCAGCTTTTTCAAAATAAGTGGGCGCGTTAGTATAAGCAATGTAATTGATATTGCCAAGAATATGAGCACCTGAAAGGTAAATGGTATTGGCAAGAATGATACAAATACCAAAACGAATGAACCAATTGCAAACCATACTGTTACAATGGTAAATGTGAGTGCTTCAATAATAATAAAAAGAATTGCCAATGCTAGCCATACCCATGCTACATTTATTGGTAAAAAAAATTCCATAAGTCCTCCATATCTTCTGTAATTAATTATATCATAGTTTTTATTTTTTGTGCATTATTACTCTTAAAAGAAATAGAAGCTTTACTCTAATTTAAAGGTAACTCAATGTCATTGACTTCATTTACTTGAATTGTTAATGTAAAGATAGGGGAAGTTTCGATGCTGACTTTTCCATCAACTTTTTCAACCCTCTTTCTTATCCCAGAAATTCCCCAGCCTTCTGTTATGGTGCGTTGTGGAGCTTTACCATTGTTTGTTATTTTTATGTTCCATGCTCTATTATCGTTTGAAATAGAAACGTAAATAATATTAGCATTTGCATGGCGTATAGCATTAGTGGTAGCTTCTCTTATTATTGATAAAAATAGCTGCGAGTGATTACTGTTTTCAGGAAATATTCCACATTCTTGTATTTCAATTCCGAGATTTTTAAAGTATTCTTGAAGTTCACAAAAGCTTTGATGAAGGGTTGGGCTATAACTAGTTTTAATGTTCTTTACCATATCTTGCAATATTGGGATTACTGAATTATAGCTTCCAGATTCATTTGATTGTAACATTCTTTGTATAGCCGTTAATTGTTGTGCCATAATATCATGTACATGATATTGTAATTCAGCGATTTCTTGTTCTTTTTTTAATTTTTTTATAGTGTCTGTAAAGGTATAAATTTTCTTTTCTTGTTTAACTAGCTCCTGATTTTTTCTTTCAAGTTCAAGTATGTCTTTATCTATAGAGCTAACATCGCTAGCAATTAACTCTACATATATTTTTTTTCCTATTGTAAACTTTTTTTGTGAAAAATACAGTGTATCGCTAGAAGTTCTAATTACTATATCTTCAGCTACGGTAAAGCGCTCAATATTATAAAGATTATCATGTTTTAAAGCATTCCAAAAACTGTGTGCATTTTTGTATTCCTTTTTATATAGCCTATACATGATTTCTTTCATTTTTTTATTGCATAATTGGATATAACCATCAGTTTCAAAAAACATAATGCCTGTATGAAGATTATCAAGGCCTTCTCGTATTGAAAGAGGTGTGATAATAGTTTTGTATTCAATAAGAGCATTTGAAATTAATTTTGTATTGCGTAAAATTCCAAACGCGATAAATATGCAATAAAAAACTACATAGAGTTTGTAATTGCTCGTTGAAAATATGGGATGGGTAAGAGACATTAGCACAGGCAGGAGAACATAAAGGAAGCTCCTTC
Source organism: uncultured Treponemataceae bacterium (assembly GCA_964370655.1). Classification (GTDB taxonomy): domain Bacteria; phylum Spirochaetota; class Spirochaetia; order Treponematales; family Treponemataceae; genus CAYJFX01. Next base: position 2,861 of record CAYJKA010000120.1, on the reverse strand, counting down.
CCTTAAAAAATACACCAAGTGAAGTAAATAATAGAATAGGAATAAGAATATTTACAAATACTACATAATTACTAATATCTACTATGCCATATTGGCGATTTATAATAATTATAATAGGTAGCGTTGCAATAGTTGCTATATAGATTAGAAAGAATATTTCAGTAAAAATTTCTAAATAATTTTTTCGTATATATTTAAATAAGATAATTGCCACATAGTAAACTTGGCTGGCACATAACAAAAGTGATATTGCTGATAAAAGCTGCAATTGGGAGTTGCTAAAAAAATACAAACCTAACATACTTTTTCCTCTCGTTTGCTAAAGGAAAGAAGCAGTGCTTTTGTTTCATCCCATGGCTTTGCAATAAGGGTAGCACTTAGGGCAGATGCAGAGTCTTGTAGCTTTTCAAGATTTATATGTGTAAAAATATCTTTGTTGGCAATTATTGAAAATATGGTTGAATTGGATTTTTCATATAATTGAATTAAGATAGAATCGCATGAAAGACAAACAGCTTGTTCTATGGCAGAGCGAAAAACTTCATACATAAAAAGCGCTTGATAAATAGGAATCGATCCCTTAATAGTTGAATTTATTGTAATTTTTAGTGGAATTGATACGACGAACTGTGACATTTCATGGATGTAGTTTAAAAAATCGTCTAGTATTTGATTTTCTTTGTGTAAAGTATTTATTCTTAATACACATTCTCTTTTTATTCCACATGCAATCATGTTTATTCTTGCAATATTTGTTAGATTGTTTTTGGTGTTTTTCATATCGTCTAATATAAGATATATTTTTTTTGTGTCACGCTCTAATATATCATTTATAGTTGAATACACTTCTTTTTGTACTGATAAAGCAATTAAGTTTGCTTCAGTTTTACCTTTTTTTTCAAGGAGGGTGTTGTTTTTTTCTTGCAAATCATTTTGCCGAGTAAGTTCTAACGCTATTTTATTAAAAGCTGTGTAGTCTTCAAAGTATAAAAAGCTCCCGCCTCTAATGCTATTTCTTTTTAACTTTAAGTGAGAATCTGGTTCATAATCATAATTGGATTTTAGTATTGTATTGTTATATATATCAATTATTTCCATTCGTAAACGAGAATGTAAAAATAATGCAGTATAACCCTTATTCACTGGGAATAGCTTGCTTTGTATACAGGCTTCAGCAAATAATAAAATAGCAATGCCTGTGCCATATCCTACATCAAAATCTCTGGCAATTGGTATGCGTAGTACTATACCAACGGTATAAAGCAATGTGAGAATACCTGCAGCTATTGGAAATAGAAAAGAATATTTTCTTGGAGAATGAAATGCTTTATAGATTAATGTTGTAAGGGCAAAAATAATGCTTCCATATATCCATGACATAACAAGGTAGTACCCCCAATTATATGAAAAGTATGTATTATAATAATCATGTATAATAAATACTTGTCCATGTATATTATTGGTTGCTACAAATAGGATAGGTAAAAATGAAACTATAAAATACCATGTAAAAGCTATATTACTTTTTCTGCTTTGATATTCCTTTCCTGTAATAATTGCAATGTATACAAAAACTGTTGGAACCATAACAAATGGAAAGTAAAAGGCATACCATAAAAAAGTTTCTAAATTTGAATTATTCATGTTTATTGCTTTCATAAACTGCGTAGTTGCTAGCAATAATTCTAAAATACAAATAATAATTAGGGAATTTCTAATATTTTTTTGAGAGATTCTAAAAAACACTGAAATAAGATATACAATTACAACTATGATACAGATTACATAGGCAAGTGTTCTTTCTTTGTTATCTGCAAATCCATATTTCTTTACACTAAAGGAGTCTCGCCTCATAATTGGATCAATTGCTGCAATTGCCCTATTGTAGGTAGTATAATCTTCTATCTTGCTGGCAGTTTTATACATTTCCCTAGGAGGATATAACTCATTTGCCTCGCCGGTAGGAAGGCGAAAGCCCGCATCAATCAATGCTGCATTAAGGCTCTTTGAATCGAACTTCATTGTGCTATTGTGTAGTAAGCCTGCTGTAAAAGAAAATGTTCCTTCGCTTGGAAAAACAATTTCTAAATTTCGCCCTTCTTTTATTAACGCAACTGCTTCAGAGTCATACATAACAGATAGGGGAATAGTATTGTCATTTGTAAAGAAACGCTTATTAGCGTATAATCTTTGAAAATCTTTTGCTATGGCTTTTATATTATATGAGTCATAAAGTGCTTGAGACATTGTAGCTATAATTTGGCGCATTTGTGGTGTATTCCATGCCATTGTTGCAATTGGTTTTCCAAAAGAAAAATTAATTGGAAGGGTACTTTGAAGGATATCATCCCATGAGGTAATTTTTTCATTTGTTTGATTTCGGTCCACTGCAATAATAATAGTTTGTTCATAGTGAGGGGAAAACGTGTATTTTGAAACTGCATGTGTAATTGGTAATGCTTGTGATTCAAACACATTTATATTTTGATTATCTTGTAAAAATCGTAATGGGCTAGTTGGTATACATTCTGTTGTACGTATTTGTGGATTTGCGGTTTTAAATGCTCGTAAGTATTGAGGGTCAAAAGAAACAATTGAAGGAGGTTCTGTTGTATACAAACTATGTATAAATAGAAAAAGTAACGCCATGTAAAAACATAGTGATTTTTTCATTTTTTTATTGTCTCCTTTTGTGAATAGTAGTATACATTAAGATTTTAATTTAATCAAACCATAATACTTTTATTGTAAATTATAGGCTAGACATAACAACACATAAGAGACCTTCGGGATAAAAGAGTATAGTATACTTTGATAACAATTAAGGGGTAAAAAAAGTTACAAAAAAAGGGCTGTCTCAT
>CAYJKA010000119.1:0-5438 GCA_964370655.1 uncultured Treponemataceae bacterium | reverse complement strand
CAACTTTTAAGATAACATAAGTAATTAATCCCCAAACGATACCTTCTGCAATTGAATATGCGAATGGCATAACAATGATACACATAAAGGCTGGAATACCTTCAGTTGGATCGTTAAAGTCAATTTTTGTAACTACTCCGAGCATAAAGAATCCAACCATTATAAGAGCTGGAGCTGTTGCTGCCCCTGGAACTAACAAGAACAATGGGCTTAAGAATAGTGATAAGAAGAATAGAACTGCAGTAGAAACAGAAGCTAAACCTGTTCGTCCACCAGCTGTTACACCTGCTGTACTTTCTACATAACTTGTTACTGTTGATGTACCAAGAGCGGCACCTACAGTTGTACCAACAGCATCAGCTAAAAGAGCTTGTTTTACTTTTGGAATTTTTCCTTTTGCATCTGTAAGTCCTGCACGTGTTGTAACACCAACGAGTGTTCCAACTGTGTCGAAAATATCAACAAAGAAGAATGTGAAGAAAATTGTGAAGAATTTTAATGTTGCTACTCCACCCCATTCAAATTCCATAAAGATAGGTGCTGCAGGTGTTGAGAAAGGAGAGAATCCTTCTGGAACTTGTGTTACACCAAATGGAATACCAACTACAGTTGTAATAAGAATACCAATTAGAATTGCTCCAGGAATTTTTAATACATAAAGAATAGCTGTTATGATAAGACCAATAACTGCTACTAATGGAGCACCTGTTAAACCGGCAAAAGCAACTGGTGTTCCTGCGTCAGTTACAACAAGTCCAGCATTAGCAAGCCCAATAAGAGTTATAAACAAACCGATACCAACAGCAACAGCTTTTTTCAAGCTTTCAGGGATAGCGTCAATAATTGCTTCTCGAACATTTAAGAATGAAAGAAGAATAAACACAAGCCCTTCAAGGAATACAGCAGTAAGAGCTAGTTGATAAGATTCCCCCATGCCCAGAACAACGGTAAATGTGAAGAATGCATTTAAGCCCATACCAGGAGCCAAAGCAACAGGTAAGTTTGCAGCAAATGCCATAATCAATGTAGCAATTGCAGCTGACAAAGCAGTAGCAGTAAATACACCACCTGCGTCCATTCCGGCAAGAGATAACATACCAGGGTTGACGGCAAGAATGTAAGCCATAGCAAGGAACGTTGTTGCACCAGCTAAAATTTCTTGTTTAGTATTTGTGCCACGTTCTTGAAGTTTAAAGAGTTTTTCCATACTTCCTCCAATAAATTAATGTAATTTAATTTTATCACAGCATTTATTGAGACGCAAGTATTTTTTCTGTAATATTATACAATTAAAAAGATATTTTTACTAAAATGGTGAAAAACCTGACAATAATTCTTCTAGTTTATCTTTTTCTTTATATTCTAATAGGACAGTTGCTATTCTATCACCTCTTTCGCTTAAGAGTATAGTTTGATAGACTGTTTTTCCTTCTATATTTATTATTGCGGTTAAGTCTAAGTAATAGGAATCTCCAAGGAGCCTTGTAGTATAATCATTAAAAACAACGTCTCGTCCATGAGTTACCGTTAATTCCATTGTTAATATTTCAACATATTGTTCTACTGTTAAGTCATCTGCAAAGATTTTTTCACTTAGCACTTCAAGCTTTGTGCTTCCATCTCCTGAGCGTGCCATTACTTCGTATGCAATTTGCATTTGTTTATAATCTTCAAGTTCTGCATTTGGCCCATCAAAGTTCATTGACTGGGTAGCATTTATTTCTTTTAAGGCTGTTTCAGTTGTTAAAATCATACCTTGGGTTGCAGTATAGCGAAAGCCAAACCATTCACTTGAAAATGTACCACCTTTCCACGAACCTTGCATATAGTCAATATCTTGTTCAATTAAGAGGAAGGATTCTTCTAATGTAATTTCTTTTTCAACTTCTTCTACTTCTGGTGTTGTCTCACAGCTAATAAAAAACACAGCCATAATAGAACATAATAATGCCACTTTTTTCATTTTACAACTCCTGTTTATAAGCATCACATCTCTAAATTATCAGCCATGTTTTATCATTTGTCAAGGTTATTATAATACAACAATACCAAAGACAGCACCAAGCGCAATGTATACTATTACTGGAATCTTTGTTTTTAATAGGAGTACTAGCATTACTACATAGGCAAGCATGCGAAGTGGATTAAAAACAGAAAGCCAAATAAAGTCGCCTGTACTTGGAAGGCTAATTACAGATATTAATAGCACATTACAAGCTGCAATCCAAACAAGTCCTGTTGCAGCAGGGCGTAAAACTGAAAAAAGAGTTTTTACCAGAGGTTTTTCTTGAATTGCTCCAAAAAAGCGCGCTATTAGAATTATAATTACAATTGATGGTAAAACCGTTCCCAGTGTTGTAACAATTCCACCCATTATGCCAAACATTTCGTAGCCCAAATACGTTGCCATATTAATCCCAATTGGACCTGGTGTAGATTCAGAAACAGCAAGCATATTGTAAAAAAGCTCAGCATCAACAAGGCCTTTTCCAACCAATTCTTGGTACATTAGAGTTATTGCTACCTGTCCCCCACCAATGGTAAAAAGACCAATATAAAAGAATATAGAAAATAATTCAAACAATGTCATGCGTTACCTCCCTTTTTACTTTTGTAAAAAGAGTAGCAGTGCATAGAAAACCCTATCACAAAGGCTCCAATAATTATTATGTATGTTGGCACATTTAGGAAAAAAACAAGCAAAAATGTTGTAATGGCTACAATTGCTTGAAACACTTTTTTTATCCCATTTTTTGCAAATGTAATGGAAGCTTTTGTAAGCAAAGCCGCAACGGCAATATTTACTCCAAGAAGGGCTTTTTTCACCACTTCATTATTTGTATAATTTGATAAAAATGCCGCAATTAGCGTAATGATTATTATTGATGGCGCAACCATTCCAAGTGTCCCAAAAATGCCTCCAATAACACCGTGTCTTTTATAACCTACAAATGTTGCAACATTTACAGCTATAATACCAGGAGTAGATTGCCCAATGGCAAAGTAGTCCAAAAGCTCTTCTCTATTTGCCCATTTTCTCTTTATAGATAATTCTTCTTCTAAAAGGGGAAGCATAGCATAGCCACCACCAAATGTAACCGAGCCTATTTTAAAAAAGACAAAAAATACATCTAAAAGGCCTCTAAGTATGTATTTTATATTATCAGTTCGCGTTTCTTTCATAGGCAAAAGTATAGCATTTATTTAATTTTTTTGGAAGTCGAGACTCTCGAGTTTACATAACTCATTTTTGATATTACTTGAAGATATTTTTTTGCCATAGTTTAATTATAAAGGTACTTTAAAAACCTGATTTTTTGTGTATAATAGTGATATGATTTTTGGCAATAAACGCATCTTTTGTTATATAGCAATAATTTATTTTCTTGTCTTAAGTTGGACATTGAGTGCAGTTGAGACAGAAAAAAAAATATCCCCTTATGAAGAGCACTCTTCCTCTATTATTCTTCCTTCTTTTTTTAATGAACAACGTGTTTCTTTTTTTTATGGAAATGAACTTAACCAAGTAAGCATACTTGGTGGATATGGTGGGTTTGAAGTTTTACTTGAAACTAACCCTTCCAGTATTTTTGCCTTTATAGAAATTGGTGGAGGGATACAACTAAACTCTCACCCTCTTTTGGAGGATGAATCGTTTAGTTTTGTAAAATTTGGAAGTCGCTACTTATTTTAAAGTAAGTAACTATTTTTTTACTTGTAAGGCTCTCATTGAATTAAGAACAGCCAAAAGGGCAACGCCCGTGTCTGCAAAAATTGCCATCCACATATTTGCAATCCCCATTGCGCCTAAAATCATAACAATACCTTTTATTCCAAGTGCTAAAAAAATGTTTTGCATTACAATGTTTAATGTTCTTCTTGCTATTCCAACTGCTAGCGTTAACTTTGCAGGATTGTCGTCCATAAGAACAATGTCACTTGCTTCAATTGCTGCATCGCTTCCTAAAGCTCCCATAGCAATACCTATATCTGCAAGGGCTAGAACTGGCGCATCATTTATTCCGTCCCCTACAAAGGATAACGTTCCGCGTTTTTTCCCTTGTTTTTTTAGTTCTTCAAGCATCGATTCAACGTGAGACACCTTATCCTGAGGTAAAAGCTCTGCATACACATGATCTATTCCAAGCTCTTTTCCAATATGTTCACCCGTTACCTTTGAATCTCCTGTTAGCATTGCAACATCTTTTACACCAAGTTTTTTTAAGCCCATAATGGCATCTTTTGATTCAGCCTTTGCCTCATCAGCTATTACAATATGGCCTGCATACTCGCCATCTATCCCAATATGGATAACGCTACCAAAGTCGCTACAGTCTTTCCATGTAATGCCTTCATCTTCCATAAAACGCGCGCTACCTATTACTAAGGTTTTTCCGTCAACAATTGCTTTTATGCCATTTCCAGCTTTTTCTTCAACATCTTTTACCCTGTTTTCAAATTTTGTATCTAAAACATTATTTTGAGTTTTTTCATAATACTCATTTTTAATTGAAAGACTTATTGGATGATTTGAATACCTTTCTGCCAAAGCCGTAAGTTCTAATAATTCGCCTTGCTTTGTTTCATCGCAATTAGCACAGCCCTCTGGCACAACATGAACACCAACAACCGTAAAAATACCGCGTGTAAGAGTTCCCGTTTTATCAAACACTGCATTTTCAAGTCTTGAAAGAGCTTCTAAGTAGTTTCCACCTTTTATAAGAATACCATGTTTTGAAGATGCACCAATTCCTGCAAAAAAACCAAGTGGAACAGAAATAACTAATGCACAAGGGCAGGATATTACCAAAAGAATAAGCGCTCTTTGTATCCATTCCATCCAAACTGCACCTAACACAAGAGGAGGGAAAACCGCCAAAAGAACTGCGCCAATAACAACTACAGGAGTGTAATATTTAGCAAAGCGAGTAATAAAACGTTCAACGTGAGCTTTTTTGCTAGATGCATGTTGAACCAATTTTAATATTTTTGACACAGTAGACTCACCAAAGGGCTTTGTAACTTCTATTTTAAGAACACCTGTTTGATTTACACAACCACTTAAAACCTCTTGCCCAACCTTTACTAAACGAGGAAAAGCCTCTCCTGTAAGTGCAGAGGTATCAAGTGAACTTTCACCATCAATAAGAATACCGTCTAATGGGATTTTTTCCCCTGGCATTACAGTAATAACTTGTCCAATTAAAACTTCTTGCGGCCGAACCTTTACCAAGGTGCCTTCTTTTTCAATGTTTGCATAATCTGGCCTAATATCCATAAGATCTGTAATTGACCTTCTTGAACGTTTTACAGCCATATCTTGGAACATTTCACCTATTTGATAGAACACCATTACAGCAATAGATTCTCCAAATTCTCCTAAAATAAGGGCACCAATTGTTGCAATACTCATTAAAAAGTTTTCATCAAATACTTGT
>CAYJKA010000118.1:0-5441 GCA_964370655.1 uncultured Treponemataceae bacterium | reverse complement strand
CCGATGCCTTTGAGTTCAACTTTAGCCATGCCAAAGCCTCCTTAGTTTATTTTATAATTATATTTTACCCCATAAAACGCCTACTGTCAAATTTTATAGAGCTATTTTTTGAGAATTTTTGTTATTTTTTACAAAGAAAGTCGATAAATTGTGTGTTTTCCTTCCAATCCTTTAAAAGGAGTTTTATCTTTTTTAACCTTAACATCGTATTTTTTCAAAATATCTTCATATCCTTCAAAATTTAACACAGGTTCTGAAACTACAATTTCCTCTGGATTTGCCACACTTTGAATTCTAGCCGCTGTATTTACCGTGTTGCCAAAGTAGTCTACACGGTCGTTCAATGTTACAACAATAGTTGTGCCTGTGTGCAGCCCCATTTTCACTTCAATTTTATTTTCTCTATCTTGCTTACCATAATATTCTTGTAAACGTTTTTGAGCTTCAAGCGTACAGTCTAATGCAACATGACGGGAATAAAAAACGCCCATAATTGCATCGCCTATAGTTTTTACTGGCACCCCTCCAAACTCATCGATAACAGAAAATAAAAGTCTAAAATGGTCTCGTACCAAGGCAAAAGCTCTTGCATCGCCTAAATCGCTGTACATTTGAGTAGAACCTTTTATATCTGTAAACAGAATTGCTGCGTGTTCAATTTGCAAACTTTGATCTTCAAGAAGAACATCGTCGCCCATTAATTCTCGATACGCCTTATTTTGCAAAACTTCTACACCACGTATACTGTAATCATTTTTCCATATAAAATACCCAACTGATAAAGCTTTCATAACTCCATCTTGATACTCTTCTGCAAGGTTAGGGGGAAGAGTGCGCACCTGTGGATGCACATTAAAAAATACTTCAACAGTGTTATCTAGAATATTGGTAAAATCTACCTTACATTTTGAACAATAATTTTCATGCGTTGCTTCGTGAATTCGCAAAGTTTCTGTAGAGATGCCACCACAATGAGGGCAATGATAAATCCATGCCATTGAAAAAAGGCCATCTTTAACACCTCTAATAAATGCTTCAAGCATAACTGAGCGTTCTATATGCGCTTTTTCAGCTAGCTTGTAAACATTGATATGAAACAAAAGCTTGTCGGGAGCTTGTTTTACAAATTCTTTTAATTGCTGCAAGATTTTTTCTTGTATTACAACCTTAGTTCTTTCTGCTTGGGCTACATTCATCGAGATCTCCTTGAAAAAAAGGAAGTATTTTTCCGTCTTTAAATTGTAGCACAGGATATTACTGTTGGCAAGTGAGATTTAAATTTAAAATGGAATTTTTGGATAAAAAATTATTCAGTTACAAGACTTTCCCAGATAGCAGTAAGCTCTTCAATTTCTTTTTCTTTTTCTTCTATAGATTTTTGAACTTGCCGACTTTTTTCGCCATCAGAATACACCTCAGGTTTTGAAAGTTCTTGTTCTAATGTCGTTTTTTCTTCTTCTGCTTTTTCTATTTTTTCCATAAGAAGCTTTTCTTCTTTTTCACGTTTTCGTTTTTCTGCAGCAACTTTTTTTTGTTCTTCATACGAAAGAGTTGACGCTTTTTTTACATCTATTTCTGAAGGTGAAGATGAAACTTGTCCAGAAGAATCATTTGCGTATGTAATAGTTTGCTCTAAATAGTAATCATAGCCACCAGGAAACTGACGACTTTTTCCTGTATCCAACTCAAGAACTCTTGATGCAAGGGCAGACATAAAACCTCTGTCATGGGATACAAAAATTACTGTTCCACCAAATTGTTTTAAGGCTTCTAAAAGAACATCCTTTGAGTGCAAGTCTAAGTGGTTTGTTGGCTCATCTAATATAAGAAGGTTTACTGGTCGTAATAAAATAGAAAGAAGGGCAAGTCTACTTTTTTCTCCACCAGACAACACGTCAACAGTTTTGTAAACATCGTCGCCCCGAAATAAAAAGGCACCAAGCATATCACGTAATTTAGGAATAAGTTCCAGTGGTGCTTCTGCTTCTAGCATATCGAGCATAGACATAGAACCCTTCATAGTTTCAGCATTATCTTGGCTAAAGTAACCTATACTTACGCCACTTCCCTGTTTTGTAGTACCAGTATATTCTGCATCCACTTCTGCAAGTATCCGTAATAAGGTGGATTTCCCTGCACCATTTTTACCAACAACAAGAAGTCTGTCACCTTTTTCTACTGTTACATCCAAATTATTGAGAACTGTTTTTTTGCGCTTTTCATTGCCATTTTCATCCAATGTTGTATAGGTTTTTGTTAATCCTTCCATAGTCATAACAAGACGGCCTGAGTGAGGTGCCGGAGGAAATGAAAAGTGTATTTTTTTTAAAGACTCAGGAATTTCAATTCTTTCCATCTTTTCAAGCTGTTTTAATCGCTCTTGAGCCTGAGCTGCCTTTGTTGCTTTGTATCTAAAACGGCGAACAAAATCTTCAAGTTTGTTTATTTCTTGTTGTTGCAGTTCATAGCGTGCGATAAGACTTTCAAGTTCAACCCGTCGTACCTTTTCATATTTTGAATAGTTACCAACATATTTATGAATATCACCATTAAAAAGTTCATACACTTCATTTATGGTAACATCTAAAAAATATCTATCATGGCTAACTATTAAAAATCCGCCTTCAAATTTTAAAAGAAAATCTTCTAGCCAAGTTCTAGCTTCAATATCGAGATAGTTTGTAGGTTCGTCTAAAAGTAAAATATCAGGATTTTGCAAAAGTACTTTTGCAAGAGCAATACGCATTTGCCACCCACCTGAAAACTCTTCTACATTTCTTTCTAAATCTACTTTTTGAAAGCCAAGCCCTGTTAAAATCTGTTCAGCAAGAACTTCTCTTCTGTACCAACCAGAGTTTTCTAAGTACTCATGTATTTCATGGTGACGATCAAGCAACTTTGTTTGTTTGTTATTATCAACAGAAGAGTCACCCATTAAAGAAAGCTGCTCTCCTATTCTTTCCATTTCTGCATAGAGATCATAACCTCTTGAAAATGCTGTATCTGTTTCTGCCCTGAGTGTTTTTCCTGAATGTACAATTCCTGATTGCGGAAGGTACGACACTACGCAGTCTTTTTGAATAGCGCGTTCTCCCGAATCATAATCCATAAGGCCGGCCATAACTTTCATAAGAGTTGTTTTGCCTGAACCGTTAGCACCACTAAGTGCAGCCCTTGATCCTTTAGCGAGATTGATTGTTACATTTTTTAGTATGTCTCTGTCGCCAAAGGCAAGGCAGACTTTTGTAAATTGAACAAATGCCATAACTACTGCTTAGTAAAGAACATTACAGTAGGATTACTACTTCTACCTGTAACGGTTGCATCGTCAATTAAAAAGTTTTCAACTGATTCAAAGCGTATTCCATTTGACTCTATTTTATACAATAAGTTTAGCTCTTCATCAGTAGTTTCAAATTGAAGTGTTAATACTCCATCAAATTCTAATGTAAGGGAATTACCTATAAAATAATTAATTGAAGCATTTCCACGGCCAATTGTTCCACCAGAAGTAGGAATACCTTCTAAGTCGGAACTTACAAGCCGTTGATAACCTCTCCATGTGAATGTGGCTGAGTCATTACGAGCAAAAGTAATGGTACCATAATTTGAACTATAAAATGATTCTGCTAAATCAAGTATTTGATTATATTGATTAGTTCTTCGTTCTGTTTCAGTTGCTATTACTTGCTCAATATAATTTAATGAAGGCACACCAGATTCATCAGTATCTTCAACTTCTTCGCTATCTTGTGCAAAGGCAACAAATCCATAAGATATACGCCTACCTATTTCATCTACATATTCAACACTAATGTAATTTTCTGAACGTATTAAAATACTGATAGGTGTATCGTCGAATGAATAAGAATTGTTTCCTTTTTTTGTTATCCCAATATATGGATATGAGCTTCTTACACTTTCATTTGCTACACTTACAGTGCCTGAAACAAGCCCTGGATCAAAACCATAATCAAAACGCATTCGTTGCAAGTTAACCTTGCCTTGATTTATCATTGTTGCATAATATTCTGGATACCAACGTTTTTTAGAAATCGTTTGAACTATTTCATCGTTTTCACCATTTACATCAACTACTTGAATTTGCAAGCCTTCTCTATCATCGTAGAGCGTTAGGTTATATGAAAAACACCAGCCTTCAGTTCCATCAGAGGTTAATACCCACATCCAATCACCCTCTAAAGGAGTAGACCCGCGCATAACAAGTTGGCCTTCCCCTTTATAAAGTATTTTTATGATCTCATTTTCACGCAATCTATATATTTGATTTGCAGTGTTCACAGCACCATCGCGTATTGCAAGCCCGTCTATTTTTACTGCTGCATATTGATGTTGATATTCTGTGTATTGTTCTGCTCGGTCGTTAGCCTTTCTCTTAGATTCAGGCTCAGTAATTTGCCAAAGAGGAACCTCTATTTTTGTATCTGTACCAGGAACACCTATTGCATAAATTTTCCCAATATTTGATTTTAAATATACAGGAACAACTTCACCATCAGAGAGATTATACTCGGGAACAGACCAAAGTAAAACACCATAGCCTTGTATACCAGAACAACTTGTAAATAATAAGAAAAATAGTGCACAAAAAGAAAGTGCAAGTGTACGTATGTAAAAATTCTTCATAGAAAACAATAACATAAAAAAAGAAAATCTTCAAGAGAAAAGAGTCCTTAAAAAAAAGCCCTGTAATTAAAAAAAGTAAACCTTTCTGACTTTTGGTGAGTTTACTTTTTTTTTTATTTATCGTACAATGCTTTTTATGGAATTTACTCAAGAATTTATTGACGGACTTAGTGTAAACGAAGTCGACATTATGAAAAAAATTGCGGATGATTTATCTATCCGTATGCAACAAGTTTCAGCCGTTATTTCACTTGTAAACGAAGGCTGTACCATCCCTTTTATTTCACGTTACCGAAAAGAAAGCCACGGTTCATTAGATGAAGTTCAGGTTCGCGATTGTGACCACAATTTTAAATCTCTTATGAATCTTGAAACAAGAAGGCTTGAAATTGTAAAAGGGATTTTTGGACAAGGACAACTTAACGACTTTTTATATGAAGCAGTTATGAAGGCAAAAACGCTCACAGAACTTGAAGATTTATGGGCACCCTTCAAAAAGAAAAAGAAAACTCGTGGTATGCTTGCTATTGAAAGAGGCTTGGAAGCATTGGCAGATGCAATGCTCGAACTTGATGAAGCAGGAGTTGAAAAGAAAGCCCCAGAATTTATTGTTACTGATGCTGAAAAAGAAGAACTTAATGTTCCAACTCTAGAAGATGCAATTGCTGGCGCTAAAGATATTTTAGCAGAACGCATGGCACAAACTGCAGAAAACAGAAGCGACGTTCGCGATTTCTACATTGCTACAGGTCTTATAAAAGTACAAGGTGTTGGCGATGAAAGCGTTGCAAAAA
>CAYJKA010000117.1:0-5472 GCA_964370655.1 uncultured Treponemataceae bacterium | reverse complement strand
CAACAGCAATAGGAGCTGCCTATGCAAATCCAGACAAGCGAGTAATTTGTTTTTCTGGCGATGGCTCAATAATGATGAACATTCAAGAGCTTGCAACACTTGCAGAACAAAACTTAGATGTTACTGTAATAGTACTTGAAAATGGCAGACTTGGAATGGTTAGACAGCTTCAACACTTTTTATGCGATGATAACTTGTCTGCCGTTATTTTTGAAAAACAACCAAACTTACTCGAAATTGCAAAAGGATTTGGCATTGAAGCTGTAGACACCTTTACTAGTGGTTGGAATACTATTGCCTTCCCACCAAAGGGATCAGGGCCTCGTTTAGTAGTTTGCAAAATTGACCCAGACGAATTAGTTCTTCCATTCGTACCTGGAGGAAAGGCAAATATCGACGCAATTAATTAACTAAAAAAATACTATTACCTATTTTTTATGGGTAATAGTTTTTTTTACTCTACAAAGCTCTTTCTAAAAAATTTTCGGCATTTTTATAACATATCTTTTCAATTAAGTTTGACGATAAACCATCTCTTTGCATACCTTGTACTAATTTATGAATATCATGCACACCGCACAATTCAAGGTTCCCCTCAATGCCATCAAAATCGGAGCCAAGTGCTAAAACCTCTTCCCCTCCAATAGTTACTATATGTTTAATATGCTTGAGCATTGCATCCACAGAACTGTTTTCGTTTCCTTGTAAAAAAGGTCCATAAAAATTTAACCCTACAACTCCTCCCCTATCTGCTAAGGTCTTTATCATTTCATCGGTAAGGTTTCTTGAATTATCATGCACAGAGCGAGCATTTGAATGCGTTGCTATAAATGGCTTTTTAGCAGTATTATAAACATCCCAAAAACCTTGGTCAGACAAATGCGATACATCTATAAGAATACCTAAATTTTCCATTTGTTCTATTACTTCAAAACCAAAAGGCTTTAAACCAAAATCACTTCCCTTTTTTTCATGTGGATAGCCAATACAGTTTTCATAATTCCATGTTAAGGTAATAGCTCTCACTCCCCTTTCATAAAGCGAATCAAGCCTTGTGATATCATTATCAATAATACCACCTTCTTCAATACTTATAAAAACTGAATGCTTTTTTTTCTCTTTATTTTTTTTATACTCATCAAAAGAAGTTGTTATGGAAATGTCATTTAAAAGCGAAACTTCTTTCTGTAGTTTTTCAATTGCAAACAACGCATCATTATAGAGTGAGTTACTAAAAAAAGGATTTTCTCCTAGATTAATATATGTTGCAAAAAATTGTGCCGTATAACCACATTTTATTAACCGATTTAAGTCTACATGATAAGGATTATTGTATAAAGTAGCATCTTTATCAAAACCTTGTTGCTGTTGCTTTAACCAATAAATCAACGTATCTACGTGAAAATCTATAAAGTTCATATATTATTGTAACACACTTGAAAAAAATAGTATATCACAGTATAGTATATATATGGATTCAACACAAAAAATAGCGCTTGAAACTCTTCTCAATAAGGCATCTTCTTGGTCTCATGGTAGACCCATGCCAGAATGCACAATTAATATCGAAGAAAACCTTCCAGATCCTGTACTGCAAGAAACAGACAATCATTCCGGTAAAACCATTGAATCTATAGCAGAAAAAATATCCGTATGTACAAGATGCGATTTACAAAAAGGAAGAACAAAAACCGTTCCAGGCATTGGAGTTATAAATCCAGTAGTCTTAGTCGTTGGTGAAGGGCCAGGGCAAGAAGAAGATATACAAGGTATCCCATTTGTAGGACCTGAAGGGCAGCTTTTAGATAAAATGCTTGCATCTATTAACCTTTCAAGAAATACCAATTGCTTTTTAACAAATATTTTAAAGTGCCGTCCTCCACACAATAGAGATCCATTTCAAGGCGAGACTGCAGCTTGCGAATCTTTTTTACAAGCTCAAATAGCAATATTAAAACCAACAATTATATTGGCTGTAGGACGCATTGCGGCTCAAGTGCTTTTACAAACATCTGAAAGCATTGGTAGTTTACATGGAAAGTTTTATGCCTACCCTCCTTCTAGCCAACCAAATAGTCCTACAATTCCTCTAATGGCTACATATCACCCTATTGCATTAATGAGAGATCCAGCATACAAAAAACCAGCATGGGAAGACCTAAAGCTCTTTAAGGCAAAGTTAGAAGAACTAGTACCAACCTACGCAAACGGAAACTAAACATGGAAGACAAAGTCTATGTTGAAACTTTCTTAAACATTCCACTTTCTCAGTCATTCTTTTATTTAACAAATAGTGCAGAAAATTTGTCAGTAGGAATGCGAGTTGAAGTGCCATTAGGAAAGCGAAAAATGACAGCATTTGTAGTAGGGATTTTTACGGAAAAACCAGCAGAAATAGACTTTCCAGTAGAAAAATTAAAAGAAATAAAACGAATAATAGATAAAGAAGCAATTTTTACAAGTGACCAAGTCAATTTAGCTCTATGGATGGAAAAGTACTACCTATGTTCAAGGGGAGAAGCGCTAAGCGCAATGCTTCCATCTGGAAGAAGAGAAAAAGAGCTATCATCTACAATTGCGGATGAGAGCTCGTATATAGAACACTCTCTTTCAGATGAGCAGCAAATAGCTGTGCAAAATATTTTACAAGCAGCAATCAACAGTAAAGAAAAAACCAACTTACATTATCTCTATGGGTCAACAGGATCTGGAAAAACAGAAGTATTCTTACGGGTTGCTCAAGAAATGTTAACATTGGGAAAAGGCATTATTTATCTGGTACCAGAAATAGGTTTAACACACCAAGTAATAGAAGCAGTCTATAAACGTTTTGGAGAAACAGTAGCAGTATTACATTCTGGACTTACCGGAAGTCAAAGATTGGAGCAATGGAAGCGAATACTTACAAAAAAAGCACGCATTGTAATTGGAGCTAGAAGTGCTGTGTTTGCACCTGTTCCAGACTTAGGATTAATAATTATTGACGAAGAACATGATGGGTCATATAAGTCAAACAATTCACCCCGTTATTCTGCCAGACAAATCGCAATGAGACGATGCAATGATTTGCATATACCACTCATAATGGGCAGTGCCACACCTTCAATAGAAGCATGGGAACAAATACAAAAAGGGAACATTACAAAACACGTACTTACAAAGCGCCTTTCTGGAGGGAAACCACCAAACATAGAAATAATTCACTTAGGAAACGGAAGCCCTGAATCCAAAACTAATGGATGTATTTCAAAAAAACTAGAAGATGAAATGCGCGAAACCGTAAATAGTGGAAAACAAGTTATACTTTTTTTGAATAGGCGGGGATTTACACATTTTTTTCGCTGCAATTCTTGTTCTCATGATTTAAAATGTAAAAACTGCTCAGTGTCCCTTACCTATCATAAGAAAGATGGAATTTTACGTTGCCATTATTGTGGATGGTCTATTCGCCCACCTCAATCATGCCCTGAATGTAATTCTCTTGATATTATGTATGCGGGTTTTGGAACTGAGTTTATAGAAGAAGAAGTAAAGTTAAAATTTCCAAACAATTCCGTTGCACGAGTAGACACAGATACTCTTTCAAAAGATAACAACTTGCAAACAGTACTTAGTGATTTCAAAGATGGAAAAATAGATATTCTACTTGGCACACAAATGGTAGCTAAAGGTTTAAACTTTCCAAATGTACGGCTAGTTGGAGTAGTTCTTGCCGACACAGGGCTTCATCTTCCAGATTTTCGTGCTGCAGAAAGAACCTTTTCTCTAATTGTACAAGTTGCAGGAAGAGCTGGGAGATTTTTCCCCGATGGTCATGTAGTAGTTCAAACATTTAACCCAAACAGAAATGCAATATCTTATGCGTGCAAAGGCGACATAGAAGGCTTCTATGAACAAGAATTACAACAAAGAGAAATTATTGAGTTTCCCCCTTTTGCTCGACTTATTCGTTTTGTTTTTAGAAGTGCAAACGAACAAAGTGCAATAAAATCTAGCGAAGAAGCCTATCATTTAATAAATGACATTGCAAGGCATTTTAAGGAAACTATAGACGTATTAGGACCTTCAGAGTGCCCTCTGTCAAAGATTGCCGCAAATTATAGAATGCAAATATTATTAAGAAGCAAGTCTCTTTTAAGCTTACAGAAAATTGGGTCTACATTTTTAAAAACATATAAAAACCCTTCAAATGTTTATATTGAAGTTGACGTAGACCCCGTTAGCCTGTTATAATAAGTTAGAGGTTGAAAATTTATTATTCAAACCTCTCGTCAAGTTTAGGATGCAGTAAAATAGTATGCATCTTAAATATAAAAAATAAATCTGGAGAAACTATTGAAAATGCTAATTTTTCAATAGAGTAAAATGAATATGGCTCAAATGACACAAAGTTTAGAAGATTATTTAGAAACAGTTGGGAACTTAGCTCAAAATGGTGCAATCCCACGCGTAAAAGATATTGCAAAAGTCCTTGGACTTTCAAAACCATCAGTACATATAGCCCTACACTTGCTTGAAGATCATGGCATGATTATACATGAACCATATAAAGATATCATTATCACGGAAAAAGGGAAAGAACAATATAAAGAAATTAAAGCTAAACATGATATGCTCAGTAGCTTTTTGCAAAAAATTGTAGGTGTTTCTGAAGAGATTGCTGAAAAAGATGCGTGCCAAATGGAACATATATTAAGTCCTGAAACATTAGACAAAATGCGAGGTATGATAACATAAGGTTTCCAATTAAGGATGCCTTCTTGCTCCATCAAATTCAATATTCCACAGAAAAAGACCCTTAGCAGGCGCCGTAGCTGAGGCTTTTTTTCTATTTTTAGCATCTATAATTTCTTGAAAATCATCTTTTCCAAGTCCTTTCATATCTAAGTCAATAAGTGTTCCAACAATTGTCCGAACCATTTTCCACAAGAAAGCATTAGCCTTTATCTCAAAGACTAAATTCTCACCATCAATAAAAAAATGAGATTCATCAATATATCTAAAGGGCGAAACACTTTTATCACCAAGAGCGGTAAAAGAAGTGCAATCTGTTTCCCCTATTAAACAACGTGCCATGTCATTTAACTTATCAATATTTGGAGTGTATCGAAGCCACCATACAAATGGCATCTTATGTGCAAAAGGCGATGTTGAGCTACAATGAAAGAAATATCGATAAGAGCGACTAGAGGCACTATAACGGGCATGAAAATCTTCATCTTTCTCTTCTGCCTTTATAATACGTATATCAGTTGGCAAAAAACAGTTAATTGCATCTGCATAATTTTCGATTGGAATAGAGTCTATTGGAGATTTGAAATGCGCAACTTGGCCAACAGCGTGCACACCAGAGTCCGTTCGACCAGAACCTACTACTTCGATATCAGTTTTATGAAGAGATGCTAAAGCCCTTTCTAACTCTCCCTGTACTGTTTCTGCCTCTCTTTGTCTTTGCCACCCTATGTATCGGGT
>CAYJKA010000116.1:0-5539 GCA_964370655.1 uncultured Treponemataceae bacterium | reverse complement strand
GTAAAGCTTCTCTTACACGAACATCTGCTAAAGGTGTTCCTTTTTCTTGCCAATCAGCTGATGAAGAAGATTCTCCACCACCACTAGCAAAAACCATACTTCCAATAAGAAGTAACATCAATGCAATAATAGAGATTTTTTTCATATTTCTCCTACCTTTAATCCTGCATTTTCACGCAGTATAATTTTTGGGATTCAAAAATAAAAATCGAGCAACGCAAGAAAATTATTTTTGTGTAAAATCTAACATCCTACACATCCCTCAGTTAATTTTTTCGGACTTTGTCCTACATTCTATAAACAATATAAATTATAAGTCCAAAAATTCAATCTGTCAAGTTTAAATTTATTATATAAAACAAAAATTACATGATAAAATGTGAACCTAGCGATTGTTTTCTGCTTAACATCGATTTTACAAGGATGATCGATGCTTTTATAGCATGATATGCTCTATAGCCCTCTAAAGTTTCATTTTCTTTTGTTATGCCATAAGAGCTTTCAAGTTTGTGGAGTTGTTTTAAAGCGAAACTCAACTGTTTATTACTACGCACTATACTAGCTTTTGTTTGTAAGAGTTCTTCAATTTCTTCTAAAACCATTTTTGCTGAAAGTTTAGTTTCGCACTTTACAGAATTAAAAAATGAGGTAACTTCGCTATCAAAGAATTCTTTTTTAACTTGTTCAATTTTTAATATATTCTTGTGTATCCTATCTATTGCTCTTGGAACAAAAACAATTATTCCACCAACGGAATTTCCACCCATTCTGTTTGCACCCTCAACACCACAACTTGCCTCTCCAAGTGCGTATAAATTATGTACTGAAGTTTCACCATGATCGTCAATTTCGAGGCCTCCATTAGACGCATGAGCAAAGTGTGAAATTACAATTTTGTCATTTACTAAGTTAATTTTTTGTTCATTAGTAAGCCAATCTAAATATATTGTAAAGAATGCTTCCTTATCATCATATATAGCATCTTTGTATGTAAAAACTACACCTTTTGAACCATTTTCAATAGCGTTAAATATACGAATATCAAACAGGGAACTATTAAAGTCAGATGAAAATGGGGCATAACTTGATCTTTCTAAAAATAATTGATGTTTTTCTTCATCTGTTAAATCAAAAAAAATATCATTACCTTTATCATCAAATACGTTTTTTAGATACTTAATAGTATGCTCGCCAAAAAGAGCCTTATAATTTGGTTTAATAAATGATGGTATAAATTGAATAAACTCTGTGTTAATAAGTTTAGCTCCTATATCACTTGCAAGAGACCATCCACTACCATCAACCTCCTTGGGATATAGATTATCCTTATATAGACCAGCTATCCCACCTGTAGCAAGTATCACAACTTTTGCATTTACTAGAATGTACGAGTCATTAGAGTACAATAAAGCACCAACAATAGTGTTATCTTTGGAAAAAAGTTTAATAACCTTTGTTTCCAATATTGTTGTAATATTTTCGCTTTTTGCAAAATCATCTTTTATATATTCTTGTGATTTTTTCCAATCAGTAATTAAATGTACTGGGCGAGAATACTTTGCAAAACAAGCAGGACGAGTATCATTTCTCAAATAAGGCTTTAACCCTATTTTATTAAGCAATTCAACATTGTGACTTGAATCTTTAATATAGGCGTTCATTTTTGTTGTTTCAACTAAGCCATGTCCTGTTCGAAGAAAATCTTCGGTAAAAAGATCTTTATCATTATTTGAATTAGCAGTTACTTGAATACCTAGTGTCGCCTTTAAAGGGAAGTAACTTGCACCGCCCCCTAAACAAGCTGTATCACTTACAATTAAAACAGAGATGTTTTTTTCAGAGAGCATTTTGCATGCTAAAAGTCCTGCTATCCCCGAACCTATAACTAATGTGTCAACAGATATGTATTTCATAAAAAACCCATTTACAGTTTATGCTGACATTTTGCATAAGTCAATACTAATATTAAAAAAATTCTTGACAAAGGTGTATAAGTATCTTATAATCCAAAATGTAGTACAAACTACAGGGGGAATACAATGACATCTAGAGAAAGAGTGATTGGAGCAATAGAAAGAACTCCCATTGACAGGGTTCCAAAGTATGAAGGATTTTGGGAAGATACAATCCCATTATACATAGAACAGGGTTTAGAACTTCCACCTCAAAAAACTATATCTTTAAATGGTGAAGATAAAAAAATAGGAAACCCAATAGAAGAGTATTTTGACTATGATATTCAATGTATGTATATGGATGTTTCTATGCGCTTTCCAAGTAAGCTTGTATCTGATGACAACGGTTTAATAGTTGTAGAAGACCAATGTGGATATACTGCGAAAAAATTCAAGGGAAAAGCATCATCTATTCACTTTTTATCGCATAAAGTACAGGATGAAGATGATTGGAATACATATAAAGATCGATTTGCATTTGACCCAAATGATACATCTCGCGTTGACAGTGAAGGTTATTTTTTAAGAACAAAGCCATA
The DNA here is from genome assembly GCA_964370655.1 of uncultured Treponemataceae bacterium. Lineage (GTDB taxonomy): Bacteria > Spirochaetota > Spirochaetia > Treponematales > Treponemataceae > CAYJFX01. The sequence continues at coordinate 3,045 of CAYJKA010000116.1, read as the reverse complement.
TCCAACATGGAATGAAGCAAAAACTATTTATGATGAGTACCGAAAAAATGATAAGTTTTTAGCAGTATTTGGTTATGGTCCTTATGAAGCTACATGGCGACATCATGGATATGAAGAAAGCTTAATGGACATTATTGCAGAACCAGAAATGATGATGGATATGTTTGAAAAAGCTAGTGATTGCATAATAGAAACAACAAAACACATGATAAAAATGGATATGAAACCTGACGCTATTTGGATAGCAGAAGATATGGGAAGCACTGCAACTACCCTCTTTTCTCCAGCAACATACAAAGAATGCTTATGGCCGTACCATAAAAAAATTGGAGATTTCTTACGAGAAAACAATATTTATTTTTTTATGCATAGTTGTGGAAATATAAAAACATTAATACCAGATCTTATTGAAGCAAAACTCGACGTAATTCAAGCTCTACAAGCAAACACAGGCATGAACGTTGCAGAAATGAAAAAAGAATTTGGCGATAAGATAACCTTTTTTGGAAATATTGGTGAACAAGAATTTGCAAAAGGCGAACAAGCAATTGAAGAAGAAATGCGTAAAAAAATAATACCTGCAATGCAAGGCGGTGGATATATTTACCACTCAGACCATAGTATCCCACCAGAAGTACCTTTAATAACGTATAAGTATGCTATGAAGGTACTCAATGAAATTGGAAACTATAGTTAGTTAAAATTATTTGTTAGTTTCAATTTTGAATTCATATGAAAAGTGGTATTGCATAATAGATTGGAAGTCTTCAAAGTTTTTGCCTTTGAGGGCTTCTACTATTTTTACGTGCTTTTCATATGTTTTAATGTGATCTTTTTCCCATTTTTCGTGATAATATTTTTCACAGTTCCATGTTGCATCTACAAAGGCTACTAGCACATCATTCTTAACATTTTTATATAAAGTTCTGTGAAACTCTGAATCAATTGCATAAAGTTCTACACTATCCGATTCATTTTTCATTTTTTCTAGGCAGCCTTCAAGATGCTCTATTTGTCCATCGGTCATTGTATCAAAACACTGTCTTGCAAAACCAAGTTCTAAAACCTTTCTCACCTCTTGAGTTTGTGTAATTAAATCAACACCATCTGCAATAAGATTCAAAAAAATTACGCTTGATAAAATATTTGAATTAAATCCATTTAAGGTCATACCAACGCCTGGTTTAGATGATACAACACCAATTATTTCCAAAGTTTTTAAGGCCTCTCGTAATACATTTCTAGAAACACCTAGTTTTTCTGCCATTTCCATTTCAGTTGGAAGCTTATCACCTGGTTTAAAATTGTATTTTACAATGTAGTTCTTAATTTCTTCATACACTTGCAAGTAGAGCTTTTTTGACTTTAAGTTTTTCATAACAATCTCACTTTGTCCTATATACTATTATTATGAGTCATAATAAGTATTTTGTCAAATAAAACTATAAAAAACCGACAAAAAAAGCGGATATTTAATCTTTTGCTTCATTAAATTGAATGTTTCGTGTAAAGTACATTGCAATAATAACGGCAAAAAACAACCCAATAGTACCAAAAAGAAGTGCAAAGTCTGTAAGCTGCAAAATTCCAAATAAGAATGCATACACAACTACTTCTACTATTGCTATAACAATTCCAAGCTTAAGCGTTTTAGTTATTGCCCACACATACATGGCAGTAGACACAATTACGGCTATTGAACTAATTACATAACTTATATTAAAACTTAAGTGTTCTGAAATTGATAATAAAAGCATATAAAAGATTATGTTTGTAATCCCAATTAATCCGTACTGTATTGCATGAATTTTCTTTTTTGTTAAAAGCTCACATAAAAAAAGTGCAAAAAATGGTATAAAAATAAAGAGCATAGCATATTTAATACTGCGTTCAGTTTTTGCATAATTATCGTTAACAAGTAAGAAGTTTGTAATTATTGAATCTTGTTGTCTAGCATAAAAAACTTCAGTATTTTTTAACTCTTCCATAAACCGTATTCCATACAAAGGTGTATTAAATCCTGCAATTTCCCACGTAGCAGAAAATCCATTGTCTGTAAAATCTCTTTCTGTTGGAAGCCAAGATCCTGAAAAGCCTACATCGCTCCAGTTAGATGTAAGATTTATTGTGTTATTCCCAGCCATTGGTAAAATTTTGAGTGTTTCTCCACCCTGAATGCTCATAGAAACTGAACTAGAAAATCCCGCTTCAATAGTATCTTGGTCTATTTTATATACAAAACTATTTGATAACATACTAACTGATGAGAATTCTGCAGTTTCATAATATGATAAAGTTCTTCCGGTTTCGGTAACATTTGCATGTCCTATTTCAAGACTTTCTCCATTTATCGTTACTGCTGGAATACTTTTAATATTTTTTCTGTCGCTAGTAACAAGAATAAGCACTGCTTCATCCCATGAAACAGTGTCAGGGTGTGCTTCGTTTGTTAATTCAAAAGCATTAAAATCTGCAGTAATATCCATATCTGAAGAATATACCGGTGTTTTAAAAATGCCCCTACTTAGCATTTCAGTTTCCATATGAGCATTAACCGTAAAATCATTTGGCATTAAAACAATATGATCATCAACTCGCACCAATTCTTGAGATGTAGTGTTTCCGCTTACTTTGTTAACTGTTTCAAAGTAATAATAAGGAATAGCTACCATAACTCCGTTAAAATTAAAAGGACCACCAATTGGGTCTATAATTGAATCCCTAGCATCTTCTTGATAACTTTGACGGTCATGAATTACGCCCCTAACCAATGTCATAGGAATTAAGAGGAGAAGTCCAATAAAAAATACGAGTAATATTTTAAATCCGAGAGTATTTGTAAAAGGTTGTTTAATTTCTGTGTTTTCCATATGAAATAGTAGCATAAAAGAACAGTTTTTTCAAGACTTAAGAATTCTTAACCTGATAAGTAATAACTGCAAATTAGACATTATTAATTATTACTTATTAATTATTCATTAACCTCTTCCCTTGTTTTTTTTAATAAATTTCACTATACTAATATCATGGCAGAATCAGATAAAC
>CAYJKA010000115.1:0-5542 GCA_964370655.1 uncultured Treponemataceae bacterium | reverse complement strand
TGGAAGAGACAGTGCTTTTTCCCGTCTTAGGAACATATACGCGACTATTAGGAGGGGCACCAGTACCTTTTGGAATGAAGGCGCTGCATGACTTACCAGAGCAATGCAAAAAAGGCTTAAAATATAGAAGAACTATTCACTTTTATCCAGAGGGAGAATGTTTTTTACACAGCCAGAATGTGAGTGCTTTTCACCCCGGTGCTTTTTTGGTATCAGCAGAATTAGACATACCTATTGTTCCTTTAGCAACTGTATTTACTGAGCGTGCGAAAGGGAAAAAACCTAAGGTAAACTTGTATATATTAGATCCAATTTATCCATCTGATTTTGATTGTATAAATAAAGAAACAGGAAAGGCAAACTTAAAAGCAGTACGGCGCTTTGGGGATTATGTAAAAGAGAAAATTCAAGAAGAAATACATAAACGCGGTGGAACAAATAAATTTTATAAAGGCCAAATGGAGCGTATAGCTGGAATAAATGGTTAAGGAAAAAGAATGAACAACTTAGTATTATCAACATCGAATGACCCTTTTTTCAATTTAGCACTTGAAAACTATATTTTTTCAACAGTAAAAAATGAAAATAAAAAACCTACATTATATCTTTGGTGTAACTCGGATGTAGTAGTAATTGGGCGTTTTCAAAATCCATGGAAAGAATGTAATATAGAAAAAATGGATGAAGATAAGGTAGCTCTTATGAGAAGAGACACAGGTGGAGGTGCTGTTTTTCATGACACACAAAATCTTTGTTTTACTTTTGTAGGCTCAACAGATGAAGCAAATTATAGAGCTAAAAATTCAAACCTAATTTGCACTGCATTGGCAACACTTGGTATAATTGCAGAGCCATCGGGAAGAAATGATATTTTAGCAGAAGGCGCAAAAATATCGGGTGCAGCATTTAGAGAAAAAGATGGAAAATATATACATCATGGAACTGTTTTAATTGGGACAAATTTAACACGTCTTGCTACATATTTAAACCCCGATAAAAAAAAGCTACAATCTAAAGGTATTCAATCTGTTAGAGCGAGGGTTACAAACCTTAAAGAAATAAAAAAGAATATTACAGTAGACCAAGTTATAAATGCTATTTTTTCAGTTTTTAAGCAGGAAAAAAAACTTAAAGATGAAGCTATTAAAGAGCTGAATATTGATATTATGGACTCGATTCCTGAATTAAAGCAGGAATATGAAAGATTGTGTAGTTGGGACTGGAGGTTTGGAAAGTCTCCAGAGTTTACACATAGCATAGAAGGGCGTTTTGACTGGGGAGGAATTGAGATAAATCTATTAGTTAAAAATGCAGTTTTGAAATCTTTTTCAGTATATTCAGATGCACTAGAGGTTTCTCTTGTTCAAAAAATACAAACAATTCTTGATGAATATAAAGAAAAACCCTACGACATAGAAAAAATAAAAAAAGATCTACAAGAAAAAGGCTTAGATGACATAGCATCATTGTGCTAAAAATATGCTTAAAAAGAAAAGTAAATAGGCGAATTATATTGTATGGCAAAAAAAAAGACAGGCTCAGTTGTATTTAAATGTTCCTCTTGTTCATATAGTCAGCCTCGTTGGCTAGGAAGGTGTCCAGAGTGTGGTGAGTGGAACAGTTTTGTTGAACACGTTTTAGACTCAAACACAATTACCCCTACTTTGGGTAATCCTACAGGTGTTGTAATAAAACAAAAACCAGTACCTCTTTCCACTGTTGATCCATTAGAGGGCTCACGCTTTATGACAGGCATTGGAGAGTTTGATAGGGTCCTTGGTGGAGGAGCTATGAAGCCCTCTGCTGTGTTGATAGGTGGCGAGCCTGGAATAGGAAAGTCTACGTTAATGATTCAGGCTGCTGAAGCAATGAGTGGCAAATCTGGTAGAGTACTATATGTATCAGGAGAAGAATCCGCAGCACAAATTCGAGTACGCTCCGACCGTTTAAAATTAAAAGCAGAAAATATAGAAATTTTATGCACAACTCGGCTCGAAGATATTGAAGATGCCTTAAATGCTCTTAATCCAACATGTGTGTTTATAGACTCAATTCAAACAGTTTCAACAATTGAAGCTGGTAATATTCCAGGAACAGTAAATCAGTTAAAATATTGTTCTACGGCGCTATCTTTGTGGGCAAAAGAGCATGATGCTGTGTTATTTATGAGCGCCCATGTTACAAAAGATGGAAATATTGCAGGGCCTAAAGCTTTAGAACATCTTGTAGACACTGTTATTTCGTTTGAACAAAACAATGATAGAATACGCTTTTTAAGAGCACTAAAGAACAGGTTTGGATCTGTTGATGAGATAGGAATATTTACAATGACAGAAAATGGTCTTGTTCCTGTTGAGGATCCTTCAACTCTTTTTATTATTCGAAGAGAAAATGGTCTCCCAGCCGGTGTCGCCGTTGTGCCTGTTTTTGAAGGAAGTCGTGTTTTTTTGGTTGAAATACAAGCATTAACGGTTCCTGCGAAATCAAGTGTAACTAGAGTTTATTCGGATAAAATTGATTCTGCACGGGTAAGTCGTGTTGCGGCGGTTTTAGAAAAACGGACAGGTCTACAGTTTAGCGATCAAGATATTTATATAAATGTTGCAGGTGGGGTACGATTAACAGAAAGTGCAATAGATGCCGCTCTTTGTGCTGCGTTATATTCTGCTAGAACAGATATTCCAGTTTTAGATAAAACAGCAATTACCGGAGAATTGAGTCTTGCAGGAGAAATTAGACCTGTAAACAGACTAAAACAAAGAGTAAAGGCGTCTTCTTCAATGGGCTTTGTTACTATTCTTTCGCCAGAAAAAGAAGAAGGTTCAATAGAAATAAAAGATATAAAGGCCCTTGTAAAGGCAATTTTTAGTAAATAAAAATTTATTGTTTGACACTCCCCTCCCCTCTGTATATAATAGATATATAATCTATTTTCGGAGGATAAAAATGAGTCTTTACAAAAATCTCGATGAATTATCAGCGTACAAAAATCTTATGGCGCAAAAAGCTGTGTGTATAAAAAAAGAGCTTACAGCAGAAAGGGTAAAAAAATATCAAACCCCTATGGCAGAAGGTCTTACTTTTAATTATGCTGCAAAAGCGGTAAATGACGATATATTAAAAAATTTACAAGAACTTGCAAATGAAGCAAGCGTGTGTGAAAAATTTGAAAAAATCTTAAACGGCGAAGAAATGAACACTGGTGAAAACAGAAAAGTTTTACATCATTTAACACGCGGACAACTTTCGAATGATGTCATGTTTGAAGGTGAAAACTTGCGTTCATTCTATAAAGGTGAGCAAGACAAATTTTCAGCATTCGCAGCAAAAATTCATGCAGAAAAAAAGTTTACAACAGTAGTACAAATTGGTATTGGCGGTTCAGACCTTGGTCCTAGAGCAATGTACCTTGCTCTTGAACAATGGGCAAAGAAAAACAATCTTTTAAAAATGAATGCAAAATTTATTTCTAATGTTGACCCAGACGATGGAGCTGGTGTTTTAAGCGAAGTAGACTTGGCAAAAACTATATTTATTCTTGTTTCAAAAAGTGGAACAACTCAAGAAACTTTGGCAAATGAGCTTTTTGTAAAAGATATTCTTAAAAAAGCGGGCTTAGATGCATCAAAACAAATGCTTGCAGTAACTTCAAAACAAAGCCCTCTTGCAAATAACCCAGATTACTTAGATTCATTTTATATTGATGACTTTATTGGTGGGCGATATTCTTCAACTTCTGCAGTTGGTGGTGTTGTTCTTTCATTGGCTTTTGGAGGAGACGTTTTTGCTCAATTCTTAGATGGTGCAACTGCAGCAGATAAAACAGCTCAAAACAAAGAAATTGAAAAAAATTCTGCTCTTTTAGATGCTCTTATTGGATTATATGAACGAAACATGTTAAACTTAGGCTCAACAGCAATCTTGCCTTACAGCCAAGCTTTAAGCCGCTTCCCTGCCCACTTACAACAAGCAGATATGGAATCAAATGGTAAACAAGTTAATAGAGAAGGTAAACCTGTAAACTATGCAACAGGACCTGCAATTTTTGGTGAGCCTGGAACAAATGGGCAGCACTCTTTTTACCAGCTTTTACACCAAGGAACAGATATTATTCCTCTTCAATTTATTGGTTTCTTTGACAGTCAAAGAGGCGAAGATGTTGTAGTAGACGGATCAACAAGTCAAAAGAAACTTTGTGCTAATCTTGTGGCTCAAATTGTGGCTTTTGCTTGCGGTAAAGAAGACGAAAACAAAAATAAAAACTTCCCAGGCGGTCGCCCTTCAAGTTTAATTTATGGAAAAGAATTAAACCCAAAAACGCTCGGCGCACTTTTAGCACATTATGAAAACAAAATTATGTTCCAAGGATTTTTGTGGAACTTAAACTCGTTTGACCAAGAAGGTGTTCAACTTGGAAAACTTCTTGCAAACAAAGTGCTTAAAGGCGACACAGATGGTGCTTTAACAGCATACGCTGAAATATTTGGAATTTAAATAATGACTAATTACGAGTTACTAGCTACTAATTAGGACAAATAAAAAAGATTCAAGAAAAATTTTCTTGAATCTTTTTTTATGCTTTATAATTCTTAAACTTAAATTGCACGACCATTTTTTCGTTTCATGTTGCCAAGTAAAATGAGTACAAAGTCTATAAGCCACCAAATACCAAAGGCCCCTAAAGTTACCAATTTTAGAACGCCAAGTCCTGTATAACCAAGATAGAATCTGTCAATTCCTAAGTATCCTAAGAAAAAGCTTAAAAGTAGTGCAATAATTTTTGTTTTTTTCATTTTTTTTGCCATTTTATTCTCCTATAGTTTTACAATTTCTTTTCCATGCTCATTGTTAATAATTTGTCCTAATGAAGCATAGATTGCTGAAAGACCGCAGAAGATACCTTCAATACCTGCAATAACTTTTATTGTGTGGCTTCCTGTGAAGTCAGCTACAGCTAAAAGTATAAACAGTATGGTTAAAGAAGCGAAAACTACTTGAGTTGATTTTGCGTGTGTAAGTGTTCCAATAAACATTCCACCAGTAAAAATTGCCCAAAGGAGTAAGTAGAATCCCATTGATGTAAGGTCAGCTGCGTTTCCTGCTGGTAAAATCCAAATAATTACCAAAGACCACCAAAATGTTCCGTATGCTGTAAAAGCTGTTGCACCAAAAGTGTTTCCTGCTTTAAATTCCATAATGCCTGCAATAATTTGTGCAAGCCCACCAAGCGCAATTCCCATCCCAATTGTTACTAGAGAAAGTGGTAAAACACCTGCATTGTGGAGGTTTAATAATACCGTTGTCATTCCAAATCCGATAAGTCCAAGAGGAGCTGGATTTGCTATTTTTGTTTGTTCACTCATATTGTGTCCTTCTTTTAATTTTTTATTAGACGATAGTAGCATATTGGTACGAAAAAAACAAGAGGAAGAATTGCCATATCTACTGCGTTAGGGATCGTTGCGGTATACTTTTGCATCTTGTAGGGACATGGCTTGCCGTGTCCTTTTCAAAGCAAAAGATACAAGCAAGAGCCCGACCT
>CAYJKA010000114.1:0-5605 GCA_964370655.1 uncultured Treponemataceae bacterium | reverse complement strand
CACACTTCCTGTTCCTACTTGGAATCACCTTGGTGTGAATGGGGCGAGCATTCCTTCCTTTCCACCTTTACACGAAAGAAAAGGTTTTGACCTACAATGTGCAATACCTTTTAGTGTTGACTTAAAGGAAGTTAAAATTGAAAGCAGGGGCGACAGCGCCTTAGAAGAATATGTATATCAAAATAAAAATGCACAAATATCTTTTGGTGTTTCAAAAGAAGTACAAGAGCCCTTTCATATTAGAGCTACAATAACAAAGGATAACCCGTTGTTAGTAGAAAGTGTAAATGTTCTGGTTGAAGAAAATGCAAACGCAAAATTTTTTCATATTGTACAATCGGAAAAAGGCGCAAATGGGCACTATGCTGGGCTTGTAAAGATACGAGCTGAAAAAAATGCAAGTGTTCATATTACTTTGGCACAGCTTTTCGATGATACTATGCAAGATTGGACACAATTAGTTATAGAGGCCGAAGAAGGTGCAACTGTTGAAGTTGTGCGAGTTCTGTTGGGTTCTAATAAAACGTTAAGTGCTGTGCGAACATTATTACAAGGTGATGAAGCTAACTTTGTTTTGAATACCTATTATCACGCAAAAAATGAAAAAATTATTGACATAAATGACATTGCAGTACATATTGGAAAAAATACTACAAGTGATATGTACATGGGTGGAATATTGGACGATAAGGCAACTAAAATATACAGAGGAACAATTGACTTTAGGAAGGGAGCTGAAAAAGCTGTTGGAAAAGAGATTGACGATGTACTTTTAATGAGTAATAATGTTCATAATAGAACTTGCCCTCTTATTTTATGTGGCGAAGAAAGTGTGGCAGGAGAACATGCTGCAACTATTGGACGATTTAATGACGAGCAACTTTTTTATCTATGTTCAAGAGGACTTTCTGTTGAGCAAGCAAAACAACTTTTAATAGATGCAAAGCTACATAATGTTGTAAGTAAAATACTAGATGAAGAAGTCCAAAATACTGTTCTTAATTTTGCACGATAGGGAGTACTAAAACGTGATTAATATAGCAAAAGATTTTCCAACATTGAACTCACTTGAAAATGGCAAAAGACTTGCATACTTAGATAGTGGGGCTACAAGTCACAAGCCTGTTTCTGTTATTGAAGCTGTGAAAAATTATTATGAAACATCAAATGCAAATCCGCATAGAGGTGTGTATGAACTTTCAGCAAAAGCTACTGCAATTCATGAAAAAGCTCGCTCAAAGCTAAAAACATTTATAAATGCGCCAAAAGAAAAGGAAATTATTTTTACAAAAGGCGCAACAGAGGCTTTAAACCTTATTGCCTACAGTTATGGAATGTCCTTTTTAAAATCTGGTGATGAAATAATCGTGTATGCAGCAGAGCATCACGCAAACTTTGTAACATGGCAGCGTGTTGCTCAAGTTACTGGAGCTATAATAAAATATGTACATCCTGATTCAAATGGGCACTTTGATTTAAAAGAGTATGAGCAAAAGCTTTCAATTAAAACAAAAATTGTGGCTGTTGCAGAAGTTTCAAATGTTTTGGGTGTTCGTACTCCTGTTGAGGTTATAACAGAGATGGCACATAGTGTTGGTGCAGTTGTTGTTCTGGACTGTGCTCAAAGTATTCCTCATAAAAAAGTAGACGTAAAAGCAATGAATGTAGACTTTATTGCTTTTTCAGCACACAAAATGTATGGGCCAATGGGAATTGGAGCTTTATACGGAAAGGAAGAATTACTTGAAAAAATGCCACCATTTTTATACGGCGGCGATATGATTGCAGGTGTTCATGAGTCTGGTAGCGAATATGCAGGCCTTCCTGAAAAATTTGAAGGTGGAACACAAAATATAGCAGGTGAAGCTGGTCTTATTGCAGCTATGGATTATGTTGAAAACATAGGGTGGGATAAAATAGTAGAGCATGAAAAACTGCTTATGACTCGCCTGTTAAACGGTATGAAAAGCCTAGGCTTTATGGAAGTGTATGGAGATTTAAGACCTGAGTTTAAAACAGGTGTTGTTGCTTTTAATGTAAAAGATGTTCATCCACACGATACGGCCAGTATTTTGGATATGGATGGAATTGCGGTTCGTGCGGGACATCACTGCGCCCAACCATTAATGGATCACTTGCAAATAAACTCATGCTGTAGGGCGAGTCTTGGTATTTATAACACAGAGCAAGATATAGATCAATTTTTAGAAAGCCTTCCAAGAATTAGAGGAGTTATGGGTATATGAACCTAGATACAATATACACTCAGTTAATTACTGAAAATAGTAGATCTCAAAGGCACAGACGACCGATAAATCCTGTAACCTTTTGCAAACGTGGAAATAATCCAAGTTGTGGCGACGATATAACATTGAGTGTTCATATTAAAGATGGTATTCTTGAAGATATTGGCTTTGAAGGAATAGGTTGTGCAATTTCTCAAGCATCGGTAACAATGATGATTGACCTTGTAAAAGGGAAGTCTATAGTTGAGGCAAAAGAGATTGTAGAAATATTTTTACATATGATTACGGGAAAAGAACTATCAGAAGAAGAACTAGATAGGTTAGAGGATGTTCAAGCTTTAGCAGGAATATCAAAAATGCCAGCAAGGGTAAAATGCGCTGTTTTAGCATGGCGTACACTTCAAGATGAATTAGAAAAAATAGAGGGTTAGATGTCAATAATTGAAGCAGTTGTTTTGGGCTTATTGCAAGGTATAACAGAATTTTTGCCAGTATCAAGTTCGGGGCACTTAGTGGTTGCGCAAAGGCTTTTTGGTTTGCAAGAAGTTCCGTTATTATTCAATGTGTTTTTGCACCTTGCAACATTATTTGCAGTTGTTATCTTCTTTAGAAAGCAGATTATAGATTTAGTGTTTGTTTTATATAGGTGGGTTTTTAATAAACCTTTACAAACTGAGGCCGAAAAAAAAGGCTTATTTTCACAAGCAAATTCACTTCTTGAAGAAAAAGCAAAACGCCAAATGATAATAGCACTTATTGCCGCTACTGTTGTAACTGGAGTAATGGGGCTTGGGATTAGTCAGATTTTACCAGACTTGCCAATTGTTTTTGTGTATATTGGATTTTTGGCAACGGCAAGTATTCTAATACTTTCAAGCCGAGTTGCACCAAAAATAAATAAGGACGAAAAACAATTAACATACGTTACCCCGCTTCAAGGCCTTGCAATAGGATTTGTGCAAGGTATAGGCGTTTTTCCTGGTATTTCTCGCTCTGGAATAACTATTTCGGGTGGAATTATTTTTGGCCTAAATAGAAATGTTGCAGGCGAGTTTTCATTTTTGCTTTCAATTCCGGCAATTCTAGGGGCTTTTTTACTTGAAGTAAAAGACTTAGATGGAGTCGCGTCTTCCATTGGTTCAGTTCCTGTTCTTTTAGGATGCATAGCGGCCTTTATTTCAGGCTTTTTTGCCCTAGCGTTTTTAATGAAGCTTATTAAAAAAGGAAAGCTCGAATACTTTGCCTATTATTTAATTCCACTTGCTATTGTAGGCTTGGTGTTTTTTAGATAATAAATATTAATAAAACAAATATTTCTTAAAATAAAGCTCAAAAAGTGCATGAAAAATGCATCCCAAACACTATAACATATATGTAAGAATATTTTTTCTTGCATATCTTATTGTTGGAGGCATTTTATGCACATAAATATCACCGATTTTGTGTACAGACTACAAGAAGGACAAGAGATAATTTCTCCTAAGGTTGATTTTGCTTTTAAAAAATTTTTTGGAAGTGAAGAAAATAAAGACTTTCTCATAGACTTTTTACAATCATTGCTCGATATTCCTAAAGATGAATATGATGAGGTACTCTTTGAAAACACTTCCTTTTTAAAAGATTACGAAAAAGACAAGTATGGAATTTTGGATGTTTTAGTCAAAACAAAGAAAAAAACAACCATTCATATAGAAATACAAGTAAGTGATGTCTCTTCGTTTAAAGATAGAGCACTATATTATCTTTCAAGGCTTGTAACTGGGCAAATGGAAACAGGGAAGCATTATTCAGAAATATCAAAAACTATATCAATATTAGTCTTGAATTACGAGCTTATCCATGATACAATGAGTTACAAGAATGTGTATCATTTTTGCGACTTGGAAACAAAGTCAGTGTTTTCGGATAAACTGGAAATAATAACACTAGAGCTACCAAAGATACCGGCGAGGGTAGAAGGGAACGAAAAAGAAAAACGACTGATAAGTTGGTTAGAGTTTCTAAAGGTGGAAAAGAAAATGGAAGCAGCACAAGTTATAGAAAAATATCCTTATTTACAAAGAGCATATGATAAAATTCAGGAGCTCAGTAGAGATCCCGCAAATAATGTAGAGTATACAGAAAGACTTATTTCGTATTTTGATGAAATAGGTCGCCTTACTGAGGCTGAAAGACGAATGGAAGAAGGCTTTGAAAAAGGACTTAAAGATGGTCTAGCGCAAGGCTTAACGCAAGGCTTAACACAAGGCTTAACACAAGGATTAGTGCAAGGTGCGCATGAAAACTCTCTAAAAATTGCAAGGGAAATGCTAAAAGATGGAGTTGCCGTTTCGTTAATAATGCAATACACAGGACTTTCAGAACAAGAAATCAAAACAATTACGCAGACGTAGTGGGATACTCAAAAAAAATTGTATAGAATTTGGGCGCAACTCCGTAGCACTCAGCAAGTGCTACGGAGTCGGTCTACGACTCCAATCTTTTTTCTTCGAAAAAAGGATATCCGTCTTCGCCCTTGCGCATTGCAATACGGAATACTGATAACACATACCAGTGACACTTGAAAAATGTGTAAAAATTGTATATAATATTACAAATGGTGGTAACAGAAGAACAGACAAATTATAGAAACTCAAACGTGACACAGTTCAGTTCGTTACTCGTATGTAAAAAAAATAGTATTGAATTTGTAAATTTATGACGCAAAAAAAATGCCCGTTAGGGCACTTTTTTTGCGTTTTTTTATGTTTAAATGGTTGGAGGAAAAACGATGGAAAAAAAGATTTTAGGAGTACTTATTGCACTGTGCATGGTAAGTGCTTTTGTGGGTTGTGATGACCCTAGTAGTGAGAAGCCAGGTGTAAATTATAAGGATTCGGGCTTTGTTGGCACGTGGGAGTTTGAAAATGTAGGATCCTTTAACGGTGCTGACAGTTTGTTTATAACGATTTTAATCTTGGATGATGATGGCGTAGGAAAGCGAAGAAAAGACGTATTCCCTGGAAGCATAGTTGAAAGTGGTTCACCAGAAACTGGAGAAATTGTAAACGTTAATTGGACTCCACTTTCAAATGGTTCAGTGAGTTTAGAATATGATGATTCATCAGGCGGGGATAGTATACAAGAAAGAGGAACTTTAGCAGAGGACGGTTTAAGTTTTACTTTAGAAGACGGTAGTGATTATACAAAACAGTAGTGTTTTGAGAAGGAGAAAAAGATGAAAAGAAAAATGTTAGGAGTACTTATTGCACTGTGTGTGATATGTGTATTTGTAAGTTGTGATGACCCAGTTAGTGAAAAGCCTGGTGTAAATTATAAGGATTCAGGCTTTGTTGGCACGTGGGTGTGTATAAAAGAAG
>CAYJKA010000113.1:0-5718 GCA_964370655.1 uncultured Treponemataceae bacterium | reverse complement strand
GTAGTACTTTTTTTCCTCTATGAGCTAACCTTTCAGCTCCTAAATAACCGGCAGGTCCGGCCCCTATAACTATAACATCAAACATATTTTTCTCCTAATTAATAATTTACAATTAATAATTAATAGGAAATAATGGGTTACTAATACTATTACAAAAGTGAAAGTTTATTTCACCCACGAAACTCTTCTTCACTTTTTTATAAATAATATTAATTATACATTATTAATTATTAATTACTTCCCTAGCCACAAATCTACATCTTTAAATGCATCACAGAATGCTTTTAAGAATCTTGCAGCAGGAGATCCGTCTACTACTGTGTGGTCAGATGTTAAACTAAATGATAAGTGTGGTAAAATATCGTATCCACCTTGCCCATTATCAACTGGTTTTGGACTAATTCCACAAACACCAAGTATTGCAACTTCTGGAGCGTTAATAACTGGTGTAAAACTTTCAATACCAGTGTTACCTAAGTTTGTTACCGTAAAGGTTGAGCCTTGTAATAAATCAGGACTAATTGTTCCTTCAATACAAGCTGTTGCAAGTTCTTTAGCTTGTTTTGATATTTCTTCTAAGCTTAAAGTATCTGCAAATCGAATTACAGGAACCATAAGTCCTCTTGGTGTATCTACGGCAACACCTAAATGAACGTGCTTAAATGTTCTTAATGTTGTATCAAGTTTTTGTGCGTTTAATCCAGGGTGTAATGGAAGCATTCTTGAAACTAAGAATAATACAAGGTCATTAACGGTAACTTTAGAAAGTCCTAATTCTTCAGAACAATTTTTTAAGCGCTTTCTAAGTTCTTGCATTCTAACAGCAGGGGTACTAGCGTTTAGTGTAAATTGAGCAGTTGTAGCAAGAGAAGACATCATTCTTTCTGCAATAACTTTTCTAATTCCCTTAATTGGAGTATCTTCATATTCATCTTGTGTTACGTTTGCGCTTGCACTTGTAGCAGCTGGGCTTGAAGATGATGCAAACATTCCAGAATCTGAAGATGTAATTCTTCCACCAATACCGCTTCCTTCGCCTTGTACAACACCAGTTGAAAGACCTTTTGCAATTTGTTCTCTTAGAGCATCTTTTGCAGCTGCAGTTAAAGGAGCTCTGTTTGCAATTGCTGCCATTATATCATTTTCAATAATTCTGCCTTCAGGTCCTGTTCCAGCAATTACTCTATAATCTACAGCTTCATCAAATGCTAATGCTTTTGCTCTTGGAGAAATACTAATAATATCATCAGCGCTTCTTTCAATAGTCTGTACTTGGATAGGAGTTGCTTCTTGTTTTTCTGCAGCAACTGGCGCACTTTGTTCGGCTGGAGTTTCAGCTGCAGGAGTAGCGTCTCCCACTAAACTTTGCCAATCTTCTCCAGGGTTTCCAACAACCATAATTGGTTGTAAAACAGGAATATCATCTCCAGATTCACAAAGAATTTTTAATACTGTTCCATCAAATCCTGCAGGAACTTCAAATGTAGCTTTGTCTGTTTCAATTTCTACAACAAGCGTATCAACGGTAACGCTGTCCCCTTCTTTTACTTTCCAATCGACAATAACACAGCTTTCAACAGTGTTACCTTGTCTTGGCATAATTAATACATTCGCCATATTTTCTCCTTTCTTTTTTTCTAATCGCATATAACGGCTTTTAAGCCAATTTCTTTTAATTCTTCAATTGCATTTGAGCAAATTTTATTATCTGTATAAATTGCATTTACTTCGTTTAAAGGTAAAATCGTTACAACACCCATTCTGTCAAATTTTGACGAGTCTGCAAGCAGTATAAGGTTTTTTGCCTTTTGGCGCATTATTTTGATTATTTCCCCGCCTTCTACAAGGTGAGTTGTTATTCCTGCCTGCCCACTAAAGCCATCGGTGCCAACAAATGCATACGCTACATTAAATTTTTGAAGCGTTTCTTGTGCAATAGGCCCTACAAAAGAATCGGTGTTGTTTTTGTACTCACCACCAGTAAGCGTAATTTTTAAGTCTGGATTTGTTCGAGCTGAAGCAAAAACTTGGTTTGAATTTGTAATAATGTGAATGTCTTTTTTGCCAGTTAAAAAGCGTGGAATAAGTCCTGTTGTAGTGCCTGCTTCTATCATGATGGTATCTCCATCTTTTATAAGGGTGCTTGCTTTTTTTGCTATGGCATTTTTTTCATCAATATTTATGGTGTTTCTTTGGAAAATGTGTGGATGTATGGCTGGTACTGCTCCGCCATGGGTTCTAACAAGTAATCCTTCTTGTTCAAGTCTTGATAAATCTGAACGAATAGTAACTTCAGACACATCAAGGCTACGACTCAAATTTGAAACATTAACTGAGCCTTGTGTTGAAAGGAGGGATAAAATGTTTTCTTCTCGTTCATTAAGTATGTCTGACATTTTGTAAACCTTTAAAACGATTCCCTTTCGTTTCATAATAATTATATTACGCAAATGAAGATTTGTCAAGCATTTATTTACGAAAACGAAAGAAAAACGAAAGCATTTCGAAAGACTGTAACCTTTTATATTGTTAAGTGATTTACAATATAAAAGGTTTTTTATATAATATAGTAGGTAGTGTTATAAATATATAGGAGTAGTAATTGACTAATTTTTGGATAGCATTAGGCTTTTTGTCATACGCGACATATTGCTTTTTTATTTTACAGTTTGCTCTAAAAATCCTCAAATACTCTAAAAAGAATATTCCTCTATTATTATTTTTCACGCTCTTTAACACGTGTACTTTTATTATTTTGTATTTTAAAGGGGTGCCGTGGGCGGTATTATATACAATTGGCTACTTTGGTTATTTTGTTGAACTACGGCTTTGTACTAAAACAACTTTCAGGCAAGTTTGGTTTTTTGTTACATCTTATTTGTTAAGTATGGTTGCGGTTCATCTTACCGTGTTACTTGTGTATAGTCTAATTTTACAAAGGTCTTTAGGCGATATCTATGTAGATGTTCATTTGTTATTTCAAACAGTTCTTGTAAGTTGTACTATTCTAATTGTGCTAATTAAAATTTATGAGAAATATATTCCAATTGCAAAATTTGTAGATATATCAACTGCAAAAGTATACTCAGAAATAATGTCATCGCAATCAACTTTTTTATTTGCAGCCCTTTGTGCAGAATCTTGGTTTCTTATGAAAGCCCATTATCAGCCTCTTTTTTCAATTTCGGCTCTTGCAACTATATTTTTTGTAATGGCAATGTTTTTTGTGTTGTTTTATTTTAATGTAAATATAACGGTTCTTCATCCATACAAGCGAAAGGCAGATGAAGCAAAAACATTGCATGGAAAAATTATTAAAAAGAAAATTGCAGCCGAATATAAGCTCTACAGCGATGATTTAACAAAGTTGTATAACAAACGTTTTATACATCAAAAAATAGACGAACTTTGTGAAACAAAGGATAGTAGCTTTGCTGTTGTGTATGCAGATCTTGTAGCCTTAAAACATGTTAATGATACCTATGGTCATAAGGTTGGAGACCGATATATTTTAAATGTTGCAAATGCTTTGCAAAAATCAATACGAGAAGAGGACTTTCCTGCACGTGTAGGTGGAGATGAGTTTGTTATTATTCTTACCTCTGTTACAAATAACGAGATGGAAGAAATTATTAAGAGAATCAAAAAATCTATTCGTCAAATTGATGAAAAAGAAGCGTTTACAGTACATGCTAATTTAGGTTATAAGTGCTTTGAAACAAAAGAAAGCCTTTCAAGAACAGACGTATTAGAAAAAGTAGATGAGCTTATGAAACACGATAAAAAAGCCTTTTATGAAAAAGGAGGTTTTTAATATGTTAGTTGCAACTTTGTTTTTGTACTGTTTGTATATTATTTTTGTTTTTTATTATTTTGCTTGCATTTTTGGCGTTCCCATGGTCGGTAAAATTACATTGCTTATTCTTATAATTCTAAATTTATTTTTAGTCTATGTTCCTATTTATATAACTGAGTTTAAGCTAGAATGGCTAATGATGATTATATATTTTATTGTTATAGGAGCTCAGATAGCATTTATCTATAAACAAACGGTGGTGCAAACTATATCTGCATTGCTCTGCTTTACCATAAATTACTTTGGGGTAAGAGTTTTACTAATAGGAATATTTGCTTACAACTCTGGGCAACAAGTTACTGAAATGCTTACTGATATCGATAACCGAATTAAGATTACGGCATTTGCCTTTCTCATTTTAGCTCCTTATATTCTTGTAAGCAGTAGAATACTTATATCAAAAGTAATTAAATTTTTGTTTTCTGATTTGCCAAGTTTAAAATTAGCTGCAGTATTATTAGGAATATCTTGTATAAGCCAGCTACTTGCCCTTCCAACCCTTTATATTGAAACAGAGGATCCTCTCTTAAATAGCAGCTTTCAAATAATGATAAGTTTAGTAGCTTTAATAAGCTTTGTAATCATTATGGTTATTGTATTTATTTACTCAAAATTAAAGCAAGCTTCTGATACCTATGAAGTAACTACCGCAAGAATAAAAACAGATAATTCAACTATTGAAAAACTAGAGGCGGAAGCCGATACAGACTTTTTTACAGGTTTTTTCGTTAGAAGTATAGCATTGCAAAAATTAAAATCTTTTGTAGAGGCACGCAAATATTGCTATCTTGTTTATCTAGACTTGGATGGATTAAAGCTTGTTAATGATACCTATGGCCATGAAGAAGGAGATTGGTACATACAAGCTGCTGCAAGGGAAATACAAAATATTTTTTCAAAAGATATTATTGCAAGAATTGGTGGCGATGAGTTTATAATTGTTGGTAACGAATCCTGTCTAATAAAAGATAAGGTTGCCCTTTGCTATACGAATATATTAAATCTTAGTAAAAAAAATAAAAAAGAATACGAAACATCCATTAGCTATGGTCTTACAGAAATTGATGCATCAAATATTTTTACTGCCGATGAATTAGTTGAACTAACTGATGACAAAATGTATACCTTTAAAAAAGCTCGTAATAAAGAACGAAAACAAAAACCAGTTCGATAGCATTTCTCTCCTAGACCATCTTTACTTTTTCGTGTATAATCATATGAATAAAAATAACGGAGAAGAAAATGTTAACAATTTCAAACGATTCAGTTATGAACATAGAAAACGCTATTAGGGGTGCTAGAAATCCTATGAATAGCTGGGATAGGTCCGACAGTTATTATGATGAAAATGGAAAATATATTCTAGGTGAAAAGGATTTAGATTTAGCTAGTCGCCTTTGTAAATCAGGAAGTGACCATCGTAAGTTTATTAGACAAATTTTTGTATCTGTTGACATTAATGCACCAATGTACTGGTGGAAAGAATATGATACATATAAGGTTTCTACTGTTGCAAATTCTACAAGTACAATGCATAAAATACATTCAAAGCCTTTTTCAATGGAAGATTTTAGCGTTGATAAAATGACAGATGAAGCAAAGGCTCAAATGCAAAGCCTTATAGATTTTTTAGAAAGAAAACGCTTATTATTTGTTGAAACAAAAGATAAAGAACACTGGCACGATATGATTCAACTCCTTCCTTCAAGTTATAATCAGCTTCGCACTTGTACTTTAAATTATGAAACATTAATAAATATATATAATGCTCGAAAAAACCATAAATTAAACGAATGGCATGTATTCTGTGATTGGATAAAAACACTTCCATATGCAGAAAATTTGATAACAAGCCTTTATGA
>CAYJKA010000112.1:0-5829 GCA_964370655.1 uncultured Treponemataceae bacterium | reverse complement strand
AAAATCATTTTCGTCTTCGTGTAACACGCTATCGGGACGCACTATGTTATCCATGGAGTATTCCTAGTATGTTTCTTTTATTTTTTATCCACAGATTGCACAGATTAATAGGATTTCGGTGTGTAGGATTTAGAAGTTTTTTTTGTTTTCCAAGGTATTGTGTTTTCACGTTTTTATTCCTAATTGTTAATTATGCATTATTAATTATTAATTATATTAACTCTACGATTGCGCGGCGAAAAAGTAGTTCTTCTTGCCCTGCTCTATTTTTTGCATTAAACTCTTCATCAGTTTTTAATTCGTCTAGTAACTTTGTAATAGCTTGTTCGCATTGTTTTTTTTCGTAGCCCATATTTACAAGAGCCATAACAACATCTTCCCAAGGGGAAGCTTGTGTTGTTCTACTTGAAGAAGTAGATGAACTTGTTCCATCGTCTAAGTGAAGTTTACCTTTTAATGCTAGCATCATTTTTTGGGCAGTTTTTTTACCAATACCAGATATTGATTCTAAGCGTGCCATGTCATCTGTATTCAAAGTTTCTACAAGTTCGTTTGCTGTTATTGATGATAAAATTTTTATTGCGGCTTTTGGTCCAACCCCGTCAACTTTCATTAAATCAATAAACACGGATCTTTCTGTAAGACTAGAAAAACCGAACATTCTCATAGAATCTTCTTTATGATAAAGCCATGTATATATTTTTACTTCTTCACCAAGGGGTGCCAAGGCATCAAGGGCAGAATCAGGAACCATGAGATCCCACTCGATTCCACCCACTTGTAAATACACAGTTTGAGGTAATTTTGCTGTTATAATTCCTGTTAAACTATTAAACATTGTGGTATAAGTATAGTGGATTTTTAGAAAAATTACAACTAGCGTGATTTACAATGAATACATAATGCTAAGATGCATATCTGCACCAAATCTTGATAAGGCATACCCTGATAATGATAAATTAACAAATATGGAAGAATCTATCTGCTTTGTAAGACCGATACCATATTCAAGATAGGTATTTAAACTACCCGAAGGAAGAATAAATCCATTAGCTCTAGTTTTACCCCCAAACTGAAAAGGAAACGCGCCCATTATATGAGCATGTACTTTCAAACTAGAATTTACTTCTTTTAGAACATACATTGATGGGTATAGCGCTATTGAGTGAAAAGGCGTAGTTTGTAGAGATATACCAGATGAGCTTATATAATCAAGTGTTTTTGAAAAAGAATAAGAAGTCATCAGTGCTGGCTGTAAGGAAAGTAAATTATCAAATAAAGTGAACGTATAGCCTATGTTGCTTGCAATACCTGCAGAAAAAGATGAAAAGCCCTCTTTACCATACATAGTCGTTGCATTTGAATAATTACCCATGACATTGACCATAGAGTTTACAAATAAATTATCAATATTTAATAAATGTTCAAGCGAAATGCTTCCGCCGTTTTGAAAAATTGCAGTTTTTTCATAGTATTGATTGGAACCATTATATGCGATTGATACAGAAATACTTGGATGCACATTCAATGAAAAAATAGTTCCATACAGCATATTATTTATGTCAAAGCCTTCAGTAATATTCATTTTTTCAATAGAGAAATACGGCTTTAAAGAAAATTGCATTTCTTTATATTCATTTTCTACCATACGTAAATTTTTCGAAAAGATAGAAAAATATGTTGTTGCATTTCCTGCCAATAAAGAAATATTTTGAACATATAAAGAAGGATTATATCCTCTAAAAGTTTCTGTGTCTCTTGTAAAACCTAATATTCCACCACTTGACAACTTTGAATCTTCAATTTCATAACGATACATTGGCGTATACGCTGCAACAGTCTTTTCACTTAAGCTAAGCTCTATACTTCCATCACTTACTTGTACTTCCGTATACCTTTTATCAGTATCTCCAAAAAGATGAATTGTATCTATTAAAAAACCATTACCATTTGAATTAAAAGTGGTAGCTGTGGCTATATCTGAAATAGCATTATTCAAATCAACGTCAAAATCATAGAGTACATCTGAAAAAAGATTAAGATTTCCAAGGTTTGTATTTCTAATTTCGCTGTTAGCAGTGCTAACTTTGCCGCCGTACACGTTAAATGAAACTTCATCTGTAATGCTCCCATAGCTTGTTACATTGTCATTGTCATTACCAATACCATTGCCATCTGTATCATAATTTACGGTCGCAGAGCCAAACAATAACGTTCCGTTATAAAGATTAACAGAATAATTATTATCATTTACTACGCCCAGACGTTTAATTTCATCATTAATTTCGATAACACCATTGGTTGCAAAACCTTGTGTGTTATCTCTATTTATATGTAAATTACCTCCATACATAATTCCTATAGCATCATTAATTATTATTGTTCCGTTATTACCGGCAAACAAATTTATTTCATTATTAGCTCGAACTAATATAGAAGAAGAACTACCGTTTGATACATTCCCTGAAAACAAGCTTACACCGTTATCTGCTAAGATGTTTACCGTACCCCTACCAGTAATGGCAGCGCTATAATCGTTAGCATTACTTGAAAAATGATAATTATTGAGAAAGGAAGAATTAAAAACATTTATAGTCCCGTTACCATCAATTACCCCAGTTCCAGTTGCATAGGTGTATTCTGTTGAATACGTAGAAATATTATTTTTAAAAATGCTATTATAAATGTTTGTATTGCCATAACTTAAAATTGCAGCACCAGTGCCAGCCTCATTTTTTTCAAAAATGCTATCTTTGATAGTTAGGATACCATTATTAGATATAGCCCCTCCGTTTCCTGCAGAGTTTTTAATAAACGAAGTGTTGTATATTGTTGCTATTCCACTATGATAATTATCACTTCCTACAAAAATTGCTCCACCTGCACTTTCTACCATGTTATTATTAAACATAGAATTTTTTATTTCTAAGTTGCTTAAAAGGTAGATTGAGCCTCCACTTCTTGCGGTATTTTCAGAAAAGGTTGAATTTGTAATAAACGTGTTATTTTTTACTGCAGTACTTGCAACACCCTTAATTATTTCATGAGTGCTTAGATACATTGCCCCACCGTAACTTCTTGCTTCATTTCCTGTAAAAGTAGAGCCGTTAATATTCATAGCATTTTTTGATTGATGAAATATTCCTCCACCGTGACCTGCATAGTTATTCGAAAAAGTAGAGTTAGTAATATCAAGATAGGAATTTGCACCCCCGTTTTGTAAAGCACCCGCAGAACCAACCGAAATGGCACTGTTGTTATCAAAAAGTGTATTATCAATTATAAGATGCCCCGTTGGATGATAAATGGCGCCTGCTGAATATGCGGTGTTGCTCAAAAACTTCGAGTCTCGTATAATTGTTGGTTTATCTGTTTGGTTATAGTCGTAAAAAGCACCTGCTGTTGCAGCATCATTACTCCCTGCAGCATCCTGATCTAGAGATGCAACATTATCGCTAAAAGTGGTATTTATGATAGTTGCATAGCCTGCATTATAAATGGCACCACCGCCTCGACTCACCGTATTATTTAAGAATTCTGAATCTTTAATATATAAGTGCCCAGATGGAATTGTTTCTACATACACACCATTATCCCAATGATACTGTTGGCCATAAAAATAGATGGCTCCACCATTATCCCTATCATAATTTTGACTACCAACAGGTGAAATTGTAGTGTGATTTTGAATTGTAGAGCCAACTATGTTAAGATTTCCACCATAAGCACTGTTTATCGCAGCAGATGCACCAAGGGCACTATTGCCATCAAAGGTAGAATTGTGCACTGTCATTGTTGCGCCACTTGCATTTGTTAGAGCACCACCAAGACCATTTGCTGTATTACTGGTAAAGGTAGAATCATAAATGGTTGTAATACCCTCATTATATATTGCACCACCTGACCCCATAGTGTTGTTTAAAAAGTTAGAATCTCTAACAATGAGTGTCCCTTGGTTATAAATACTACCATATGCATAACCTGCAGGTTTATATGTATTAGTATCAGGGTCATAAACAGTGTAACTACTCTT
Source organism: uncultured Treponemataceae bacterium (assembly GCA_964370655.1). GTDB lineage: Bacteria > Spirochaetota > Spirochaetia > Treponematales > Treponemataceae > CAYJFX01. The sequence continues at coordinate 1,796 of CAYJKA010000112.1, read as the reverse complement.
ATTATTTTCGAATATACTATTTTTAATTTCCATTACGCCAGATTCTAAATTATATATAGCACTTCCATGCTGAGATGAGTTTGCTCGAAAAGTTGAATTAGTTATGAGTGCATTCCCTGAGTTTCTTATAGCACCACCTCGACCTAATTGGTGCTCATTGTTATCCGTTAATGCAACAGTATTGTTTTCAAAAAGTGAAGAGTCTATAAAAAGATTTCCAGTGTTAGAAATTACACTTGTTCCCTGACCATTTAAATTATCTAAAAAAATTGAGTTTGTTATATTTAATATGCCATTGTTTGTAATAAAGTTAGTACCAGTTGAAGTATTTCCACCAATCTTAATATCAGTGAGGTTTAATGTAGAGGTATCAAAAACTTCTAAAAAAGCGCCGCTTGAACTTGTTAAGGTGTATGCATTAGACGGATTAGTCCTTGCGTCACTAACATTACCTTTAAGAGTGAGTTCTCCACCATCATCAAAGTCAGCTCCAAAACGGCTAAAATCAAAACTTATATCATTTCCAAGGGTAAGAGTTCTACTATCTGTTGCATTTATAGCAGTTTCTAAATCTGCTTGTGTTTGTGCACTTAGCACGTTTAATAAGAATAGCGTAAAGCAAAATGTATATATGCATTTTTTCATTAAAATGATTATATACATTTTTAATTATTTTCACAAGCAAAGTATACCTATTTTAAATGTATATAACTATTTGAGTAGTAAATTCTCAACATTTTCGCAAGGTAGATTTAAACAGTTTTTTTATTGATATACCTTCAAAAAATCAAATACGTTATTTTCACCTGTAAAATGACCAACGCCTGCATAAATAAAAGTACTTCCACCTTCATTTAAATATGTTACTATCGACTCAGCCCAATTTTTATTTCTATCATCTAAAAGTATTTTATAATATCTTGCCTCTAGTTCACCAACATCAGGAGGCATATTTGCAATCTCTGAGAGACCTTCCTTATCATTTGCTAAATAAAAATTATATAATTTTTGAAGCTCAATACTTGGGTCGAGTTCAATGCTGTCTGCTATTATTTCTTTCATTATTAAAATTTGCTCTTCATAGGTAAAATCTGAAAATGTAACAAGGTCTAGTTGTGTTTCAAGACTTTCTAGGCCTTCAACTGTTCTTCCCTCTTCACGTGCATAAGCAAAAAGATTTATGTCTAAGCCTTGATCCTGTGAAAGATTTGTGTTTGCAATAGCGTATTCTTGAAAAAGAGACATTAAAATCCACGGTTCAAATACTTTTAAACTCTCAATACTCTCTGCATCATACAATGAGTAAAGATATTCTACTTCTGCATCAGTAAACGATTCATATATGTTACGCGACAGATTTATTCCTTCAAGCAATTTTTTAGTAACCTCAGCTTCTGCAAGCTCCACATCTTCAGCTGATACTTCTGCCACTATTCTATCGGAGTAATCAAGTGCAGAAACAACGTAATCTGACAAAGGATAAAGTTGATCATCTCCAATATGGATAGTACCTAATATATAAACTGTAGAAGGTGTACCATCTTCAGCCATACCATGTATTTCCCAAAACATTCTTTCATCAGTTTCTACAATAGAAAAGTCATTAAATGCACTAACAGGAACTTCTTTAGTTGTTGTACATGAAACTCCAAGTATAATTGTTATAAATAGTAAAAAAAGGATTCGTATTATTTTATTCATATTTCACTCCTGCTTCATTGTACAGAATTATATAAAAGAGTTCAAGGCACAAAAAAATCAGTGGACTGAAATTTAATAATGTGTAATGTACAATG
>CAYJKA010000111.1:0-5844 GCA_964370655.1 uncultured Treponemataceae bacterium | reverse complement strand
AACAATCTCTGTTGCTTCAACTACTTCAACTACTTCAACTACTTCAACTACTTCACCACTTTCTAAATCCTCAACTAAAAAAGAAATAGCGTCTGTTGTTTCTTCTGTAGGAATAGCTACAGTTTCTTCCACAACGATAATATCTGTATTATCCATTACAACAATGCTTTCTTCAGTTGCTATTGGCTCTTCAACTACTGAGGTATCAAACAAAGAGCTCATATCTGCAAACGGGGTAAAAACAGGTGTATCGTCCATAGTTTCTTCAGCTGGAACACTTTCTACATCGCTTTCAGTTATTGCAACTATACTTTGTGTATCTTCAATTACTGCAACTTCTTCTACTTCTTCATCTTCTATAGGTTCTGATACTATTGCAACAGCTTCTGTAGCAACTTCACTTTGGTCGATAACTTCAACAGTATCACTAGCTTCTACGATTTCAGTAGGTTCAACAGTATCAATAGCCTCTACAATCTCAATAGGTTCAACAGTTTCGATTACTTCAACTTCTTCTACATAAACTTCAGAATCATCTGTAAAGATTTCTTGTTGTTTTTCTTCAACTTCTATTACTTCTTCTGGAATATACAAATTTGCTGTTGCAATGTCGGTTGGTGCAATTACTTTGCGAATTTGTACTAAGGTGTCTGTATTATTTGTAATAAATAATTTATCAGCTACTTCTTGCGAAACAACAGCTGCAAGCCCCTCATCTATTGTTTCAAATACAAAAACCTCTACACTTACTTTCGTAGATGGATTTGTAATTATTACTGAGTCACCTGGTAGAAAGGTATTTGCTTTTATATACATTCCAGGAGGAAGTTCCCCTATGTCTGCAACAGATGCCCTACCCTCAATTGATGGTCTTGATGTAGCAACTAGCATAGTTGTTAAAAACATAAGACCAATACATTTTAGTACGTTTTGTTTCATTGTGTATCCCCTCATAATTTCTTATCAAATTCTCTTTTTATTTCTATACCAAGGTCATTAGAAAATCTCTTCATTGCTATTAGATCATTTTCGCCTGCCATTTTTTGAATATTCTCCATTTGCCCTGAACTTAGTACGCTGTAATCCTTTGTACTTACAATTTCCCAATCAACCGATTCAATATCCTCTATACTTATTGTTTCATCCCCAGTGAAGCCATAGTCTCTATAATATACATTTACGTAAACCACATAGCTCATGTATCCCGCTTTAGCCACTGAAATTGTCTCTTTTAGTGTTGAGTCGACATCTTTGTTTATAGTTATTGGTAAGCTAGAAACAATATATCCAGCATCAAACATCACATCCAATACACCATTTTCTAAAAGAAAGGTACTTTCACGCTCTACATCCCGCTCTACATCATGTTGTAACATCTGAACAACCACAGAAGGTGCAAAAGAATATATATTTACACTAAGCATAATGAAGACTATAATTTTTATTAGAACTGTTTTCACTGTTAACCTCATTTCATTATCGGAATATTTTTTCTCAATGTTAGCAAAAAAAAGTTGATGAAAGTTAACGCTTGTGATATGATATAAGAAATATATTCATTTTTGGAAGTATGATGGCAAAACAAAAAAAGACCAATTATAATACATACACCTCAAGCTCATCATACTTTAGTGATTTACATGATGAAGCAACTTTATATGCAGTGCTTGTTCGTAGTCCAATATCATCAGGAACCATTCGAACAATTTCAATTCAAAACATTCCTGAAGACTATATGTTGTTTACCTCAGATGATTTAATAAATGATGTTCCTATAAATGTGATAGACACAACTTTTCCTGTTTTTGCACGAAATAAAATATCCTATAAAGGAGAGCCAATAGGTATACTTACGGGCCCTAATTTAACTACATTACACGAATTACTTGATACCATTCAAATTATATATACCGAAACCTTTGAAGAAGGCGAAAAAGATATACTAAAAAAAGTAATTGCTAAAAGAAGTATTGAATATGGAACAAAAAAAGCCCTAAAAAATAATTTAGAACATCATATAGATAGCCATTCTTCTTTACAAATAGATATTGAAGAAATAAATGAGACAAATGGTGCATTATGCTATGCAAATGGGAAAAAGCTTACTGTTTATACACCTACTCTGTGGCCTAGTAACTTGCGCCAGAATTTACATGAAATTACAGGCTATGCAAGTGAAAATATCATCATACACAAAACAAAGTTACCCATTACAGATAAAAATGCTACATGGAAAAACACAACTTTGGCAGTGCAATGTGCTATTGCGTCAATATTAACAAAGAAGAGCGTACTACTTTTTTTATCTCAAGAAGAACAAAAATTATATGATGATCCAAGAAATATAATAGATATACATCATTCATCAAAGGTAAATAATGAAGGAACCATTGTAAGCTGCGATATTTCTATACAAGTAGATGTTGGAGCATATAATCCAATAGCAAGTGTTATCATTGACAGACTTGCCATTGCAGCGATGGGAGCATATAGCGCATCAAAATTAAATATTGAAGTTATTGCAATTAAAAGTGATAAACCACCTGCATCTTCAATTGTGAAATGGCTTGATTATCATTGCTTCTATGCAATTGAAACACATATGAGAGAGATTGCAAACAAAATAAATATCAGTCCTGATGAAATTAGAATGAAAAACATTCTTACTAAAAACAAACATCACCCCTTTCAACATGATTGCGATGGATATGAAAAAGCCCTTTTACATACTGTACAGAGAAGTGATTTCTACAGAAAATATGAAGCATACAAGCTTAATCCTTATACAGAACTATCAAAAATGAATTTTTTCCCTGTTCGTGGTATAGGGCTTGCAACAGCATATGAAGCCAATGGGTTTTTAGGATCAATAACCGATGCAAATTTACAAAATATTGAAGTCTCAATAGAAAAAAATGGAAAAGTGATTATAAAGGTGTTAAACACATCTGATACAATAGCATCAATTTGGAAAGATATTGCCAGTTCTATTTTATCTGTTAGTTTAGATGATATTGTTATTGACAACATTTCATACCAAAATGAAGAAGCTAATGTTCCAGACACTATGCTAAACAATATTTACATTACATCACAGTTACTAAAAAAAGCTTGCTTAGCAGTACAAAAACAGCGTTTTCACCAACCACTGCCAATTACCGTAAAAAGAAAGTTAAGTGGTTCAAATAAAAAAATATGGAATCAAGATACGTTTAAGGGTAAACCATTTTATGCAACATCATGGATAGCGCTTGTTGCAGAAGTGGAGCTTATCCTTCCTACCTATGCATATGAGGTAAGAAATATTTGGATTACAATTGATAGTGGAAATGTTATGAACAAAAAAAGAGCTCGTTACGCTATCCATAGTTGTGTAAAAAAAATTCTTTCTCATGCAATGAAAGACCAAGCATATTCTGAACCAGATATATCTGTTACATTTTTGGATAGCAATGATGAACCCAAACAAATAAGAGAGCTTGTTTACAGTGCCTTGCCTGCTGCAATTAGTAACGCTCTTTCACAAGCATTACAGCATGCAATGCATACATATCCCATTGCTCAAGATTCTATTTTTAGCATAATAAAAAATATTAGTGAAAATACAGATATAATTACTGTCGATTCTATTGAAGAAGATATGGAGGATGATAATGATAACACAACTACGAATCAATAATTCCACGGTTTCAATAGAGGCTAAAAAAGATGAAACACTACTAACTGTATTGCGCAGAGAAAACATAACTTCTGTTAAATGTGGTTGTACAAAGGGAATGTGTGGCGCCTGCACAGTATTACTCGATAATAAGCCTATCCCATCTTGCTTAGTGCCAATGGGATTTTTATCTACACAACATATAATAAGCTTAGAACATTTTGCCCTTACAAATGATTATGAAGATATTATACAGGGCTTAGAATCTGCAGAAGTATCACTTTGTGGTTTTTGCAACACAGGCAAAATTTTTGCGATTCATGAATTAATTAATAACACAGAAACACCAAATAGAACCGATATAGAACGAAGAATGAGAACATATACATGCCCTTGTACAAACACTGCAAGTTTAATAAGTGCTATTTATAATGCATATGATATTCGCCTTGAACGACATGGAAGAGAAGAATATGGTCGAAAATAACATAAATGTGTACACAGCAAATACTATACAAGAAGTACTATATCATTTAAAAAATGTTTCAAACATAGAAGTATTTGCAGGAACTACCTTATGTAAAAAACATTCATTGGGTAGTAAAATAAAGCTACCCAAGTCGTGCATTTTTATCAACAATATTGATGAACTTAAAGAAATTACAAAGACAGAAAGATATATAGATTTTGGCTCTGCAGTAACTATTAATCAAGTACTTGAAGCGGGTAAAAATAGGCTTCCTCCATTTTTGCTTGAAGCTGCGGCCTCTATAGCTTCTCACAACATAGGAAACATTGCAACAATAGGGGGAAATGTTTGTAATTTGGAACACAGAATGAGCCTTGTAGCACCACTACTGGCTTTAGATGCATCCATCGAAATGCGAAGCTCCTCTGAGATTAAACACATTGCGCTATCAAAGTTTACCTATATACCTAAAGGTTTTTTTATAACAAAAATTAGAGTGCCTATAACATATTGGCAAACAGCAATGTTTGTAAAAATTGGTAATCCATATGAACAAAATGAAAAAAGCGCGACGTATACTTTTCTAGCTGACTCAAGCAAGGGTTCAAACCTTGATGATTTGCGCATTGCATTTGCCGGTGATGTATGCTTTAGAAGTCGCGAGCTTGAAAACACTCTTATTGGAGCTCGCCTTCCACTAAATGAAAAAGAGTGTTCTACTTTGATTGAAAAAGCATCAAAGTTATACGATGAAGAATGTGAAAGAGCTATGAATTTAAATAATAGCTTTTTGAAAAACCAATTCTTGAACCTTTTAGAACAATCACTCGATGAGCTAAAACATTATTAGGCTTATTGAATTAGCATTGCATCTCCGTAGGAAAAAAATTTATATTTTTCGTCTACCGCTTTTTGATATGCATTAAAAATATGTTCTTTTCCTGCAAATGCACTTACTAACATTAATAGTGTAGACTCTGGCGTGTGGAAATTTGTAAAAAGCTGATTAACAACATTAAAAGTACAACCGGGGTACAAAAATATGTTTGTAGAGCGCGTACCAGATTCCACCATTGATGTTTCACTATTCCAAGCCGACTCTAAGGTTCTAACAGATGTAGTGCCTACAGCCAATATTTTTTTGCCAGCTTTTTTTGCATCATTTATTTTTTGAGCATTTTCTTCATTTATTGAATAAAACTCACTATGCATTGCATGATCTTCTATATTTTCTGCACGAACGGGTAAAAATGTTCCTAGCCCAACATGGAGTGTTACATAGGCAATATCTATACCTTTTTCACCTATTTTTTCTAGTAGTTCATTAGTAAAGTGGAGTCCTGCCGTTGGGCATGCAGCTGAACCTGTCGCTTCTGCATACACATTTTGGTAGCGCTCACCGTCACTATCATCATCTTCACGCTTTATGTATGGTGGAAGTGGAATGTGTCCGTTTTTTTCAAACCACGTTTCAGAAAGTTTTGTTTCGCCATTTGGAAGTGCAAACGAAAGCGTTCGAAATTCGGTACCCACATCATTTTCATTTTCTACAATTGTACCAATTGTACCATCTATAAAGCGGTATTCATTTCCAACCTTTTGTTTTTTTGCATTTTTTACCATGCAGCGCCACAGCTCAGTTTTGGTGCCACAAAGACTAGTATTTTCTAAAACCATAAACTCTACTGGCTTTGTAGCTACTTGCTCATTTGGATTT
>CAYJKA010000110.1:0-5872 GCA_964370655.1 uncultured Treponemataceae bacterium | reverse complement strand
GCTTCCTTAAAATTTTCTGTTCTAAGTAAAGATGCACATTTTCCAAAATGAATATCAAGTCTAGACGGATTTTTTTCTAATGCTTTATCAAGGTACGATATACCAATAAACACATCATTATTATCATACACTGGTTTTGGGAAGTATCCTTGTCTTCCATCTTCCATTTGTCCCAGAGTTGGAATTGTTTGTAAACTTCTGTTAAGATAATAGTTGAAATATCCAATAAGCATTTCGGGGTTTTCACTATCTGCCTTTTCCCAATCAGCTAAAACTTCTGCAGCTTTTTCATAGTCTGAAGCTTGCATAGCAGATACATAGTCATTTGAATATTCTTCTGATGTCATTGTATCTTCTGAAACAGAAGCGCATCCAACAAAAATAAATACTGTTACAAGTAACAGTGCACATACACGAAATACATTTTTTTTCATATTTAACCTCTAAGTATTTTGTAAAGATTTTTATGCAACAATATGTGATGATTTTATCATAGTACTTATACTTAAACAAGAGCGTAAACAGTTAAAACTAGCAATTAAAACACTCTTCTAGATTACATTAAAAAATTCAAGAGCTAATACAACAACAAGTACTATTCCAGCAAGAATAAAAATAGGCCTTTGAATATAATATCTAAAAATGCATAGGTGTTTATAGAAAAATTGAAAATCTTTATCATCTGGGTTTTCCAATGCAAGTTTTTTTAATTCTCCCATAGGAAGTGAGTTTGGTTCTAAGTTTATATCAGGACCAAGTTGTAAAAGAGTGTAGTTTTTTTTATCCTTACCAAGGAAATTTTGATATATTGATAATATGTAGTTATATAACTTATTAGCAATCATTGCAAATATAAATATAAGAAAAGGAATAATTAATAGCGGGTTATCACTTGAAGCTGACATAAGTTACCTCCATAAAAATTACATATTCGAAAAAAATTAATGCACAATGTACATTTGCTTTTTGCACTAGCTCATAGGCATAATAAAACAAGCCTTTGGCTTTAGAGGGCAGATTTATGCATGTTAAACAAAAAAGTGTACTTATCAGGCATTTCACGCTCAATCCATAAATCATACTCTATCATAATATTGTATAGGTTTGCAATTACTGCAAAAACTAATACTACTACGCTTAGTACTATCAACTTTATGCCATTTTTATAATCTTTAGTAAGTGCAATAAATATAAAGCTTATTAAAAATCCTATTGCTCCGTAATATAAAATAAAACTAGTAATTGGAAATGAGGAATGGTTCGTAGAACCTGTAAAAATAAAACTATACATCAATAATAGCAAAAATCCAATACAATATATTGATATTAGAACTGTAAAAAAAAACTTCATTTACTACTCACCTTAGAAGCTTTTCTTAATCTACTATACACAATGGATGTAACTATGTTAATACAAATACTTATTAAAAGAAGAATTTCTACTAGTGGCAATGAATTATTTTCAGGAAAGTATCCGTCAACAAACAGGCCTTTACTCACTCTTCCATCTGCTGTATAAAAAGTGCCTTCTCCATGGAAATAACCATTAGAGAAATTGCCTTCATACTTATCTCCATTTGGGTAGGTTTGAATTCCTCTGCCTTCTTTTACATTATCTACAAAAAACCCCACAAAAACGCCACCATCGTTATAGAGAATTGTTCCCTGCCCTTGCAGTAGTCCGTCAACAAAATAACCTACAGCTTGTGTTCCGAGACTATCAATAAAGGTACCATCACCATTTAACATGTTATTCTTAAATGTTCCTTTATAAAGAGCACCTGTTGAAAATTCAAGAGTCCCCTGACCACTATAGTCACCATTAACAAATGTTCCTTCATATGTTGTGTCGCTTGTAACTAAAACGCCTTCTCCGTTGTATAATCCATTTTCAAATGAACCTTCATAATAGGAATCATTACTCCATTCAATTTTTCCAGATCCAGTATAAAGATTATTTTCATCTAGGTTTCCAGTAAAAACCCCACCGTCTGGTTGCATAAATGTTATAGCAAATAAAGAAATCGGGAGCAGTAAAATACACACAACCATAATAATCTTCATCATAGATACTCCTTAAAAAATAATTATACAATTTTTTTGCACAACGCACAAGTACAAAAAAGGCTGTCGTAGAAGCATACATTAATGAACTGTTTGCAAAAATAAAAATTGTCACCAAGTGCTTTAAGTCTTATAAAAAAGTTAATTTTATGCTATAATAGTGAAATGAATCGTAACACATCCCTAGAGGCGTTAGTACTGAGCACAAAGCCTATGGGTGAACATAATAGACTGGCAACTATTCTCACGCCTGATAGGGGTATTCTTACAGCCGTTGTGTATGGAGGGCGAAAAGGTAAACTTCGTTCAATGGTTTCACCGTATCATACTGGCACTATGTGGCTATACATTGATTCAGTTAAACAGTCCATAAAGGTAACTGACTTTGACCCCAAAAAATATAGAAGCGAAATAAGAAACAATTTGTATAAAACGTATGCAGCAAGTCTAGCAGCAGAACTTGTAATTAAAACACATGGTTTTGCTACTCATGTAGTAGATGTTAACCATTTTGAAGATACAAGTGAGTTATTTATTATGATAAATGGATTTTTGGACGGTCTAGATTTGTCAAATGAAAGTCAATCAAGACTAGGTACATTGCGTTTTTTATGGCGATATTTAGCCCATCTTGGAGTACAAAGTGACGTTTCAAGGTGTATGCATTGTGGCGAAAATATGGTATCATGGTATTCTGTAGGTGATCATTCTTTTTTATGTGAAGATTGTTCTCATTCTACCCATAAACAAAGTCAAACAGGAAATTTTTATATAAGCGCTGAAAGTGGTGCTTACCTTCAGGCTATTATGGAATTAAACCCTAAGGAAGTGCGATCTTTGAATCCTTCAATGCAAAGTATTCAGGAGATGCACGAGCTATTATTTTATTTAGTACAACAAACTGCGCACTCAAAGTTAAAAACTTTAGAGGCTGGAAGAGGAATATTATGAGCAAGTGGATTAAAAAAAATGTCTCACCAGAGGCTGTTAAAGAATTGTGCGAGCGCTATGACATAGACTCACTAACTGCAGCAATTTTCTTACGCCGAGGAATTACGAAGGGTGAAGACATAATGTATTTTATGGAAGAAGACAAACGCTATTTAAACAACCCTTTTTTATTTAATAATATGGAAGACGCCGTTGATAGAATTAGGCAAGCCAAGGACGAAGGAGAAAGAGTTCTTATTTTTGGTGATTCTGATGTAGACGGAATAACTGCAACAACACTACTCTACACTCATTTAGAGAATATGGGATTAGAAGTTACGTGGAAGGTTCCAAGTGGTAACGACCCTTATGGGCTTTCAAAGGCTGCAATAGAAGAATTTTCTAAGAATTACGGTTCACTTATTATAACAGTAGACTGTGGTATTTCAAATAATGAAGAAATAGATTATGCAGCAAGCTTGGGTATAGATGTTATTATTGTAGATCACCATACACCTCCTTCTGAATTACCAAACCCAGCTATAATTATTGATCCAAAAATGGAAGACTCTGGCTACCCATTTAGAGATATAAGTGGTTGTGCCGTTGCATATAAACTAGTTAGTGCTCTACGGTTTTCAGAGTTTGAACTATACAAACAACAAATCTGTTTATTGAATATTAGGCCTGTTAATGAAGCCTTTGTAATTGAAGGTATTAAAATGGTTAACCTAGTAGAAATTGACAGAATTATCGAAACAATAATACCTGATATGCTTACTATTCAACAAACGAGACTTCCTCAGTTTTTACAAGGGCAGCAAATTCTATGTTGGGATGAATCTTTGCAAAACAAACAGCTAGAAAAAATTTTTGGTAGAGGCGATCTTATAAATATGCTAGACATTAGAGATGAAATAGCAAAAACTATGCCATCGCTAGCAAGCATCAGTTTATTGAGATTAAAAACTATGTCAAAAATTGCTAAATATAGCGATGCCCCAAGTGATGAACTAGATGCATTTTATAATCTATTTGTTACATATGCTAGTATGCAAAATGCAAACAAAAAAGACGCAGAACAAGATGCGCTTGACTTACAATTAGTAGCTCTTTCTACCCTAGCCGATATTATGCCTCTAAAAAAGGAAAACAGGACGCTAGTAAGACAAGGCGTTGCTTCACTAAATTCAGGAAAAATACGGCAAGGTCTTCAAGAGTTATTTCAACGTTTGGATATTCTTGGCAAACCAATTACTGCAACAACGCTTTCATGGAATGTAAATCCAGTTTTAAATGCTTCAGGCAGATTAGGGAAAGCAGATATCGGTGTAAATTTGTTAACGTCAAAAGATGCTAGCTTAAGGGATTCATATGCATCTGAAATAATAGAATTAAACGCAATGCGAAAGAATCTTGAAAACGATGCATATCTTGCCTGCGAACAACAAGCGTATCAAAGCTTAGAAAAACATAAGCAAAAGCTTGTAGTAGTTGCAAGCGAAAAAGTCCACTCAGGTGTCACAGGTTTAGTTGCAAATAAATTAAGTAAAATACACAATGTTCCTGCTATAGTTATAACTTTGGAAGATGATGATGGAGCTGTAGGTTCAGTACGCTCCTCTTGTGGCGTTGAAGTCTTAGGTATACTCCATACTTGCTCAGATATTTTTACAAATTATGGTGGGCACGATTTTGCAGCTGGATTTAGCTTTCCAAAAAATAGACTCAATGAGGTGCTGTATAGATTTGAAGCGTATATAGACAATATTATTATAAAGTCAAAAGATGAAGAGCAAATTGTAATAGATGCAGAACTGCCTCATAGTTTTATGACTCCTGATACTAAGAAAATTATAGAGCGTTTTGAACCATTTGGAGCTGAGAATCCTGCACTGGCATTACTTTGTAAAAAAGCGAAAATTGTTGATGCAAATGTTATGGGTAAAGGAGAAAGGCTTCACTTAAAACTTACTCTTGATTGTGGTAAACACAAGTGGCCTGCTCTTTTTTGGTCAGAGGCAGAGCGATTAAACAGAGATTTTGCAGTTGGAGACTTTGTTGACATTGTATTTTCTATGGATCAAAATGTATTTAATGGTTCTGTTACACAGCAGCTTATATTACAAGACTGCGTAAAAAGCGAAGCGTAGTATACACATAAAAGGAAGATGAACATGAAAAAAGCGGTAGTTTTCTTATTACTTATATTAGCGATTCCATGCTATCTTTATTCAAATGATGGCGTTAATATTTCATACACTGAAGAAGTGTATCCAGGGGACGCAATAATCATAAAGGCAAATATTGATAATAAACATACTGATTTTGAATCCTTTGTAACCTTGTATGCATCTGGTGTAGCAAAAAAGCTTGTTGAGGTAGCGTTATACAAAGTTTCTGCTAATGAGTACTCTGCTATAATTCCACTTTCTTCTTGGTACGAAAGTGGAAACTTTTATCTTACCTTTTCCTATAGTTCAAGTAAGACAGCTTTAAAAGAAATTAATTTGCCTGTAAAAATGCTTCATAAAGATTTTATTGAAGAAACGCTCTATTTAGATTCTACAAACACTGCAGTTAAAACTGACGATTCTGAAGAGAGAATGAAGCAAATTGAAGAGCTAAATAAGCTACTTGGAACAGTAAACTCAGACGCAGTTCGTTTTGTAGGTACCTTTATTCACCCAATTAAAAATGTATACCATACTTCATATTTTGGTGACAGAAGAAAATATCAATACTCAAATGGACATTCTTCAACTGGTCTTCATTATGGCCTTGACTATAGAGCAAGTGTAGGAACGCCCACCTATGCCTGTGCCGATGGTAAAGTAGTTATGGCAAGGATGCGAAATTCTTCTGGAAACTCCATTGT
>CAYJKA010000109.1:0-6069 GCA_964370655.1 uncultured Treponemataceae bacterium | reverse complement strand
AATAATGAATAATGAATATTAGGGTATACATTGTTGAAAGCTGTTGCAAATACTAAATGGAGACTAATAGTAGCCGTTAGTATTTGTAATCAAAGTCATCCCGATTAACCATATGTGTCATCTAGGTACAACGTCGAGGAATCTCTTCTAAAGGAGATTCTTCGACGCTCAAAATGACATGGTTAGTGTAACAAAAAAATCAGTGAAATAAGGCTGTTGATCTATAATGACCAATCTTTGTAGTAGACGAGAAAGTTTTTTAATATTCCAGTGGTGCCACTGTTAATTATTCATTATACAATTATTAATTGACTTACCTATCTAGCCACTTGCGTAAAAACTCACAAAACATGCTAGCTTCATCAATTGATACAAATGCACTTTCCTTAATTGACGGCAATAGAGAGTCAGAAGCTGCAGCCCATAGTCTAAGGTCGGATGCTTGCTTGTCTAAGGCTTGCGCTGTCGAGTGTGCCGGAGCTAATTCTGCTGTATCGCTTAAAGTTCCTTGTATGTTTGTTGTTGTTAATTCTGCTAAAATGCTTTGTGCGTTTATTGCTTTTGCAGTATCGTTTTCATCTTCCACTGTTTTATTAGTGAGAGGAATTCCAAGTACAGTTGGAATAACAAGTGAGCGAGATACAGAACTTTGCCCTGCAGGAAACCATGACGTAGTGTAGTGGCGTATCTTATTGAAAGGAACCGTGCGGTGAAACGAAAGTGGCATAAAAATCATTGCAGGTCTTTCTAAATCTATAAAGTCTAAAATATCTTTTTCAGTTAAGTGCATCCATTCTGGGTGTATGTATCGCCATTGCTTCCATGTATGTACTATTTCGAAGAGATTTTCGACAGTACTTTGAGTAGTTTTATTTTCACTCTCTATCAAGGGCTTTTGTACAAGTTCTAAAAAGTCTTCTTCAGTTTGCACTTGATTTTCATTTAGAATTTCTACAAACTTCATGTATCCATCTTTTCCATAAAAAGACTCAATTAAAGCACTTAAAAATAATAATAGTGTGGTGTCATCCCCACCTGCAATTGCAAATGGGTAGCCTGTTTGTGGAGCGCTTCTCTGGACATAGGTGGCAAAAGGAATCAGGTGATCAAAAGCGCGAAATGGGTTCCCACTATTATAGTTACGTAGCAAAAAGGTATTATATGAAATTTCAAAATGATTAAGCACTATTGGAACAGCATAAGCATAATTTTGGTAAAAACCCGTACTTGCAATTGATTTTGGAAAATTGTTATATAGCACGGATGGAACGCCAACTGATTTTTGTGCAATAGAATCTGCATTTTTGCCTGCAAGAGTGAATAATATATCACTTTTCCCGACTTGACCTTCTAGGGGAAGCGATACATCAAGTTGCATAAACTCAAAAGAAACATCTGAGTTTTTAACAGTGTTAGTTTCGATAATGGTTTGTTCAATCGCAGCTATTGTTTTATCATCCAGCCCGTAAAATGAAACATTTAATACATTACGATTCAATTGGTACTGTACTAATAAAGCTGTGCAACCAACAATTGCGATAGTTAAAAGCCCATACAGTGCGTATTTAATTTTTTTTGAAATATTTTTCACACTAAAAGAATACTAAATATTTTCGATAAATGCAAGTAGAGATATATCATGTATTCGCCAAACATCTTTTTATAGCGAACGATTCCTGTGCCTCGTATTTGGTCAACTGCAAATTCTATAAAATCAATACTCGATGCCTTTTCTTATCTGTATCTTTTTTGGAAATATTAATACAATGTATAGTATAAAGTATTATACATTATGCTATACATTGTAAATTATACATTAAATTAGGTAACAGATGTTCCTGGCTCTACATCCGCTTCTGGTTTTAATAGCACGCAAGTTTTACCATCTTCTGTTTCAACACATAATAACATACCCTGAGACTCAATTCCTCTCATTTTTCTAGGCTTTAGGTTTACAAGAACTATAATGCGCTTTCCAACTAATTCCTCAGCTGTGTAGTAATCAACTAAGCTAGAAACAATTTGACGTGGATTTTCTTCGCCTGTGTTTACCATAATTTTGTACAATTTTTCTGCATTTTCTACTTTTTCGCAAGAGAGTACTGTTCCAGCTCTCATATCAAGTTTTGCGAAGTCATCGTATTCAATAAAATCTTTCATATTTTCTCCAATTTATAATTTACAATAATCGTGGCATGGACGCCACTAAACTAAAAAGTAATGCGAGTTTTAAGCTAATCATTTATCTCCTTTAGAAAACTCGGTAAGTAAAAAATAGCAAGGATGCTATTTTTTACGTCATTCCCAGCCAAATGTTGCAGGCGGTTTATTTGTTATGTCATAATATAAAGCATCAACAAAACCTAATTTTTTTATTCTTGTAGCAATTTTTTCTAATACTTTATTGTCTAAATGCGCAAAGCGTGCAGTCATAACATCTTCAGAAACTACTGGTCTAAGCACTATTGAGCAAGTGTTTTCTGATGTACTAAAGGGAAGACACATTGTCAAATGCTGGAAAATAGCGCCGTAAAGATTGCTTTGTTTAAGTTCATCTAAAACAATTGCATCAACTTCACGGGTCATATCGAGCCTATCCTTAGTGCAATAGCCCTTATTAAGACTACAGTTTTCCTTTTCATAAATACATAACACGGTTCTATTAACACTGGAAAGAGCATTTGTAATAAATGATGATGTTTTTTCAAGTTTTTGCCAAAGGTCAGCACTTGGAAATAATTCTTCGTTAAAGTCAATTACAGCAGGGAATCTATATGTTCTAAAATCACCTTGAACCCCAACAGACTTAACAGGAAGTACTCTTTTTGATACGCTTCCAATCTCCATGCTACTTATGTCAAAGGTATTAAGCTCGTTTAATGCTTCATTAAAATCTTCAAGGCCGTCTTTACCAGTTTTGTCATCATTTGTTATAGTACCATCTGAGCATAAAACATTGATACTTAAACCAGGGCCTGGAAATGGGTGTCTGAATACAAGCTCATCACTAAGCCCCAAAATTTTTCCAACTACTCGCACTTCATCTTTATACAAGTCCTTTAAAGGTTCAATAATGAGTCCTTTTTCAATTAAAGCTTGAATACCTTCAACTCTATTGTGGTGTGTCTTGATAACGTGTGAGTTTTCTGTTCCGCCCGATTCTATAATGTCTGGATAAAGTGTACCTTGTCCTAAAAGCCATTCATCTTCATTTAAATCGAGCTTTTTTATAACTTCGTCGCGTACAGTTATAAATGTCTCACCAACTGCGTGGCGCTTTTTTTGTGGGTCAGTTAAGCCTTTAACAGCGTTTAAAAATGTTAAAGAAGCATCTTCAACAATAAAGTTATTAAAACCAAAATCTTTATATCTTTTGGCAATAATTGAGCTTTCATCTTTTCTCATAAAACCATTGTCAATATGAAGCCCTAAAACTCTTTCCTGTCCAAGTGTGTTATTCAATAGTGCAAAGGCTACTGTTGAGTCAACTCCACCTGATAAAAAGAGTAAAACCTTTTTGCCTTCTGCAGTTTTTTTAATGTCGTCTCCAATGGCTTTTAATACAGCATCTTGGCTCCAGTTTTTTTCCATATTGCAAAAGCGTGCAAAGTTTTCAAAAATTCTGTCCCCACAAGGGCTGTCTTTTACTTCTCCATGAAACTGCAGGCTAAATCGTTTTCTGTTTAAATCTTGTAAGGCTGCAAACTCGCAATCTTTTGTGTAACCTATTTTTTCAAAGCCATTTGCCAAACTTACAACAGCATCCTGATGACTCATCCATACTTGCTCATCTTCTTCTAAGCCTTCAAATAAAGGGCTCTTTGTACAATTGGTATTAAGAAGTCTAGCAAAGCCAAATTCGCCTACTTCAGCTTTTTCAACTTTTCCACCGTAATGATTTGCCATAAGCTGGTGTCCGTAACAAGTTCCTAAAATAGGAATTGACAGGTCAAATATTTTTTCATTAAAAGAAGGTATGTCTTTTTCATAAACAGAAGAAGGTCCACCTGATAATACAATGCCTTTTGCACCCTCTAAAGTTTTAATATCGCATGAGGGTAGGGCAATTTCGGAATAGTAACCCATAAGACGAAAGCGTTTTGCAATAAGATGTGCATATTGGCTACCAAAATCTAATACTACTATTTTTTCTCTATTTTCCATATTTTCCTTAATTTACAATTGACAATGTATAATTTACAATTGTTTATAATATTAATTATACATTATACATTATACATTATACATTGCCCCACAAAGTCCCTAAATAATGCCTGTGGTTTATTGGGGCGTGATTTAAACTCTGGGTGGAATTGACCTGCTACCATCCAAGGATGCTCCTTTGTGTCAATTTCAACAATTTCAACTAAATCCCTATCTGGATTGAGTCCACTTACTTTGAGAGATGATTTTGCAAATATATCTCGGTAATCATTGTTAAACTCATAACGATGGCGGTGTCTTTCCCAAACTAAGTCTTTTCCGTATGCTTTTTGTGCAAGAGTTCCACTTTCAAGTTTGCATTCATATTTTCCAAGTCGTAGAGTTCCACCAAGTTGCTTGCCTTTTTGGTCTTCCATAAGATCAATAACAGGATGAGGTGTTTCAGCGTCCATTTCAGTTGAATGTGCTCCAGTTAAACCTAAAACGTTTCGAGCATATTCAATTACAACTATTTGCATACCAAGACAAATACCAAAATAAGGAATTTTATTTTCACGGGCGTACTTTGCGGTTAAAATCATGCCTTCAACACCACGTGTTCCAAATCCTCCTGGAACAATTATTCCATTTACACCACTAAGCTTTTCTTTTACAATGCTCTCATCGGTTAATTGCTCAGAATCTACCCAGTCTATTTCAACTTTTGCATCATGATAAATTCCTGCATGAATTAAAGATTCTGCAACAGATAAATATGCATCATGAAGTTCAACATATTTACCAACTAAGGCAATTTTAACTGTTTTTTTAGGATTATAAAGCTTATCTACCATTTTTGTCCATTCAGATAAATCAGCTTCTTTGCATTCTATGTTTAATGTTTGGCAAATAGCATCGCCTAAACCTTCTTTTTCCATCATAAGTGGCACTTCATAAATTGACTCAGCGTTTAGATTTTGTACGATTGACTCAACAGGTACATTGCAAAAAATGGCAAGTTTTTCTCTGGTAGCAGAGTCAATAGGTACTTCACTTCGAAGCATAATAACGTCAGGTTGAATACCTAAACTTAAAAGGTCTTTTACACTGTGCTGAGTAGGTTTGGTTTTAAGCTCTTGAGCTGTTTCAATGTATGGAATAAGTGTTAAGTGTACATACGCACAGTTTTCAAATCCTACTTCATAGCGAATCTGCCTTATTGCTTCAACAAATGGAAGTGATTCAATGTCCCCAACTGTACCACCAACCTCGGTAATAATTACGTCTGGCTCAGGATTTTCTTCAGTTGCTTCGGTTTCAGGAAGCATTAATCGACGGCGTAGCTCATCAGTAATATTTGGAATTACCTGTACAGTTTTGCCGTTGTAGCCACCTTCGCGTTCCTTGTTTAAAACTGCTAAATATACACGCCCTGATGTAGTAGATGAATTTTTTGAAAGACTTACATCGGTAAAGCGCTCGTAATGCCCAAGGTCAAGGTCGGTTTCCCCACCGTCATCGGTAACAAATACTTCGCCGTGCTCATACGGGTTTAGAGTGCCTGGGTCTATGTTTAAGTAGGGGTCAAATTTTTGGTTTAAGACGGTTAGCCCTCGACTTTTAAGTAAAAGACCAATAGAGGCAGCAGCTATACCCTTGCCAAGCCCCGATACAACACCACCTGTAATAAAAATGTATTTAGACATAAAACCCCCAAAAAAGTATAGGCTGAGTGTATCATAAATAAGAGTGTTTTTCAAGTAAGATTGTATAATTTAGGATAGTACTAAGTGAGATTGATAGAATAAAAATTTATCTATTTAATACTAAAAAATACTTTACAAATTTAATATGTCGTGTTACCATTGTATTGGAGGTTTGTATGAATTCGAATGATTTGCAATCTAAAAATAGTGTATTGCAAAA
>CAYJKA010000108.1:0-6124 GCA_964370655.1 uncultured Treponemataceae bacterium | reverse complement strand
TAAACTTGCCACCTTTTGAGCGAGCAAACAAATAATTAAAAAGGGCGGTTCTAACTCCACCAATGTGTTGCATCCCAGTAGGGGATGGTGCGTATCTAACTCTAACTTCCATAAGCAGTATTATAGTAATTATTTATCTTTTTATCAAGTTTTATTTTATTATTTATGTAACTTTTTCTTCTTTAGATTTTTATTTATATGTACGGAATTGTCTCCCTACAAATTTACTTGCATAAAGTAAACAAATTTAGTATCATCTCCATGGAGTTTATGTAAATGAGTTTTATTGAACAAGGCCTTATATGGAATCTACTTTCAGTAATAGCATGTTTTTTATATAATGTGTATGCATTTCAATTTTCAAGAAGAATTTTGAAAAATTTTACAAAAAAAGCTGTATTAGTTCCTTTATGCGCAGTAGCAAATACTATTCTTGTAATAGTGTATGTTTCATTGCGATTACCTTTCCCCTTTTTATTTTTTAGTGGCGTATGTGTGTTTTTTTTGGAATTTTCAATTTTATCAAAAGCCACAATTAGACAAAAATTATTTGGCGCTTCAGTCTTTTTTTTCCACATAGGCACTATACACCTATTGATACTTGTCTTACATTCACAAATACTGCAATGTACAGTTATAGAATTGTTTGATAACCAATCCACCTATTCTCAAAGTTGGCTTATGACATGCATTGTATTAACTATTGTTCTGCTAATCGTGAAAAAAAAGATATCCTTCTCTGATTTAAAAAGAGTATCATGTGCAAGAACATATACAAAGTTTCTCATTATAATTACGCTCGCAATACTTGCACTTTTAACCCTTGAAGCATATTTTATTCTTAGAGCAGAAGATATTAAATATGCAGCAATAATTACCGTTGCAACAATAATATTTACTACATCAATTTTCTATTTCTTTTTTCTTTATTCAATCCACTTTATAAATATGCACATATATAAGCGAAAAAATGATGAAATAGCCGATTCACATGCACAACTACTTATTGAAAAACAACGAATTGAGCAAGAAATTACGAGAGACAGTTTAACAAGTCTTTATACCAAAAAATTTGCATATGAAGTACTGCAAACACTTAGTATTAAAAAAGATTCACAGTATGCTGTTCTTTTTATTGACCTAAATGGCTTAAAAAAAGTTAATGATACGTATGGCCATGAAGTGGGTGATAAATATATATGCGAAGTGGCAAAATTAATAACATCTGAAATAAGAGAAGAGGATATTGCTGCTCGAATAGGAGGAGACGAGCTCCTAGTTATCATGAATGCTGCAGATGAAAATGAAGTAAAAACCATAGTAAATAGAATACAAGACAAAGTTAAAATACAAAACTCAAAAGAAAAATATGTTTTTGCAATAAGTATCGGTGCAGTTTGTGTTGATAACAAAGTTGAAATGAAAAACTTTGATACAATATTAGCTATTGCTGATGAAGACATGAGACAAAAGAAAAGGTTGTTTTATAGTGCGGAGGGGAAAGTATGATATATATAAGTGCAGTATTATTTTTAATATATAACTTAATGCTTTTTATATATTCTAAAAACCTTTATGCAAAAGAAATAAATATTATTCCCTACGCAATAATTCTTACACCAATAAATTTTGTTATTATTTATGTATCAATATATATTACAAAGTTTAATCATGATTACATTATTATGCTTGCATTTTTCATTATATACTCAATTGAGTTTAAGCTCCTATTTTCACAATCTTATGTAAAAATATTTTTCGGAGTAATTTCATTTGCGGTAAATCTTTTTGCAATGAGAACAATGATTCTCGCTATAGTTTCATTAATACAACAAACACCTATTTCTGAAACAGTTCAGGATCTTGACGTAAGACTTTTAGTTACGACAATAACTCTATTTCTTAGGCCTTTTACGCTTAGACGTGCAATGAAAACAATTAATAAAGATCAAATTTTTATGATTTTTAGTAATAAAAATAACTTATTATTTTCTCTAGGAATACTAACCTTAACGTTTGCATATCAACTTGCAACTTCAATCCTTTTAGACGTTAGTACAACAACATTAAATATAACAGTTTATTTACTAGGG
The DNA here is from genome assembly GCA_964370655.1 of uncultured Treponemataceae bacterium. Taxonomy (GTDB): domain Bacteria; phylum Spirochaetota; class Spirochaetia; order Treponematales; family Treponemataceae; genus CAYJFX01. The sequence continues at coordinate 4,031 of CAYJKA010000108.1, read as the reverse complement.
GTTGGTATTTTCTGTCTTGGTATTTATATAGGGACTATGGCCCATGCATATGAGTTTTCAAAATTACATTTACAACAAAAAAACTTTAAACGCTTAAAAAACACTGTAAAAAAAGAAGCCTTGCAATTAGAAGAGCTTAAAACAACTGCAAACATAGAACCATTTACAAAAACATATATTAGAAAAGCAGCGGAAGAAAAACTTGTCTCTTGTGTAGCAAGAAAAGAAAATTTTTATATTACATATATTGACATAGATGGATTAAAAATTGCAAATGACAAGTATGGTCATGAAGAAGGCGATTTTTATATAAAGGCTGTAGCTGAATTATTATTGTCGGTATTTTCAAGTGAATTTGTTGCGCGTATGGGTGGCGATGAATTTTTAATTATTGGAAATATTGATGACGAATATGAAGTTGCAAAAAAAGTACTGATTTGCCATGAAAATGCAAAGGCCATAGCAAAAAACTTTGAAAAACCTTATGAAACATCAATAAGTTATGGTGTAGTAGAAGTAAGTAAAAAAAATACATTAAGCCCGTCAGAAATCTTATCAATTGCTGATAAAAAAATGTATGATTTTAAACGAGAACATAAAAAAGCTCGATAAAGGTATAAATGAGTAACGATTTACAAAAAGAAAATGAAGAATTACGCAAAGAACTTACTCTATATAAAGAGTTACTACAAAAAGAAGAAATTGACCCAATAACAGGATTATTGGCAAAAAACATATTTTTTGCTAAAGCAAAGGAACTGCTTGTAGAAAATCCTGAAACAAAATTTGTTTTCGTAAGAATCAATATTGATAAATTTCAACTTGTAAACTCTTTCTATGGATTTGAAGAAGGCGATAGATTATTAAAATACTTTGCATTTCGCTTAAAACAGCTTTCATTTATTATACCAAAATCTATTTTAGGGCATTTAGGGGCGGACAGTTTTGTTATGCTTTGTACCGATCTTCCGAACAATGGAGTTTTACCCCTATTAGAAAAAAATATTCATTCAATCATTGAAGGTTTTAGAAATGACTTCAAACTCAGTGTTTCTGTAGGTTTATATCAAATTAGTGATAATTACATGGACTTTTCTCTTATTAACTCAAAAGCAATTGTGGCTTTGAAAAAAAGTAAAGAGGAATACGGTGAATACTACACCATCTATAATGAATCTATGGATGAAGAAACATACAAAGACTTTTTTGTAATAAACGAACTCCAAACAGCCTTTAATGAAAAACAATTTGAGGTGTATTTGCAACCAAAATGCAAACTTTCAAATGGGAAAGTTCTTGGCGCTGAAGCATTGGTTCGATGGATACATCCAGAAAAAGGTAGCATTTCTCCTGATCACTTTATATCAATACTTGAATCTAATGGATATATTACAAAACTTGATGAGTATGTGTGGGATATTGCGTGCCAATACATTCGATCATGGATAGATGCAGGTTTAGAGCCAATACCAATTTCTGTTAATGTCTCAAGAGTTGACCTTCATAACCCAGAATTGACCAATATGCTCCTACGACTAATTGAAAAATATAGTATTGATATACAATATTTACACTTAGAAATAACAGAAAGTGCATACTCTGATAATCCTTATCAAATAATAGATACTGTAAATAGTCTTCATGCACTTGGATTTAATATTGAACTAGATGACTTTGGAACTGGCTATTCGTCTTTAAACGTTCTAAATGCAATGAAACTTGATACACTTAAATTGGATATGAGCTTTATAAAAGCACAAACCGAGGATAAAAAATCGGGCGATGTAATAAACTTTATTGTAAGACTTGCCAAACAGTTAAAATTAACGGTTGTCGCAGAAGGAATAGAAACAAGTGAACAACTTGCCTTTTTACGCGGTATAGGCTGTGAAATGGGTCAGGGTTATTATTTTTCGAAGGCTCTTCCTAAAAATGATTTTGATGAGTATATGCGCAATCACTCGCTTACAACAAAGGTTGTGTCAGAATTAGATCATCGCTTACTTTTAGATGTAGATGATATTTGGTTCCCAAATTCAAAATTTAACTTTATATTTAACCACTTTGTAGGAGCCCTAGCACTATATGAATTTAAGGAAACTGGAGGAGTGCTTTTAAGAACAAATGACGAGTATTTTAAAGTATTAAAATATACTCCCGATGACGTTGAAATATTTAGAGAAGACATTACAAAAGCTGTGCACCCAGACGATTTAGAACCTGTAACAAGAGCTATGACTCTACTAAAAACAATTGGTAATACAACTACAATAGAACTGCGAGCAGCTTCAGTTTCAAAAAAACCGAAATACACATGGATTAAAATGCGAGCAAAGGTAGTTGCAGCTGAAAAGAATTCGACAATTGTACTTGTTAGCATTGAAAATATTGATACAGAAAAAAAGAGTTTAGAAAAACTTAAAAAGGCTGCACAAAGAAGAAAAGAGCTAGAAAACCAACTAAACGTATACAAAGATGTTGGTGGTGATGGAGTGTTTACAGCAAAGGTAGATAATGGTCTGAAACTGGTTTATGCAAATGAGCAGTTTTGTAAAATACATGAGATATCAAAAGACTATGCGATGAAAAGAAAAGACACTATTCTTGATGAGCTTATCTGCCCTGATATAAAAGAAACAGCCTACTCATATCTCAATAGTTGCATCGAAAAGCATAAGGAAAAAATAAAGGTAAACCTTACTACTATAACGAAGTCGAAAAAAGTAAACACACTTTACATTAGGGGTCACATAAAATTTGAGGATAATATCCCACTATTCGAAGCCGTTATACAAGATGTAGGAACTCAAAACCATAGTTAAGCGTTCTTAGTAAGCTTGCAAAAAATTGATATATAAGATACACTTAGCAAATGGAATACCGCATTGAAAAAGATTCTATGGGTGATGTTTCAGTACCAAAAGATGCGTATTGGGCAGCTCAGACAGAACGAAGTCGTAACAATTTTATGATAGGTGTAGGCATTGAAACAATGCCTATTGAAATAATTAAAGCTTTCGCACTATTAAAAAAAGGTTGTGCAATAGCGAATAATAAGCTTTGTCCTGAAAAGTTAACCGAAGAAAAACTTTCTGCAATAAACATTGTATGTGATGAGATACTATCAGGCAAACTTGATTCTCATTTCCCATTAGTAGTTTGGCAAACGGGAAGTGGAACACAATCTAATATGAACGTAAATGAAGTTATAGCTACTAGAGCAAACGAAATATTAGAACAAAAAGGATCTAGCTGTCGCATTCATCCAAATGATGATGTAAATATGAGTCAGTCTTCCAACGATACATTTCCCAGTAGCATACATATTAGTGCGGTAATCACCTTGTTTGATAACCTCATTCCAAGTGTATTGAGCCTAGTTGATACACTAAAAAAACTTGAAGAAGAAAATAACTCCATTGTTAAAATTGGTAGAACTCATCTACAAGATGCTGTACCAATTACTTTTGGGCAAGAAATTTCAGGATGGACTTCATCATTAGAAAGATGCCTAGAATTAATTACATTTTCAATTGCTCCTTTGCTAGAATTATCTTTAGGAGCTACAGCAGTTGGCACAGGTTTAAATGCGCCAAAAAAATTTGACAGTATTGTAGCAACAGAAATTGCAACGTTATCCAAACACCCTTTTGTAACTGCTAAGAATAAATTTCATTCGCTTACAAGTAAAGATGAAATTGTTTTTGCCCATGGGGCTGTAAAAGCGCTTGCATGCGATTTAATGAAGATTGCAAACGATGTTCGTTGGCTAGCTTCTGGACCTAGATGTGGCTTAGGAGAAATTACCATACCTGAAAATGAGCCTGGTTCTTCAATTATGCCGGGAAAAGTAAACCCAACACAAAGCGAAGCCCTTACCATGGTTTGTGTACAAGTAATGGGAAATGATGCGGCTATAAGTATTGGAGCAAGCCAAGGAAACTTTGAACTTAACGTTTTTATGCCACTTATTGCCTATAATTTTTTACAATCTGTTAGACTTTTAAGTGATGCTATACAATCGTTTAATA
>CAYJKA010000107.1:0-6148 GCA_964370655.1 uncultured Treponemataceae bacterium | reverse complement strand
CCAGTGCAGTAACCGTTGCCGTTCTACCAGAAGCTGAAGAAACTGAAATTGAAATAAAAGCAGAAGATTTACGAGTAGATGTAATGCGCGCAGGTGGTCCAGGTGGACAATGTGTTAACACCACAGACTCTGCTGTGCGTTTAACTCACCTTCCTACAGGGCTTGTAGTTATTCAGCAAGATGAAAAGAGTCAACATAAAAATAAAGATAAGGCCATGCGTGTTTTACGTGCTCGTCTTTTTGAACTTGAAGAATCAAAAAAGAATGCAGAACGTTCTGCAGCAAGAAAGGGTATGGTAGGCTCAGGTGACCGTTCTGAAAGAATTAGAACATACAACTTTCCACAAAATCGTGTAACAGATCATAGAATTGGACTTACACTTTATAAATTAGATCAAGTTATGCAAGGTTATTGTGACGAGCTAATTGATGCACTTTGCATTTATGCAAAAGAAGAAAAGTTACAAAATCAAAATGTAGACTAATAAAAAAAATGTGCAGAGATGCACATTTTTTTTATGCTTTAAGGAACATAATAGGGCGATTTTCCAATAGGGAGCATAGCTTCTAGTTGAACCTCTAACTTTTCTTGCGTTTTTTTAATATACCAATCATACAAAATAAGCTCGCCATCTTTTGAAATATAGCCTATTGGGTCATATTCAAAAAATAAATGCGGTTGGTTGTTATATGTTTTATACGCGTCAATTGGATCGTATCTAGAGGGTATTTCAACCCCAAATGCATTTTCCCAAGATCCAATCTTTACATAGGTAAAAACAAGCCCTGTATATGTATCAATTGCAAACATATAGGTGTCTAATGTTATCCCCATATTTTTTCCAGTCCATCTGAAAAAAATAAAGCGGTCTAAAACATTTTCGGTTTCATTCTCTAGTGTTGTATATTGCTTATTGTTGTATAAACTATGTGCCGGAAAAAGTGGGTTTTTTCCATTATATCGATAATATATAACCTTTTGAGTTTTAAACCCTAGTGCAAAAAAATCTTCGCCCAAAGATATGTATTCGGCATAATTTTTGTCTTGTTGCTCCCAATTAACAGTCTCTTTTAAGTTAATAGTAGGTATTTGTCCTTTGCTTATTTCACTAATGGAAAATTCTTTTATATAAAAATCATCAGTTTTAAGGTGTTTTATGTCTGGTGAAAATTTCTTCATAAGTTCATCTTTGTTGCCTTCAAAGGTGTCATGAATGTGCCCGTTAGGTCTAATATACTGAAAATTTGGTGATAGGTCTTGAAATTTGGTCTCAATTTGTTCTAATGGAGCGAATTGATCAGGGTAAACATTCCTTGCATCATACTTGCCAACAGCATTAATTGTAGCGCATATAACTACCAGTTGGATTATGCAAATTGAAACCTTTATATAACGTAAATGAATTAAAAACATGATTACCTCTATCCTTCTAATGAGTATACAGAATAAAATTGAACAAATCAAGTAGCAAATGTTTAACTTTGAATATTCTAAAAGACTTTTGCACTTGTTTCTTGCATTTTACATACAAACTGGGTATACTTCAATATGAATAAAACAGAAAACATAGCAAAAAAAGACTATTCTGCCCCAATGCATAGTTGTGAGCATATCTTAAATCAAACTATGATTAGAATATTTCATTGTAAACGATCTTTTAATGCACACATTGAGGCAAAAAAGTCAAAATGCGATTATAACCTTGAAACTGAGCCAACCCAAGAACAACTTGATGAACTTGTTACCACTGTAAATTCTATAATTGCTCAAAATCTTGATGTAAAGGAAAGATTTCTGTCTCGCGAAGAAGCTTCTTCTATAGTGGATCTTTCTAAACTACCGAGCAATGCAGGAAATACATTAAGAATAATAGATATTGGTGATTACGATTCATGTGCTTGTATAGGTAATCATGTTTCTAATACTAGTGAAATTGGCACTTTTTCAATAATTAGCCATGATTACTCAGATGGACGATTTCGTTTGCGATGGAAAGTAGTTTTATAAAATAAATAGTTACCTATTTAATAGTTTTGGATCAGAAAATATCATAAGTGCCCAAAAGCAGGTAAAAAAACGAAATGAATTAAGTTTTGGTAATTCTGTATCAATCACACTGGCAATTAACATTTTTACAACCATTCCGTTTGATTTTTTTGCATACGTAGCAATATTTTGACAAAACGCGTCTCGACTGTTTTCACTTTCTAAAAAATCCAAGATAAGTGGCGGTATAGTTTGCCCTCTTATTTTTTTGTTTGCCGTAATTTCATCAAATAGTGTTTGAAGAATATCTTGAGCTGAATTTGGATCCTCTGTGTATTGTGAGAATGCAGGGAAAAATACTTTATCAATTCCCATAATGGAAGAAAAGGCTAGCATTACTTCATTTTCTATTGTTCTATTTTCATAGTTAAGACGTAGAACATTTTGCAAAACAGGTAAACTTGTAGCGTTTGCGTACATTTCCATTGACCTAATTCCCCACAGCGTTATGTGAGTGTTTTTTGTAGTTTCAAGTACTTCTGATATCTTTGTTTGCGCACTTTCATTTCCAATTCTTGCTAATGCGACCATAGACTCACCTGCAAGTATGTAATCTTCGCTTTTTATGCATCTAAGTAAACTTGGAACCGCTTTGTGTACTGAAAAATTTCCTAAAATACGCGCAGCTCGATAGGCGGTAGTAAATAACCCTTTGTCCAATTCTTCAATAAGAATATCAATAGTTGCGGTGTTTAATTTTGGCAAACTTTCCATTCCTGCTATGGCTTCAGAGCGAACAGCAAAGCTTGGAGAAGATAAATGCTCCAAGAGATTTGAAGATGCTGCGGTTGTGTTAGAAAGTCGTAGTTCTGTTAAAAGCTCTGTTTTTTCTCGTACAGTTTTACTTCTGTCTAGTTTGTATAATAGACTTAAACCTCGAATATCGCGAACTGAAAAGAACATGGGTAAGGCTTCTTTTAATGAGTAACTATCAAGAGCCTTTAGTTTCATCTGTGTAAAAAATGAAATTCCAATAATAATTACTTGAATTGAAAAGAATAGTCGGTACGACGCTGTAACAGATAAGCCAGATTGTTCAAAGGCACCTAGTATAACACCTGCAAGCAAAGAACCTGTCGCTCCTGCCAAGCCTGATACAAGAAAATATACAATACTTAAATCTAGTACTGCTTCTTTAGGAATAAGACCAAAAAAGTAAGTTTGCCCCGCATTTTCTTCGCCTGAAAAACCAAGATTAGATACAAATGCAATAAGACAAAGATATAAAAATATAATTATTCCGCTTTCAAAAGAGGGTGAAATTATAGCAGGTATTAAGCTTATCATTGTTAAAGCAGTAAATAATAAGTACATAGGTTTTGCACCTATTTTATCAATAAATAATCGGGTAACTAGTCCCATACATAGAGCGCCAAGGCTGCTAAAAAAAGTTATAAATGTAATAAAACTGTCAGGCTGTGTGTATACTTCACGGGCATATACAATAATAAAGGGGCGAGCCATTCCCACTCCAATACCAATTGTCATAAAAGCAATTAAAAATAGTCTAAAACTTCTATCATGCATTGCAGTTAAAAAGTTTTTAGAAAAATTTGTTGGCTCTGTTTTTGTTTCTGTATCGCTCGATGGCATTTTAAATAAAATGAGTGAAGAAATAAATCCTGTTATTATCCCAACTATAATAGCGGCATTTAGGATAATAAGGGAATCTCCCATTTGAAGTAAAAAAGCTAGTAAAAGTGTAATTAAAAGTGCGGATGTATTCCAAGTGAGTGATAGAAAAACCATAAAACTTCCTCTATCTTTTCCTGGAGCTAAATCTGTTATTACAGGATTATTGGCAATGGTTCCAATTCCCCTAAAAAAATTAAAACCAAAATTACTTACTAGAATGCAAAAAATTCCTATTTCTGGAACTCCTTGTGAAACTAACCATGGAATTGGCACCATTAATAAAACGCAAGCACTTCGAGCCATCCAAGCCCGTGCATAAACCTTCATCATGGATTGTCTTTTAGTTAAAAAGCGCCCTAATGGAATTGCAAAAAAGGATAAAAAATTAAAGGCATTTATTAATCCAATTACAAGGGCACTAGCTTGCAAATACATAGCATATATGGATAATACATTGCCTGTTACCAAAGTGAACGATATTGAGTTAAATGCTGTGAATGTACCGTAGAGCTTTCGCCCTCGTGCAATTTGAAACTTTGTTAATGTTCCCATATTTTTCTCTAACTATACTGTACCACATAGATAAAAAAACTGCAATGTGATACACTAAAAATTATGAATGAACATACAATACCACTTAGAAAAAATGTAAAAAAAGATGACTGCTGGGATTTATCTACACTTTATAAAAGTGATTCAGATTGGGAGAATGGGCTAAAATCTATTGAACCTCTTTCAGAAAAATTATTAACATTAAAAGGAACTCTTTCACAGGGAAATAATTTACTAAATGCTTTAAAAATAAATGAGGAATTAGAGTTGTTGACAGAGAGAGTTGGGAATTTTGCTTTTCTTCGCTCCTCACAGGATGCAGGAGATAGTGACTCACAGGATAAAGTTGGACGTTATATGATGGCGGCGAGTGGGGCAGAGGCAAAAACTAGTTTTATGGTTCCTGAAATTCAATCCATAGAGAAAAAGACTATGGATACATTTTTAGAACAAGATGATTTTATTCCTTATAAAATATTTTTGCAAAAGCTTATTAGAATGGCTCCCTATATTCTTAGTGAAAAAGAAGAAAGACTTTTTGCGTTGCAACAAGAAAGTATGCAAACTGCTTCTAAAGCTTTTTCTATGCTTACAAATGTTGATATCGATTTTGGTACCATCAAAACAAGCGATGGAGAAAAACCTTTAAGCCAAACAACATATTCATCTTTTTTAATTAATCCAGATAGAGAGGTGCGAAAAACTGCATACAATCAGCTATATTCGGCTTTTGATAATCATAAAAATACTATTACTGCCTTGTATGCGGGAAGCGTAAACCAAGATGTGTACAGGGCAAGAGCACGTGGATATAATTCTTCTATAGAAAAAGCTCTTTTCCCAGACAAGGTTCCCGTTTCTGTGTATGAAAATCTTGTTGGAACAATTCGCTCAAACTTAGCACCACTTCATAAATACTATTCATTAATAAAAAAGGTGCTAAAACTTGATGAACTTAGGCACTACGATGTATATATGCCGTTAACAAAAGATGTTAAATTTATTACTCCCTATAACAAAGCAGTAGATATGATTACAGAAGCTCTGTCTCCGTTAGGAAGTGAATATACTTCTACTTTGAAAAATGGTCTACTTAACGGTTGGGTTGATCGTTATGAAAACAAGGGTAAACGAAGTGGAGCATTTTCATCTGGCGGGTATGAAGGTTATCCATACATTTTAATGAATTATAAAGAAGATGTTATTAGAGATGTCTTTACTTTAGCTCACGAAGGTGGGCATTCAATGCATTCTTGGTATTCTGCAAATTCTAACCCTTTTATGCAGTATAGCTACACCATTTTCGAAGCAGAGGTTGCATCTACTTTTAACGAACAACTTCTATTTGACTATATGTTAAAAAATACTACAGACAAAAATGAAAAAGCGTATCTTTTATGTATACGAGCAGGTGATATTCTAGCAACTCTGTATAGACAAACTATGTTTGCGGAGTATGAAAAGAAAACTCACGAACTTGTAGAAAGTGGTACCCCATTATCTGTTGATGTGTGCCGTTCAACGTATAGAGAACTTTTAGAAGCCTATTTTGGCCCTGAAATGATTTTTGAAGAACATAGTGATTTAGAATGCTTGCGTATTCCTCATTTTTACAATGCATTTTATGTGTATAAGTATTCTACAGGTATTTCTGCCGCCCTTGCATTGGCAAATAAGGTAACAAACGGAACAGAAAAAGACAAAGAAAATTACTTTGCTTTCCTTAAATCGGGTGGTTCTCGCTACCCAATTGAAGCCTTAAAAGTGGCTGGGGTTGATATGGAAAAACCAGATTGCATTCAAGATGCAGTAAATATTTTTTCTAACTTAGTTGATGAAATAGAAAAACTGTTGGGATAAGGTATTTTGAGAGATAAAAAAAGCAATTCTGCAAGAGCGCAGAATTGCTTTTTT
>CAYJKA010000106.1:0-6196 GCA_964370655.1 uncultured Treponemataceae bacterium | reverse complement strand
ATACTTTCAAAACTCGCAATAGATGCGAGAAAACTATGTATTCGTTTGTTAGAGATTAGCATATTTATGATTTTATTACAAGACATATTTCTACATATCACTAAAATATTATTGAAAAAAACATCGCTTTTTTTTCTCCTTTTTTACTAAAAAAATCAAAAAACTCTGTATTTTTTTCTCTAAAGAGCTATAACTTATATGTATACTCATTTTTTTTATAAGTTCAAAAAGAAAAAAATCACTTGTATTTTTTCCTTATTTGTAGTAATCTATAATTACTATGAGCGCACAAAATTGCTCTGGGGTTTATTCAACCGCAATAAGAATACGGTTTTAGAATAATTGTTACTAGAATATTAAGGGGTATCTATGGCAGAAGTTAATCATCAATTTCAAATTGTTACATTCCAACTCGGAGACGAATTGTACGGGGTAGATATCCTCGATGTGAAAGAAATTGTAAAAGCACAAGATATACGAGAGATTCCTCATGCTCCAAATTATGTTGAAGGTATATTTAATCTACGTGGTGAAGTTATTCCTATCATGAATCTCCACAAGCGATTTAACATTGAACGCTTAGTATACGAAAACAAAATTGACGAAGAATTAAACCAAGGTTTTATTATTCTCAATATTGACGGATTAAAAATAAGCATTATTATTGATAAAGTTTCTAGAGTAATGACCATAAATGCTACAGAAGTAAAGCCTCCACCTCAAATGTTAACAGGTATTGGTTCAGAATATATACATGGTATTGTAGAAGAAAAAACTGGGTATTTAATTTTATTAGATATCCGAAAACTATTTGATACAGGCGACTTACAAAGACTATTGGGTATAACAACATAATGAATATTAAAACTTTTAGCTCAACCATTAGAAGAAAAGAAATGGATGCCGTTTTAACGTGTATGGTTGAAGAAAAAATAGGTCCTGGAGAACTTAATACACGACTCATCCAAAAAGCAAAAGAGACATTTTCTTTAAGTGGCGCTATTGCATTAAGAAGCCCAGCCATTGCTTTAAAATATGCCCTTAGAGCTATAGATTTAGAATTGCAAAGTGGAATTATTATTTCAGCACTAGCTCCATCATGGCATTATACTGCTGTTGTAGAACTTGGATTCAAACCAATTGTAGTAGATGTTTCTCCAGAAACAGGACTTGTAACAGTAGATACAGTTCAAGAAGGAATTCAAAAAGGTGGAAGATTGCTGTTTTTGCATGAGTCACTAGGGCAGGTTCCATCTTTCACACAGCTCCTTGAATTAGGCATACCTATTATTGAAGATATTTCACAAAATGCTGGTGCCACTTATGAAGAAAAGCATGTTGGAAAATTTGGAACATTCGCAATCCTTGGACTTGAACAAGATGACGTACTAACAGCCGGCGGCGGTGCCCTTCTTATTGCAGGTCAAAGTAGAAACTGGACCGTATTAAAAAATATAATAGAAAGTGCTCCAAAAGTTGATCTTTTAGCAGATATCAATGCCGCACTAGGTTTTATTCAAGTAAAAGAATTTACACGGAACGAAGCAATCCGAAAACAGTTATATGAAAGTTATATTCGCTCTCTTATGCAAGGTAAACACAAGAGTTTTGTACAGCATACAGATATTGCAATTTCCACTGTATATTCTTTTCCCGTAATTTTAGCAGGCAGTTTTAAGGATGTAAAGCAATATGCTTCAAAAAAAGGTATAGAAATATGCCTCGCTTATGAAGATTCCGTTGTAACAAAATTCGAAGAAGAAAGCGCGCATTGTTCAAATGCAAATGCGCTTGCATTACGATGCACACTCTTCCCTCTTTACCCAAGACTTGGCGGATCAAAGTCAGAAAAAATTATAAAGGTTTTAGCAACATTACCATAGTGTAATAATGATGAGGTGTCTTTTCAATGACTTGCATAGTAGTAGTAAATGTATTCAATCAAGCAGCAAAAAATCTCATAAGTGACATAGAACTATTTTTGAGTTCTAGAGGTTACGATGTACTTCTTGTTAACTTTAACGGCGAAAACAAGCCGTTTCCTAACATTGACTTTGATTTTGCTGTTAGCCTAGGAGGCGACGGTACCGTTTTATATGTAAGTCGGCAATGCATGCACACAAAAAAACCAATATTTCCAATAAACTTTGGAGAATTTGGTTTTATAGCAGGAATAAAGCCAGATCAATGGAAGGAATCACTTGAGCAATTTTTAAACAAAGAACTTGCTCCTGCAAAACGCTCATCTCTTTACGTAGAAATAATTAGAAATAATAAGCGCATCTATAAAGAACATGCCCTAAATGAAGTTGTACTTACATCAAAAAAGGCCATGAAAACAATTTCTTTAAGTGTAGAAACAAATGAAACGCATTTTGGAAAGTTTAAAGGTGATGGGGTAATCCTTGCAACGCCAACTGGTTCTACAGCATATTCTGTAGCAGCAGGAGGACCTATTGTAGACCCAACGCTTGATGCGATTATTTTTACTCCAGTATCACCTTTTTCTCTTTCTACAAGGCCTCTCGTACTTTCTGGGAAAACTGTACTTACCCTAGAAGTATTACCTTCAAGAAACTCACATTTTATGGTTTCATGTGATGGGCAAGTACATACAGACATTGAAACAGGCGATACAATAATAGTTAAACAGTCCACAAGCAAGTGTTTGCTTGTAGGTTGCAATACGCAAGTATTTTACTCAGCTTTACGCACAAAATTTCACTGGTCAGGAGGTCCCTTTGCTTGAGGATATTAGCATAAAAGATTTTGCTCTCATCGATTCAGCTAACATAGAGTTTACAGATGGATTCACTGTTCTAAGTGGTGAAACAGGTGCCGGTAAATCAATATTAATTGGTGCTATTTCATTTTTGCTTGGCAGCAAAGGTGGAACAGAACTTATTAGAAGTGGAGCATCAGAAGCAAAAGTAAGCGGAACTATAAAAATTGGCAAAACAAATACTCATGCTTTAAATTGGCTTGAAGAGCGAGGAATAGAAACTGATGAGGGCAGAGTGTTACTCAGACGATTAGTTAGAGAAAGTGGAAAGACTGCAGCATGGGTTCAAGACACACCTGTAACAAGAAATGAACTTTCAGAACTTACCTCCTCTCTTATAGATATTCATGGACAGCATGAACACCAATCCCTAATGCGCATAGCAGAGCATCGTAGGTTCTTAGACTCATATGCAGGAATTGAAAATGAAGTTGAAAGCTTTACAAAAATATATGCAAATTTAGTAGAAAAAAGACAGCTTTTACAAGATATTGATATTTCAGACAGCAGAAGAGCGGAAAAAATAGATTTATTAACATTTGCCATTCAAGAAATTGAAGATGCAAATTTAAAAGATGGTGAAGACTTAGAGCTTGCACAAGAAGAAGCACGCCTATCTCAGTATGAAAGGCTTTACCAAGAAATTGATAGTTTTACATCATTAGTAACTGCGGCGGATTCTATGACTGGTCTTAATGCGCTTTCTGCAATAAAAAAAGCAAGTTCTAATCTCACAACAGCATCAAGTATGGATTCTTCGTTGGAAGCACTTTCAACCAGAGCAGAAAGTGTATTTTATGAGCTTTCAGATATTGCAGATGAGGTGCGAAGTTATACAGAATCATTAGTTTTTGACCCTGCACGACTAGAAGAAGTGCAAGAACGACAAGCCCTACTCTTTAAACTTAAAAAGAAATATGCAAACTCAACGCAAGACACAATACTAGAAGTAATCTTATACGGACAAAAGGCACGACAACAATTAGAGCAGTTTTCACTTGGTGAAAGCAACCGAAAAGAACTTCAAGATGCTATTACAGAACTTGAAAAGCAAGTATACACTCAGGCAAAAGAAATTTCACAAAAAAGAAGAATTGCAGCAGAAAAAATGTCTCTCGCAGTAGAAAATGTCCTTATCCACCTCGGTATGAAAGGCACAAAGTTTTATGTTCAAATTGAACAAAAAAAAGCTGTTTCAGAAGAGCAAAAATGTGGGCCATATGGTATTGATGATATAGAATTTTTAATTTCTCCTAACCCTGGAACACCTGCAAAACCTTTAGCAAAAATAGCATCTGGAGGGGAACTTTCTCGTGTAATGCTAGCTTTAAAAACAGTCTTGGATCGCTCAGATACAACTGGTACTCTTATTTTTGATGAGGTTGATACTGGTATCGGAGGAGAAGTATCAGTAGCTGTAGGTAAACATTTAAAACTTTTAGCAAATACTCGTCAAATTTTATGCATAACACACCTTGCCTCAATAGCAGTTTATGCCGATACTCAAGTAAAGATAGAAAAGTCTGTACAAGGTGGAAAAACTGCCACAGGCGTCCGTGTTATAGAAGGCGAGAGTCGTGTTGAAGAAATTGCTAGAATGCTTTCAGGGGATTCAATAAACCCTGCTTCATTAGAACATGCTCGAACTTTGTTAACCAACTATGGAGAAAAATAATAATGGCAAAAATAACTGAAGATTCACGTAATCAATTTAACGCAAAAATGGCTCCTCACAAGGAAGAAATTGATAAAATTTTTGAAAAAGAAAAAAACCTTCTTGCCACACTTCATAAAGATGATCCAACTAACGGATATAAAAAAATTGCCTTAGCAGAAGACATGATTCATGCTTCCACAATTTATGTAATAATCAACAATCTTTCATTAGAACTTTTGGAAACAAAGAACACCGATGCACTTAATGAAGGAAGAAAAACATTATACAAAGCTATTATCTATTTAGAGGAAGTTGTAACTAGCACTATTGATGGAGCTTTTTCCGATTATGAAGATAGTGTAGCTCTTATTTCTAACATTACATTGGAAAAAAGGTATCACTTAGTCAGAAAAATAGGTCTAGCTATTCGCTTAATTATTGATGCTTATGGTGAAAACACAAAATGGAAATGGTCTTTTGTTGAACTTCAGGGGCGATTTTCAACTGTAGCAAAAAATTTACTTGACTTAAAAGAAGTTTCAAAAATATACTTTGACCCTCGCAATCCAGACTACGATACAGCTGTTTACTATCTTCGTTTAGTAAAAAAAATATTAGCAGAATCAGCAGATGGATACAGAGATAGATACGAACTTTCCACAAGACGCTTAGATGATATTAGGCTTGCTATAAACTATTTACTTGCTTTACGGCGAATACTAATACTTTTAAGCGAAAGCGCAGAAGCAGAAGAAGTAAAAAAGAAAGCCCTTGTTTGGAAATCTAAAATGGAAGTAGACCAGAAGAAAGGAGTCAGTAAATAATTAATAATTAATAATGAATAATTATTAATTGGGATGAAATAATAACGAAGAAATTAGTTTTAGGCGTAAAAATTTTAAACCTTTTAGTGCATTATTCCAACGCCTTGAAATCGTAAATATTAATTGTTAATTATTACTTATTAATTAACATCATGTTAAGTTACAGACATGCCTTTCATGCGGGCAATAAAGCAGATATTTTTAAACACTCAGTTCTTACACTTTTAGTTGAACATTTTAAACAAAAAGAAACTCCTTTTACCTATGTTGACACTCATGCAGGTCTTGGCTTATATGATTTACAAAGTGAATGGGCTTTAAAAACTGGTGAAAGTAAAGATGGTATTGTAGAGTTTCTAAATACTATTTCAAATGAAAAAATTCCAAGCAGTATTATATCATACATAGATATTTGCAAAGAATTAATCTTGCAAAATACTTACGCAGGATCCCCAGAACTTGTAAAACGATTAAGTCGCACGCAAGACTCTCTAATTTTAAGCGAGCTACAAAAGGCTGACTATGACACGCTTAATTACAAAATGAAAAAAGATAAGCGTGTTCATGTTCATAATAGAAATGGCTTTGAAATGCTTAAAGCACTCTCATTTCCACAGCGAACACTTGTGCTCATTGACCCAAGCTACGAAACATTAGATGATTATACTAACACAGTAAACGCAGTAGAAGCTTTATATAAAAAATGTTCAACAGCAGTAATTGCAGTGTGGTATCCCTTAATAAATAGAAAAGAAAGTGAAACGAACGTATTAAAACGAGAACTTTCAACAATTGCACCAATGGATGAAAAATTTACCATATGTGAACACTGCTTTAGAGATTTAAAAGATGAAGAATATGGTATGTATGGGTCAGGCATGGCAATAATTAACCCACCATGGCTGTTTAAGAAAGAAATTGACAAGGTCAATT
>CAYJKA010000105.1:0-6208 GCA_964370655.1 uncultured Treponemataceae bacterium | reverse complement strand
TTGCAGTTTTGATTTATGCAGTGTATAAACAATATCTTGGGTGCAACCCATGCAATTTTTTTCAAGTTTTCTCATAAAAATGCCAATAATAGTTACGTGAAAGAATTTTGCACGTAAAAAGACTATATTTATAGTGCAAAAAGTATTGATTTATTTTACCTCGTGTTATATAATTTTCGATAATTTGTACTACATAGTAATATTAACAATATACTGAATAGAATATCTAAAAATTTAGCGAGCAAAATATCTTGTATAATAAAAATTGAATGCAATTATGATAGTTTTCAAGCTTGTTTTTTTCAAAAAAAAGAAAGGTTAAGAGGAGAAATTATGACAAGGAAAATACAATCTATTATGCTTATTGCAATAGTTGTATGTGGAGTAGCTTCCGCACAAGATGTAACAAAAGAAAAGAATGTAAGCTTTGATGTGAATGTAGGTTATGTGCCTATGGCTCTCTTTGCAAAAGACACAATTGGTACTAGTTTCACCCCAGCAGGTGCAGATATAAGTTTTTCTGCACTTTTTTTACGTAAAAGCTATGGTAACATGGGTGCAGAGCTGAGTACAAGTTGGGCAAGGGCCGTAACAATGCCAACTATAAAACAACTTGTTACACATATTATCCCCATACATGTAAATTTTGTACATCAATATCATTTTGACAACCTACTTGCCTTAGATAGTCATGCAGGAGTAGGCATGACTATGTACAACTTACAATTTTTACCAAAAAATGAAAATCCAGGTTTGTTAGAATTTAGCTTTTCTGCAAATTTGGGTACTGCCATGCAAGTTACATTATATGAAGATTTTTATGCAGAAATAGGTGTAAATTATATAGTAAGCTTTCCAAAGGGTGCGGTAATTCAACACCTAATACCATCACTGTCAATCGGATATCGATTTTAATAAGGAGAGGATGTTTTGAAAAAAGGAATAAAAAAAATACATATAACAATAACGATTATAGCGACGCTACTTTTTTTATTTGCATCATGTAAAAATTATTATGTAAACAAAGGGATAAAAAATTACCTTGATGAATATGGTAATATAATTTCGAAAATTACTTTTAATGCAAATGGTGGAACTGGTGAAATGTCATCCCAGGCTCTTAAAAATGGGACTGAAACATATCTTAATGAAAATACCTTTACTCATAGTGATAGTCATTATAAGTTTGTTGGCTGGAATACACAAAAAGATGGATTAGGAATCCCATTTGCCGATGGAGGCTTAGTTACATTTACAGAAAGTAAAACACTTTACGCGCAATGGGCACTTGATAGTGCGATTTATACCATTACCTTTGATGGAAACGGTGGTTCGGTTGTAAATGGTGATGGTGCTACAGAGTATGTACAGTATGTGGAAAAAGGTTATAGTGCACAGTTAAAGCCTAAAACTTTCGAAAATGGGGACACTACTTTTATTGGCTGGACTACAGCAAAAGATGGTAGTGGAACAGCGTACCAAAACAACGAAGTTGTTGAATCTATTAATAGTACTCAAACCTTATATGCACAGTGGGGCTATACGGTAAGTTTCGACACAGATGGGGGAACAGATGTTCCATCACAATTAGTTATTAAAGGAAAAACATTTAGCTCTAACAATTTGCCGAGTACTCCCACTAAAGAAGGGTATGCATTTGAATCTTGGTATAAAGAAGTTGAGCTTACAAATAGGTGGGACTTTGATACAGATACTGTAGCAAGTGAAATAACACTTTATGCAAAGTGGATAAAAACAGAATATACTATTACTTTTGATAATGAAGGTGAAATTAGTGAGCAAAAAGTTGATCCCCTCACGCCAACGCCTTTAACAAAAAACACAAAAGAAGTTAAAGGAAAATTATTTATTGGTTGGGCAACAGTATCAGATGGAACTGGAGACTTTTATAACGATGGGCAAGAAGTTTCGCTTAATACAAATTTAGAATTATACGCCCAATGGCGAGATGCAATTACTGTTAGCTTTGATGCAACTAGCGGTACAGGCGATATGAGTAACCTAATTGTACCGAGTGGGATTGAGTCGATTATTAGTAAAAATATCTTTGTGCATGAAGATACGAATCAAAGATTTATTGGCTGGAATACAATCGCAGATGGAACTGGAGATTCTTACACAGACGAAGGAAAAATTACTATTACAGCAGACACAACCTTGTATGCACAATGGGATAGTGATGTTGTTACTATTACATTTAATGGAAATGGTGGTGTAGTTTCTGGTACAGAATTAGCAGTCTCCATGCAGGATATAAAAAAGAATACGGATACCTTATTGCAACCAAATGGATTTACACTTGAAGACTCAACCTTTTCAAATTGGAATACTAAGGCTGATGGAAGTGGAGACACATATACAAATAGTCAAAAGGTAAACATTGATGTTGGTATAATACTGTACGCACAATGGAAAAGCAAGGTAATTATTACCTATAATCAAAACTATGGATCAAACCTAACACAAACTCAAGAAACAAACGAAGGGGAAACAACTTCTCTTAATAAAAACCTGTTTGAACGAGAACGGTATTTCTTTACAGGATGGAACACAGGTGAAAGTGGCGACGGAACTGGTTATACAGATGAGGATGAGGTACGTTTTTCTACTGATACAACTTTATATGCACAATGGATTACCGCCCCTTATAGTGATAGCTTAGCACGCACAATTGTTTCTAACGGTTACAACTTAAAAATGGTTAGTGAGGGTAGTGGGTCCACCATAAAATGGCTCTATGATGGCAATGAAATTGCACTTGAATATATTGGTAGCTCGAATATTTCTAATGGCTCGGATTTAAGCACCTACACTATTGTAAATGCTAAGGGCGCAGATGGCAATTACTTAGGTACAGGAGATCATATTTTAGAAGGTGGCTCAATTCGTGGTGTAGAAGGTATGAATACACTTTCTATTAAAGGAAGCCTTGCTATTGGTAGTGGTAGCGAGGGAGGAATTGTACTTACAAAAGACAACCAGCTTACTATTGCAGGTACCCTTACCGGTGCTGATAACGCCATAATAGTTCGATCTCATACTATTAAGCAAAATGATGTAATTGCAACAGTAACAGCAGGTGGCAATCCCATAGCTAAGCTAAATATTACCGATAGATACGGAAGCTTACCAGTTGATACAAAATATGAAAATGATAAACTTATTGCCCTTGGACAATTGGGCTTAACTCCATCTGACAGAGTTATATGGGACGACGGCGGGTCTTTTACTATACCAGAAATTGTATTAGGAGTAGAGGGTACCATATTCTCTCTTTCTGTTGAAGACGGCTACTTTACACTAGGAAGTGCAACAACAATTGCGGGTGCAGAACTTAGTATGGGTATACCAATAAACGAAACTACACAAGAACCCGATGGATATGTAACAAGTTTAAATAAGACCACTAAATACTCCTACGTGCAGTTTTTCCCTACAGGAGAGACTTTCCCTGCAGAAAATGCTTCAAGCTTTGTGCAATCACTTACTTTTACGCAAAATGATCCTACAAAAGAGATAAGCGTTAAAATAAACTTAGAAACGGTTGAATTAAGTGAAGTAAATAATAATGTAACGTACTTTAACGGAAGTTTTTATAAAGTTGTTAGTGCCGAGGAAAAAGGTTGGATTACAGGGTATAATTCGGCAAAAGACCAAAGCTTTAATGGCTTACAGGGGTATCTTATAAATATAACAAGTGACTCTGAAAATAAATTTATATATGACAAAGTTTTGAAGGATAGCTATGGTGCTGTTAGGTGTTGGATAGGAGGTACTCGGCTTAATGCAAAGAGTGGTTATGATGCCTATCGTTGGATTGATTCTGCAAAAGATGAAGAAGAGGGCAACTTTTACTGGGCAGCTGGACCTGAGGCAGGAACAATATTCTATTATGGTACAACTCATGAGATCGGAAGTGAGGCGCACAACGAAGATAACAAAAAATTATTTCACACATGGGCTCCTAATGAACCAAATAGTGCTTATGAAGGTTCCGAAAATTGTGCGCAATATTATGCTAATAATGTTAATAATGCTGATAATGCTGATTATTTTTGGAATGATGCTGGTAAGGCAGCAGATCTAAAATATTCAATTGTTGAGTTTACACCGTATACTACCTCCTATGGTAGTCAGGTAGCTGAGGCTAAAGCTGCCTTTGCTGAACAATATTACATAAAAAAATAGTATTTTAAGCACAAGGGCTGTCTTGAAAGTTCTAAAAATAGAGCAAAAAGACAGCCCTTTTTTTCAAAAAATCATCTCTTATTTATTGCAGTTTTATTAAATATTTAGTATAATTAAAGAAATTAAATTATAATTAATAATTAACAATGTATAATTATTAATTGTGCGAGCAAAGATAGCTGTTATTGACTTCCTTCAACTGACTATTTCATATGAAGAGTGTTTAATACATTAGAGAAAACATTGTACATTATAAATTGTAAATTGACAAACTAGGAGTATAAAAATGAAAAAAAACATAGCGGTAATCGAAGGCGACGGAATTGGCCCAGACATTGTAAAACAGGGTTTGGCAGTTTTAGATAAGGTTGCACAAAAATATGGGCATGAATTTGAATACACACGTGTATTGGCAGGTGGAGCTGCAATTGATGCAACAGGTGGTCCTCTTCCACAAGAAACAATTGACATTTGCCAAAAATCAGATTCTGTACTTTTAGGTGCAGTAGGTGGTGCAAAATGGGACACGCTTCCTGGTAGTTTACGCCCTGAAATGGCTTTATTGGGCTTACGAAGTGCTTTAAAAGTATTTGCAAACCTACGCCCTGCATTAATGTTTAAACAGCTTTCTGCAGCTTGCCCCTTAAAAGAAGAAATTGTTGGCGAAGGCTTAGATATTTTAATTATTCGAGAGCTTACTGGCGGTATTTATTTTGGCGAAAAGGGTAGAAGTGACGATAAAAAAACTGCCTATGATACAATGAAATACTCATGGGACGAAATAGAAAGAATCTTAAAAGTTGGTTTTGAATCCGCTCAAAAGCGTGGTAAAAAGCTTTGCGTTGTGGACAAGGCAAATGTTCTTGAAAGCAGCCGCCTATGGAGAGAAGTAACAGAGAGTATGAAAGCAAACTACAGCGATGTGGAACTTTCATATATGTACATCGATAACGCTGCAATGCAATTGGTGCGTAACCCAAAACAATTCGATGTTATTGTAACAAGTAATATGTTTGGTGATATTTTATCCGATGAAGCAAGCCAAATTACTGGTTCTATCGGAATGCTTGCTTCTGCTTCATTAGGTGATGGAACAGGCCCAGGTCTTTACGAGCCAATTCATGGTTCAGCTCCTGACATTGCAGGAAAAGACCTTGCAAATCCACTTGCAACTATTTTATCAATTGCAATGATGCTTCGCTATGACTTTGGAATGGAAAAAGAAGCCCTAGATATTGAAGCTGCTGTTGAAAAAGTACTTGACGACGGTTTTAGAACGGTAGACATTGCGGGGCTTGAAGCAGATTCGCTTAAAGCAAGTGGAAAACTTGTTGGTACTGTAAAAATGGGCGAATTGGTATTGGAGAGGTTGTAAGAGTAAAAATATTATAAGAGGTACTATGTTTGTAAGTAACTATGAAATGGATAATGAGCTACTAAAAGAATTTGCTCAAAAAATTGGCTGTAAAAACACTGTAAAACAATGGATTATTCTCTTATGCATTTCAATTATTATGATAATCAGTTTTTTTGCAATAACTGAATGGGAAGACATGGGGTTACTTACAAAAGTTCTTTTGCTTGGGCTTCCAGTATATTGTTCTGTTTGGTTATTTACAGCTCCGCATCGTTGTTATAAAACGATGGTAAAGCATAGAAAAAAGCTTAGTTCTGTTTTAAATGGGCACAGAACAGTTATTTTTACTGAAAATATAGCTGTATCGGAAGGAACTTCAAATTATACATTAGAATATTCAGATGTTACAAAGCTTATTGAATACAGAACTTTTTTTTATTTATTTGTAAATAAGCAAATGGGCTGTATTGTTGGTAGAAGTTCTTTTGGTGATAAAACTGATGAAGAGTTTTTAGATTTTTTACGTGAAAAATGTGTAAACGTAAAAAACTAAAAAAAGGCTGTCTATTGAGTTCTTAAACTTTTTAGACAGCTATATTTTTTATAATTCAATATTTGCGTTTTGCTGTAATTTTTTTACAT
>CAYJKA010000104.1:2491-6341 GCA_964370655.1 uncultured Treponemataceae bacterium | reverse complement strand
TACGCTTACTAGGTATGAGGCGGGAAGAAGCTCTTAAAGCCTTGGATAGACAACTTGATTTATGTGCTCTTTATGATCTTACTTCCTTTTCTATAATACATGGAACAGGGAACGGAGTGCTACAAGAAGCTGTTAGAGAATATTTATCAAGTCTTGGTGGTATAGACTTTCACTTTGCGCGTCCTGAAGACGGTGGTACTGGGAAAACCTATGTAACGCTGCGGTAATTTACAATTTATAATTAATAATGAATAATGGGTTTGATAGAACTGAGGAGAATACAAATAAGTGGCAAAAAAGCACGTTTTTAAAAGACTCTTGACTATATTTCTTTGGTTTGTACTCTATACAATAATTTTAGCAACAATATTGACAGTGCGTGAGGAATTTATTGATTGGAAAGTAAATACTTTCGATCTAGATGGGAATGGTATATATGGTGGTATCGAATGGACAAAAGAACAGCTATGGTGGTTCGATTTATTAATTCATGATACCAGAATAATGCTGATTTTTTTAGTTCCATTTGGAAGCATGTTATTAACACTTATTACTTGCATTATTCGAACAGTTGTAAAACGCATAAAACAGCAGCATATAAAGAAAATTGTAATTTATAGTACCCTGTTATACTTTTTAATTTCAAATTTAGTGATTATTCTTAATGAAGTAAACAAAACTAATACAAAAGCTTTTGTTGCGGGCGTAACTAATGAATGGGAATATTGGGTGCTGCAATGTATGTTTTTTGCCCCACGATTATTATTGCTAAGTGAAATACTTACGCTTATCACTGTAATTATTATTTTAGCACTAGATAATGTAAAAAATAAAAAGGTTTTGCATAAGTAAAAAGCCAAGTTAGCAAGCTCTGTTACGCAAAAGCGTTAGGGTTTGTAGGGAACGCCCAGTTTTTATTTTTCTAAAATATTATATAAGCTTTCAATTGCATACAGTGGAATGTCGTAGAGGTTGCCGGTTTTTTTGTAGTCTGAAAGAGAAAAGCGAAGGGCTATGTTTGGTGAATATTTGTCCATGTAGGCTTTTAAGCTTTTTGCCTTTAGATTAATGGTGGCTTTAACTTCTGTTGGGATTATATCATTTCCTTTTTGTATTACAAAGTCTACTTCAGAGTTTCTTCCTTCCCAGTAGGTGATGGGCATTTTGGGAAGAATTTTTAATTGTTGTAACACATACTGTTCTGTTAAAGAGCCACGAAACTCATTAAATAGTGTGTTTTTTTCTAGTATACTTTTGGGGTCAATAAGGCTTTTCGCGCAATAAAGGCCTGTATCATTCATAAATAGTTTAAATGAGCTTCTGTCTTCATATCCATAAATAGGAAGACCTGGTTTTGCTATTTTATGTACTTGATGTACAAGTCCTGTTTTTGTTAGCCACATAAGTGCATTTTCAAACTCTTTTGCACGGGAGCCTTCTTTTAGTAATCCGTAGACAAATTTGGGGTTTGCCTTTGTTAGTTGAGATGGAATGGAATCCCAAATCATTTGTACCTTTGGAATGTCTGTATTATTGATGTGTTTGCTAAAATCTTGTTCATATGCTTGTAAAAGAGTGTTTTGTATTTCTCTCACTTCAAAGTAATCATTGTTTTCTGCAAAAGCTTTTACAACTTCTGGCATTCCGCCAACATAAAGATAGGTTTTAAGTAGGTCTTCGCATTTGCCCTTAAAGGCTCTTAGAAGTTTAAAGTCGCAATTTTTTATAGATTCCAAGAGTTTTGTCTCTTTTATCGCCTCTAAAAATTCGTAAAAGCTCATTGGATATAAATCCATAAATTCAACTTTTCCTACTGGGAAGGACATTTTTTTGTGAGTAATGGCGGTGCCCAAAAGACTCCCGGCTACTACTATATGATATTCGGGTGTGTTTTCACAAAAATATTTTAAAGAGGTTAGAGCCCTTGGGTTTTCTTGAATTTCGTCAAAAATGATAAGGGTTGTTTCTGGGTTTATTTGTTCTCCTGTTGCTACTTCTATTCCAGAGATTAAGTGCTTTGTATCAAGGTTTTCTGAAAAAAGAACCTTCATTCTTTCGTTTTGGTCAAAGTTAATGTAAGTAGTGTTTTTATAATAACGCGAGCCAAATTCTTTCATGAGCCAAGTTTTTCCAACTTGGCGAGCGCCTTGTATGATGAGAGGTTTTCTGTTTACTTTGTTTTTCCAGTTTATAAGCTGTTGAAGTTGTGTTCGTTGCATAGAAACCTCCTATATTCTAGAGTATAGCGCAGATAACATTTTTATGCAAGGAAAAAATGTTATAAAATACACTTTTATGCATGGTAAAAATGTATTTTATAACATAAATTGGCATGGAAAAAATGTAAATTTTCTTGCCAAAATGCAAAATTGCTCCATTCTTATGTAAAATCTTTGATTTTACCATTGACAATAATTGTATTTTTATGCATTATTTAGTGTGAAAAACGTAAAAATATAGAAAACTTCAATGGGGAAGAAAAATGAAAGAAAGGCTAAATAGGCTAAAAATAATTAGAAAACTTATAAAAAATAATCAAATAGAATCGCAAGAAAGTTTACTTTCGGCTCTTCAAGAAGAAGGATTTGCTGTAACACAGGCAACACTTTCTAGAGACTTGAAGCTTTTAAAAGTTGGAAAGCTTTCTGATGGAAAAAATGGGTATGTATACGTTCTGCCTGGGGATGATGAACGTGGCGAAAATGATAAAAGTTTAGCTCAGGATTTTTTGCGGGGCTATATTTCTATAGACTATTCTGGAAACATGGTTGTTATTAAAACCTACTCTGGGTATTCTGATGTTGTTGCAGTTGCTCTTGATAACCTTGCTATGGATGAAGTGTTGGGAACTATTGCTGGTGGTGACAATTGCGTTTTTGCCTGTCTTAGAGAAGGCGTAACTGGCGAACAATTTTTAGTAGCCTTAAAGTCAAAAATCCCAGATATAGACGAGTAATGCACAAGGGGGCGTAATGGCGGCGTAGCCGTCGACCACAGAACGCTTTTGCGTTCGAGGACGATGAAGCGATAAGCGCAACCATGCAGCACCCGACCCGAAGCAAACGCTGAGGGGTGTGCCCAAATAAATCATTTCTAATAACCTTTTCTAAATGCTTGAAAAAAATCATATTTTTTATATAATGGTAACATGTATCGAAAGATTTTTCGTACATTTTGTAAGAAACAACATTGCATTCGTTGCAAAATTTTTAATACATGGACTAGCGTATGATAAGTTTAATTGTAAAGCTTTTGAAGGGCTTAAATGACAATTCACATCCGGGTGAAATTGCTCATGCTGCTTCTTGTGGGATTCTTTTAGGATTTTTACCTAAAGATAATTTGTTGTGGTACATTGTTTTTATACTTTTTTTATTTTTACGAATAAACAAGGGTGCCTTATTTTTGATGATTCTGGTAGGTTCTGCTTTGGCATTATTTTTAGATCCATTGTTTGACACAATTGGCTATGCAATTTTAACCATTGAGGCCATTGCACCTTTTATAGCCCTTTTCTTAAATATTCCATTGATGGCATATACCAAGATTAACAATTCTGTTGTTTTTGGTTCGTTATTATTTTCTATTATAGTGTATGCTCCTGTTTATTTACTTGCTAGGGGTTTTGTAATTGTGTGGCGAAAAAAAATTGCTGCAAAAATTGCAAACAACAAAATTGTGAAAGGTTTTATGAAGCTTCCTATTATCAGCACAATTTACAAAGCATATTCAAAAGTGGAGGCAATACGTGGCTAAGAAAGACGAAACACAACCAAAAAAAGATTCAAAGGTGTCTGTTGCTAAGAAAGACACTTCTAAGGCCGTTGAGAAAAAGACTGCCACTAAATCT
>CAYJKA010000104.1:0-2391 GCA_964370655.1 uncultured Treponemataceae bacterium | reverse complement strand
CTAAATCTGTTACCAAATCTTCTTCTAAGGCGACTACTACAAAGGCCACATCTAAGCCTGTTGTAAAAGATACTTCTTTAGATAAAACTATTATAGCAAAGGCACCTGTTGTTAAAAAAGCAGAAAAAGTTGCAAAGCCTACAAAGGTTAAAAAAGAAAAAAAACCAAGGAAACCTAAAAAGCCAAAGGGTAGGGTACGAGTTGGCCCTTTGGCTATTGTAATTGTACTTATTGTTGGTGGGATTGTTGCTGAAAGGCTTTTCTTAGATGTTATTGTAAAGAATGTTCTTGTATCTGTTATTCAATCTCAATATGGAGCAAAATGTGACATTGAAAAGGTTGATGTTGACTTGTGGGGAGGTTCTTTTGTTATAGAAAAATTTGCCCTTGCCGATGTTGCAAGTCCAATGCGTAACCTTTTTGAATTTTCACGATCTAGTGTAGATTTCGATGTTACTCAGATTTTCCTTGGCAGATTTGTTGCCGATGAGCTTGCTTTGGAAGGTTTTATGCTTGGAACCGAGCGATCTGTTTCTGGTGAACTTCCGAGAATTCTTAAAGAAAGCGAGCCAAGTGAAGACACAAAAGAGGGTAAGTTTGCCCTTGCAATTAGTGAAAAGAAAAGTGAATTTTCTTCTAGCGAAAAAAATATTATTGAACAAGCCGTTGAGACTTATAATCCTGAAAACATGATGGCATCATATATGGAGCAACTTAAAGTTCCTGGTGTTGTTGAGAACTCTCAAAAACAAGTTGAAGAAATTACTGCATACTGGCAAGGGGCTGCTCCAGGTTTAGAAAAATCAGGGCAGGAACTTTTTTCTTCTGTAGAAGAAGTTCGCATGCTTTTAGAAACTGACAATGTTGATATAAAAACAATTACAGATGGTGTAAGTTCTATTCAAAAGCTAATTTCTCAAAGTCAATCGTTACAGGCTCAAGTTGGTGAAGTAAGTA
The DNA here is from genome assembly GCA_964370655.1 of uncultured Treponemataceae bacterium. Classification (GTDB taxonomy): domain Bacteria; phylum Spirochaetota; class Spirochaetia; order Treponematales; family Treponemataceae; genus CAYJFX01. The sequence continues at coordinate 1,434 of CAYJKA010000104.1, read as the reverse complement.
CCCGCCTTGAAAGTGATATTGAAACAGTAGAAAATTTAAGCTCTTCTATTCAAGATGCAATAAAATCTGACACAAGTCTTATTGAAACAGAAATTGGGAAAATAACTTCATTTTCTTTTTCTGATGCACAAGGTATGGTTGGGTCAACTTTAGAAGGTTTTTTTATTGGAGCTCTGGGTGATTATTATCCTATGGTACAAAAAGGTTTAGCTCTTTTGTCAAATGCAAAAGCAGATGCCCAATCTGAAAAACGAGATGAAGAGAAGAAGTTTCATGAACGCTTAAGCGGGAGAACTGTTCAGTTTAATTCTGAAATGCCAAGTTTTTTAATACGAAATGCTGTTTTCTCAGGCTCAGATTCTGGTGCAGGCATTTCTGTATCTGGTAATGCTTATGATATTTCAAACAACCCTGATTTACTTCAAAAGCCTGCACTTGCAAATGTAGATTTAACTCTTGCCGATTTTTCAGGGACTCTTGATGCTGTAGTTGACTTAAGGTCTGAAACCGAAAATTATCCAGTTGAAGCCGCTTTTACTGGAAGTGGTTTAGATACAAGTTCTATTACTGAATCTGGAACAATTGGTTTGCCAAGTATTGGTGGTAATGCCGACATTAAGGCTGAGGCAAAGTTTGAACTTGCTGGAGATTTTGATTTATCAGCAAACTTTGATTTTAATCCAGCGCTGCTTTCTACCGCCGAGTTTGAACCAGCTTCTGTGTATGATATTTATTCTAATGTTTTAGGCTCAATTTCATCATTCTATGTTCAAAGTGACATTGCTTTTTCTTTTGACAAAGGCATGAACATTAAGCTTGATACTAATGTTGATAAGCAAATTGCAGATGGTTTATCTACGGCCCTTAATGCTGAAGTTGAAGCTTTAAAGGAAAACTTACAAGTACAAGCGCAAGAATATTTGGCTAGTTATACCGATGGGTATATGGAAAATCTTGCCAACTTTGGTGCATCAAGAGATTCTATTCTCAATTTACAAGATGGGCTTGGTGGCATTGATTCTGAACTTGAAAATATTAAAGCTGAGTTAGAAAAACGAATTAGAGATCAAGCTTCGGGTGTATTGCAATCTGGAGCAAGTGATTCTGGTGTTGGAGGCCGGTTACAGGGCTTATTTAACTAGTTGTAATTTTTGAATATATGGCTGTTGCACAACTGTGTGACAGCTTTTTTTATGGATTTTTGTCTAGGCATAAAAAAGTTTTAATTTTTTTGGTATGCGAATTTTACTATGTAAGCTGCTATCTTCTGATATATTCCAAAAAAAACTTGACAGATAAAAAAAGACGGGTTATGATAAATATATATAATCTATTTAGGAGGTAGACAAATGAAAAAACTCTTTGTCTTAATTGGAATCGCACTTCTTTGTGCAGGAATGGTTTTTGCTGGCGGTGGGCAAGATGATGGATATG
>CAYJKA010000103.1:0-6552 GCA_964370655.1 uncultured Treponemataceae bacterium | reverse complement strand
TGGTTGCGGCATTTCCTGCTGTAAAAGTTGTGTTTTTTCCAAGTACAACATTTCCAGCTCCTCCAGAAGTAGCACCATAGGTTTGATTACCGCTTGTAGTTACTGCTCCACCGTTTATGGTGATTGTATTTGCTGTAATCTCAAGTGCAGAGGCAGCTGTTTCGCTAATAGTATTAGAAAAACTTACATTACCACCGGTTGCAGTGATAGAAGAATTTCCACCTAATGCAACAGTATCATAAAAAGCAACTCCACCGGCAGCGGATGTTACTGATAATTCCCCAACAGAAACACGCCCCGAAAAAGATGTTGCTTCTGTTGCATGATTTGACACTATTGAGACATTGTATACACCCGGGCTGACGTATTCTAAACGACCGCCATAGGTTATTTTTCCGGCACTTGCGGTAAAACTCGCCTCTGCAGCAATCATAACATCTGTAGAAAACGCAATATTTCCTGTATCAGCTTGGAGTGTTGCGGCAGTCGTTCCAATAGTTGTTTCACCTGTGTATGTTTGTGCCCCGGTTGTATACACCGCTCCACCGTTTATGGTGATACCACTTGAGCTAACAGAGAGACTTGAAAGCTTACCGGTTGCTCCGACCGTATCTCCTGTGCCATTACCAAATTTTATTGCACCTGCACTTTCAGTATCATCTGCACCGTGAATAGTTAGAGAGTTTGTTTCACTATCTTCACTGTTTACCGTTCCGTTAAAAGTCACAACACCACTATTTCTTGCTTGCAGTATTGTTGGTGCTAAAAGAATTACATTACAGTTGTATACCTGCCCGGCTGCAAGTGTTGTACTAATTGTTCCTGCAAGATTTAAAGTTCCTGTGGTAATAACGAAAGATCCAAAAGATATTTGATCATCTTCATCGTTACCAAAACTGATTGTACCTGCGGGCGTATCAGGAGGTGTATACGTTGCAAGAATTACTGCTCCACTTACTGTTGCGGTTTGTGCTCCTGTTCTTTCATTTAAGTTTATGGTACTTGAAGTTATATTTAAACTTGCCGAAGTAAGAGAACCTGTAAAAGTTGTGGTATTTGCTATAACAGTAACCGTATCGACAGGATTTGACACTGTTCCAACGTTTTCTGAAAAGGATACAGTTTGTGTACCTGCATCTACAGTAAGGTCAAGAGAAGTTCCTGTAACATTGCCTGTAAAAGTAATATTTGCATCGGTACTTGTTACAGAACTATTCTGAGCAAGTGTAACTGCTGCTGGGAAAGTGATTGCTTCGCTGCCGGTTGCTAAAGTTCCAGCAAGAGTTACAGCAGGCGTACTTGCAAAAGTCAACGAACCAAAACTGGTTGAGTCAGCTTCATGGTTTCCAAAAATGACTGTTCCTGTTGAATTAAGCGTAACAGCACCGTTAATATCAGTTGTTTGATTTCCACTTGCCCCGTTAAAAGTTATATTTCCACTTACAGTGCTTACTCCAAAAGTGCTCGTTCCTGAATCTGTTACAGCACCATTAAAGTTAATTACTCCGTTATTGCTTGCTACTGTACTGTTTGCGTCAAGTTCTACAGCTGACGGAAAGTTTATTTCTCCACTATCAGTTGAAAGATTCCCTGCAAGGCTTATCTTGCTTGGATTATTTGTAATAAACGTCAGCGAGCCAAACGTTGCTGAATCACCTGCTGCATTTCCAAAAGAGGCTTCGCCTGTTGTGTTAAGTTGCACGGCCCCTGTTATTGAACTTGATTGTGCTCCGCCTGTGTTATTATTAAATGAAATATTCCCAGCTTGAACAGTTAAGGCTTCTGTAGCGGCATCTGCATTACTAGAAATGCTTCCCTTAAATGCTACGCTTCCCGCTCCTGCACCAAGAGTTGTTGTATCGGCATTTAACACAACATTTCCATCACCTGCACCAGTAGTTCCATAGTCTTGATTTCCAGTTGTGGTAATTGTAGCGGAACTTATGTTTATTGCGTCTGCATTTATCGAAAGGTTTGATAGTTCTTGAGCTTCCCCAATTGCACTGTTTAGATTGACTGTTGTAACTTCTGCTGAATCGCCAAGTGTTAAAGAATTGGTTTCACTTCCTTCACTATTTATGGTTCCTGTAAGGGTTATTGTTTGAGCACCTGCATTAAGCGTTGTATCTCTTGTTAGAATAGTTGCCCCTGAAAAACTCAATCCATTTGCACCTGCGATTACTGTTCCTGCAAGTGAAACTGTACCACCACCTGTCTTTTGAGTAAAGCCGTTTGTAAAAGTGGTTGTTAGTTCTGTTTCAGGGCTCCCTGCGGGCGACGAGGGCGTATAAAATGTATTTATAGTTACGTTTCCGCCGACAGTTGTAAATCCGTTATCGGCAGTATTTGGCACTGTGATTGTTTGTGTTGCAGTAGGATTAAAGCTAATATGTGAAGTTGTATCGGTAAAGGTTAAAGCATCAGCATAAAAATTTCTATTTATGTTGACTATTGTGGCATCTTGAATATCCACTTTTGTAAGTAGCGTTCCTACTTCTCCAACACTACCGTTAAAAGTAATGTAAGAACCTGCCTCAAGATTGAGAGTTTGAGCACCTGTAACAGAACTACTAAAGGTAATATAACTATTTTCTGAGGTAAGTGTGTTATCCACTCCGAGGGTTACTGTGCTACTATATGTTTGATAGTTTGTAGAACTAATAGTGGCACCGTTTAAAATTATAGGTGTATATGCTAGAAAATAGCCAATATCAGAAACAGAAGCTTTGAGGGTTATCGTACCATCAGCTAATAAAGCAAATGTAGAGACATTTGTACTTGTTACAGCATTATTGAAGGTTATATCACCACTCAATGAATTAAACCTAACTCCACCACTGCCACCATCTCCTGGAACTGCAGGCGATAAGGTTACTTCCCCTGTATAGGAGTGAGATCCGATTGTTCGCACTCCCGCTCCCTTAAGCACAATTGATTTTGCAGAAAGGGTAATTGATCCAGGCTTTTCTTCATCATTACCACTTGATGCACTAGCACCAATTCCATCTTTATGAGTAATGGTTCCTGTTCCTGTTGTGAGACCTGCATCTATTTCAAGGCTGGCATTTCCAGAGGACATTCCATTTTTTACCGTAGAACCAAAAGTAACATTTTGGTTTGTTGCCGTAATTGTTGTATCGCCTGTAAGTGTAGTAGCACCTGAAAAGCTTAAAGCAGCGCCACTTTCAATAGCTCCTTGTAATTCTACCGTTCCAAATGTTGTATTATTTTGCGTAAAGCCGTTGGTAAAGGTAAGAGAATATGTATCCGTTGCATTTATGTCGATGGTTCCAGTAACATCTTTGAAAGTATCTACAGGAATAGCTATTGTTTGTGCTGCTCCATCAGGTGTAAAGGCAAGGTTCACATCAGCATCTGTAAATGTTAATGCCGTAGCAGAAAAATTACCGTTAAAATTAACATTTGAGGCACTTGTAATATCCACTTCACTACTTGCCGTGGGCAAAGAAAAATCATTAAAACTAACAGCAGCACTAGCACTAAGGTTCAGTGCAAATGCACCTGTGTATGTTCCATCAAGTACAATGTTTCCACTGCTTGCAGTAATTGTAGTCGCTCCACTAAGCGTTGTGCCACTTGTGTTGTTTATACGAATATCACCTGCGGCCGCAGTAAGGGTCCCTTGAATGTCGTTTGCAGTTCCCGTTGTTTCTTTTTGTCTAAAACCGTTATCAAAAGTAAGTGTTCCTGTAGTATTTTTTATTAACGCACCTTGAAAAAATAACCGTGGCGAGGTAATAGCTTGAGTTTCTTTTGCAAAAGAAATGCTCGTTGCAATTATTGCAGGATTATCATTTGTTCCACCACTAGTAAAACTTGTATCTGCATTTATGTTTAAGGCGTTCAGTGGAGTTATATTTCCAATTAAACCTCCAAATGTAACATTTCCAGCAGGGGTTGTTGAATTAGAACCATAAATAGAAAGAGAATAAGCTTGTCCAGATTCACAGTTTATTGTATTTGTAAATTCTACTGTACCAACCGAACTTATATTTCTGTTTCCATAGAGAGTAACTGGTCCTTTATATGTTTGGCTTTCGGTTGTTGTAATAGTGTCATCAGGATTCGTTACCTCAAGTCGAATTTCTTCTGGAGCTGTTACAGAGAGACGCTTAAGACTAATATCATCCCATAGTCGAACTTGCTGATTAGACTTAAGGGTAAGATTTGTATTTGTACCACTTACAGGATTTCCAAGTGCAATGCCTGAACCTGCTGTATCATCTGTACTTGTAAGGGTTATGTTTTCTGCTCCAAATTGTACGTCTGCATGAAAAATCAGGCTTCCTGGAGATGTAATATTTGTAGAAACAGTTATTGTACCACTGGCAGCATCCCCTGCACTTAGCGAAGCAACGGTAATGCCACCAGTAGTTGAAAGTGTTGCATTAACACCGGCTGGTATTGTAAGAGTAACCTTTTCCGCATTTAAAGAGCCTTCTCCATTTATTGTTGTTGCTGTAAGAGCTCTTGTATCTGCAATTGTTAAAGCTCCGTTTGCCGTTAATGTTGTTACAGTAAGAGCTCCTGTTCCGTTAATTGTAACAGTTCCTACTTCTGCTGTAATTGTTGCAGCAGTAAGAGCAAAAGTACTTGTTGATAATGAAGCACCACCTGCTATTGTTATCGAACCTGTTGTTCCTAAATCAACACCTGCAGTTAATTCAGGATAGTCCGTTAGAACTGTTGGAATCCTAACACTATCACCATTGCTAGGAGCTACAGAAGGAGTAGTTGTCCCACCAGAACCATCAGGAATAGTCCAATTCCCCACGTTATCCCAATTTGTGTTTCCTCCACTACCAGTCCACGTATAACTCGCCCCAAAAGCTCCCATCGCACAAAATAACACCGCACATACAAAAATCGCACGCTTTATATTAAAAAGAGAAAAATTACCCTGTCTTTTACTCAAATTCTTCAAATCAAATCCTATTGTTTCTATATCTTTATTTCGCAAAGTAGATTTCTCGACTTCGCTCGAAATGACAGTTTTTAACGCTCAGAATGGCATCCTTTGCAAATCCCCATATCTACGCCCTAACAATTATTAATTATTAATTATTAATTGTTATTTACCTATACTATAACACATTTTGACCCAAAATCACACTTTTCGGAAGTAACAAAGTAAGATTCTTCGACCTCGCTCAGAATGACAGTTCTTAACGCGTAAAATGACTTTCTATTGCCACAACCCAATATCTCTACCCTAATAATTATACATTATTAATTGTTAATTATTAATTACAATCCCCTACCTCATTTTCGGCATAAAATGCACTCTCATTAACCCTTAAAGTGCGCAAAAAACTCACTTGACGTATAAGCTCTTAGGCCTTATCATATACAGTACAGGAGCAAAATCATGAACAACGTAGCATTAATAACAGGCGCTTCAAGCGGAATAGGCAAAGCACTCGCAATATATCACGCACAAAAAGGCGGAGACTCGGTAATAGTCTCAAGAAAACTAGAAGACCTACTCATCGTGCAAAAAGAAATAGAAACAAAATATAACACAAAAGTTGTCTGCATTGCAAAAGACCTAAGCAAGCATGCTTCCGCAAAAGAACTGTATAACGAAATAAAAAAACAAAACATCGAAATAGAATATCTTATGAACAATGCAGGCTTTGGAGGCCAAGGCTTTTTTGCAGAGAGAGATCTTCAAAAAGAACTCGATATGATTCAAGTAAACATAACAGCGCTCACAGAACTTACCCACCTTTTTTTGCAAGACCTTAAAGCAAAAAACAGAGGTAAAATATTAAACACAGCCTCTACAGCAGCCTTTATGCCAGGCCCTATGCAAGCAGTCTACTACGCATCAAAGGCCTACGTAATGTCATTTTCAAATGCATTATCTTGCGAACTAGAAGGCACACAAATTACCGTAACAGCCCTACTTCCTGGAGCAACCGAAAGCAAGTTTGGCGCAACATCGGGAATGTCAAACACAGCCCTATTCAAAAAAACGGTAAGCCCAAGCATAGTTGCAAAAGATGGCTACGAAGCAATGCTTAAAGGAAAACTCAACATTATATCAGGGCTTCCGCTGTTTTTACGAATATCCATTTTCCTTACAAAGTTTATGCCAAAAAAACTAGTACTTCGAATAGTAAAAAAACAGCAAACGGTGTAGCGCCACCACTAGACAAAGGTGTTTAAATCTGCTATACTATTAAAACACTTGGCGCCATACCCAAGCGGTAAGGGAGCGGTCTGCAAAACCGTTATGCATCAGTTCGATTCTGATTGGCGCCTAAAAATAAAAAAACCTTTTTAGAGAACACTACTAGCTGTAATAATTTCAGTGGTAGTGTTTTTTCGTTTCAGGAGGAAACCTATGAACATACATATCTACGAAATGCCGTTAGATTTTGGTGCAAGCCGCCACGGCTCAGATATGGGTCCTTCTGCAATACGACTTGCAGGATTAAAACAAACACTTCTTAATTTAAATCATTCAATAGAAAACTATATTTCGCCCATAAACTTTGATCCGCAAGAATACCAAGACGTGGGAGA
>CAYJKA010000102.1:0-6596 GCA_964370655.1 uncultured Treponemataceae bacterium | reverse complement strand
TTTATAATAATGGCTTTTCTTATTTCACGCTCAAAGTCCATTGTTTCGTATGACAAAGAAATACGCGGCGAAGCGTAGGTAATGTATAATTGATAATGTATAATTGATAATGCACAATGTATAATTGCTGATTTTTTTTCAATTAGAACCAAGACTGGTCATTATATATCCGCAAGAATTAAAGGATTACGCAGATTTTTATTGTTGCGTATACAAAATCCAAACAAAAAAACATTGTCCTACTTACAAAAAAATCTATCCTGTGTTATACTTTTATATACAATTTTTTGGAGGTTACAATGAGTATTCACATAGCGGCAAAAGAAGGCCAAATTGCAGAAGCAATTTTATTACCTGGAGATCCTTTACGGGCAAAATTTATTGCAGAAACATTTTTAGAAGATGTTGAATGTTACAATGAAGTTAGAAACATGCTTGGATATACAGGCACTTATAAAGGCAAAAGAGTTTCTGTACAAGGTACAGGTATGGGGCAGCCTTCTCTTTCTATTTATGTAAATGAATTATTCAGTGCATATAATGTACAAAAAGCAATTCGAATTGGTACCTGTGGTGCTGTTCATAAAAGCACAAAGGTTCGAGATATTATTATTGCAATGAGTGCTTGTTCTGACTCTGCTATTTTAAACCAGCGATTTGGGTCACTTCACTTTGCCCCAACTGCAAGCTATGAACTTATGGCAAAGGCCATTGAAGCTGCAAAGGCAAAAAACATTGCCCATATGGTTGGTTCTGTTACATCGAGTGATTTATTTTATGATGATAACGAAAACTGGAAACTATGGGCAAGCTACGGCGTTCTTGGAATTGAAATGGAAGCAGCTGAACTTTACACCTTAGCTGCCAAGTTTGAGCGACAAGCACTTGCAATTTTAACAGTTTCAGATCATATTGCAACAGGCGAAACAACAACACCTGAAGAAAGACAATTAACATTTAAGGGAATGATGGAAATTGCACTAGAAGCTGCAATTTCATAAACTGCTATAAAATGATAAAAGCGACTATTCATTTCGAAAAGTCGCTTTTTTTTTACTTTTTAGAAGCTTTTTCTTCTTCCTTCATAAGTTCAGTAAGTTTTTTTTCCAATTCTGACTTTTCTTTATTCTTTTCTTTTATTATAGCTTCCATATTTTCATTTTCTAGCCGTAAGGCTTCAATTTTTTTAGTGTTATCTTCTATTTTAACTTGAAGCGCATCATTATCAACTAAAATAGCTTCAATTTCATTTCTCTTATGTTCTATTTCAATTTTTCGAGAGAGTGAAGCAATAGTATAGCGATGCTCTTGAATTGACTGTAAAAACCCCTCTAAGTCTTTTGGAAAATCTGCTATTGCATCACCATCGGGACTAACATATCGAGCTACATAGTCATGTCCAACAGTTGCACAAAAAGAATCTTGCTCACTGTGTTTTTCTTCTATTTGTTTATCGATTATGGATATACGTCTTTGAACAGTAAATGATACCCCCATTTTTTCAAGTGAAGTTTTTATAGCTTTTTCATTTATAGAAAGAGAATCAATAGCAAGTTCTGTATCATGAAGAGCTTTTTGGTTATTTTCAAAAGCATTATATAGAACCTCAATATCATCACTTAGTTTTTTTGAACCTAGCAACTCAGATAACCTGCCTGTTTCTATTGTTGATTTTGCACCCTGCACTAAAAGAGATTTCCTCTTATTTTCAATAGTAGAAACGTGTGTTTTTATTGCTCCTGTTTTAACATGACTAATTATTCGAGAAAAGAATCCCGCAGAAGAACTGGTTTCACTAAGGGATTCTTCTTGCAATAGAGCGTCTTCTTTTTTATGTTCTATAACTGAGAGTTCTGTATATTCTTTTCCAAAAACATCGGCAATACTTGGGTTGTAATTTTCGTATAACGCTTGCCCTATTTGTTCATACATCAATTGAATATCTTTTTGTAAATCAACTCGTATTGCTTTTTTTGCTTCTATTGATTCTTTTAACTCATTTCTTTCTGAATCTAGTGATAAAATAGTTTCTTGCATTTTGTGAAAGGCTTCTATCTCTTGATTGAAATTATCATACGTTTTTAGAACTTTTTTTTCAAGACTTTTATCTTTTTTTACACAAATATGATGTCCTACTGAAATTTCTATACTTTCCAAAGAACTCATGCACTCATTTTTATTTTGCTGCAATTCGTTAATATGTTGTTTTTTTCTCATTATTTCCTCTCAACTTGTATAGTATTACATATTATAACACGGTATTTTTGTTTTGTGAAGATTTTTTTTGCTTGACAATTTCAACATTCATGGCTTATCATATATAAGAGGCTTTTGCCATTATAACGCGAGGAGAAAAGACATGGGATTCACAACAAATCAAATTAGAAACATCGCTATTGCTGGACATGGACAAACAGGAAAAACAACATTGTTGGAATACCTATTATTTTCAGCTGGAGCTATCCAAAAATGCGAAACCGTAGAATCGGGAAAAACAGTTAGCGATTATTCGCCAGAAGAAATTGAAAGAAAAATTTCAATTCACTCATCCCTTTCACACCTAACATGGAAGGATATAAATGTAAATATCTGGGACACACCTGGTTCATCAGATTTTGTTGGCGAAGTTATATCAGCATTTCGCTCTACTGAAAGTGTTTTGATGCTTGTAGATGGTCGCTCTGGGGCTCAAATTGAAACCATTAAATTATGGCGCGATTTAGATAGAAGAAACAAACCACGTATTGTATATATTAATCACCTAGAAGATGAAAGAACAGATTTCGCCACTGTAGTTAAAGACATTCATGATAAATTCTCTGTAGAAGTATGTCCTGTAACTATTCCTATGGGAAGTGGAGCTGACTTTAAAGGTGTTATTGATGTTATAAAAGGAAAAGCTTTTTTTATTCCTGCTGAGGGACAAGAAGAAAAAGAATCTGATATACCATCAGAATATATGGAGAGTTACGAAAATGCTCGTGCTGTTTTAGCAGGGGCTGCTGCAGAAGGTGATGATGACCTGTTGGTAAAATTTATCGATGAAGGCGAATTAACTGGCGAAGAAATTGAAAGAGGACTTATAATAGCACTTGAAAACAATCGTGTAGTTCCAGCCTTTGCAGGTTGCACAATAAAACGATGTGGCCTTGTTTCTGTTCTCGATTTTATTGTTGAAACTGTACCTGATCCTGCTCATGCCTTAGAAACTACAACCACAAAAGAAGGTGAAACTGCAGCTGCAAAAATTAGCCCTGACGGAGACATGAGTGCAATAATAATAAAAACTGCAAATGACCAATTCTCTGGAAAATTATCATATGTTAAAGTTATTACTGGAACAATAAAAGCTGATCAAGAAGTACACAATATAACAGAAGAAAGAAAAGAAAAACTTGGGAAATTATATCGCTGTGTAGGAAAAAAACTTGAAGAAGTAAAAGAACTTGCAGCAGGAGACATAGGAATCTTAGCAAAACTAAGTGTTGCAAAAACTAGTGATACACTATCAACAAATGCTTCAACGCTTCCTTTTGTTCGTTTACGACATCCAAACCCTGTTTACTCTATGGCAGTTTCTGCTCAAAACAAAAAAGATGAAGATAAGATGGGTGAATTACTTGCAAAGGTAACAGAAGAAGACAGAACACTCCAATTTAAATACAATACAGAGACAAAACAAAGTGTTATCTCTGGGATGGGGGAACTTCATATTGGAATTATCCTAAACAAAATTATGGCTCAAGCTAAAATTACTATTGATACTGCAGTACCGCGTGTTGCATATCGTGAAACAGTGCAAAGAAAGGCTCAAGCTGAATATACTCATAAAAAACAATCTGGTGGCCATGGACAATACGGTCGCGTTGTTCTTGCAATTGACAAGCTTGAAAGAGGCGAAGGATATAAATTCACGAACGCTGTTTTCGGTGGAGCAATTTCTAAGAACTATATTCCAGGCGTTGAAAAAGGTATAAAAGAAGCAATGGAACATGGTGTTCTTGCAGGTTATCCTGTAGTGGACGTAGCAACAACTGTTTTAGATGGTAAAGAGCACCCTGTAGACTCTTCTGAAATGGCATTTAAGCTTGCTGCACGCAACGCATTTAAAGATGCAATGGCTGCAGCAGGGCCTATTCTTTTAGAACCAATTATGGATGTAACTGTTTGGGTAGAATCAAAATATCTTGGGGACATTATGTCTGATATGTCAAGTAAAAGAGGGCGCATTTTAGGCCAAAACCCATTGGGTGGTGGCATAGAAGAAATAAGAGCTCAAGCCCCGCAAGCAGAATTGTTAAAATATGCAATTGACCTTCGATCTATGACAAGTGGCACTGGAAGTTTTGAAACCTCATTTGGTCACTACGATCCAATTAGTGGAAAAATTGCTGAAGATGTAATTACAAGTGCAAAAGAATTTATTACGATAGCACATTCAGATGAATAGAAAATAAAAACTCTCTAAGGAAAAAAAACTAAAGGAAGGACTTCGGGTAGAATTACGCATCAGTAATTCTGCCCATTTTTTTTATTCAGTGCCATTGCGTAACGCATCTAAATACTCTTTATATATATATGTTCTGTTTCGTTTATCGGTACTTGACGGATGTAAAATATCTAAACCAACCAAACGATTTACCGCAGCAGAGGCCGTATTAAATGTTACCCCAAGTTCTTTTGCTGTTTTTGTAATATCTATAATAGGATTTTTTTCAATGTAAGAAAACAACTCCATTGCTGTAATTCCAGCTCTCTTTAAATGCTCAATTTTAGCAGTATTTTTTTCACGTAGTTCAAGAAGTTTGTCAATTGTTTCAATTGCATCATCACAGGATACTACAATGCCTTTTAGAAAAAATGCTATCCATTGTTCATAATTTCCTTTTTTTCTCACTTCTGTCATTCTGTCAAAATATTCAATTCGATTAATTTTTAAAAACCATGAGATATACAAGGCAGGATAAGAAAGGTACCCCTTAGAAATTAAAAATAAGGTAATAAGCAAGCGTCCTATTCTTCCATTTCCATCTAAAAAAGGATGAATTGTTTCAAACTGATAATGAATAAGGGCCGTACAAATTAATATATTTTTTTCATCCTCTGTATTGAGAAAGTTTTCAAAATCTTGCATAGCATTACTCATGTCTTCTACATTTGGAGGAACATACGAGGCATTTTTTATTCCAAATCCCTGTGCGCCAATCCAGTTTTGAGAGATGCGAAATTCTCCGGGAGTTTTTTCTTGACCTCGCACTCCCTGCATAAGAATTTTATGAGTTTCTTTTATCAGTCTATTACAAAGAGGTAGAGTTTTAAGCCTTTGCAAAGCATATTCTGTTGCCTTTATATAGTTTATAACCTCTGAAACATCAACATTTGCGTTTCCTTCAATTCCAGGGTCAAAAATATCTTCAAGCGTTGCTTGCGTTCCTTCAATTTGAGAAGATAAAAGTGATTCTTTTCGCACATACATACCAATAAAAAGATGTAAGTTTGGAATACGCTTTGACATAGTATCGAGAATAGCAAGCTTAGCATTTGCCTCAATTAAGAGCCCATTAAAACTTTCGGTATCAATTTCTAACACTTGAGAAAGTGGCTTTGGCAAAAAAGATTCGTATTGTAGTTCACCTGAAAGATTTGCTTTATAACTTCCCGAACTTTGCATAACTGCCTCCTTATCTTGAAATATAGACATTGATCTTACTTATATATTGTACTTATATATTATATTTTACAATATATAAGTATTTTATATCTTATATTTCAATTTGTCAAGTTATTTTACAATAAAACAGCAAAACCTCATATCTTATTTCAAAAAAAATAGCACCCTCCTCATGTGAAGAGAGTGCTGTTTTGTAAAAAAACTTTCTTGCATATGTAAAAATCCCGTGGTAGCTCTTACCATTAACACACATTTTTACACTCAAAATAGTTTCGTGGCAAAGCCAACAGTTTTCATAGTTGAAATCAGTAAATTAATTATTAATTATGCATTATTAATTCGTAATTATCTCACCCTATTTTCATAATGCTCAAAGGCGTTTCCCCTTCAGGCCTTACTTGAATATCTTCGTCATATCGAAGCATTATGCAATCCTCTGCCTTTACTTCAATAGTTTCACTTGTAGATGAAATTAGCTTTCCCCGTCCTGAAGTTACAACCAAACTTACCCATCCAGTATGAGACGCAGGTGTGTCAAAGGCTGGTAGGTTCTGATTATTTGCTGTAGGTAGCGGATTTGCAATAGCTTCTTTTGCAAAGCAAATACGCCCTGGATGCGAATAATCAAGTTTTTCTAATGTAAAATAATTACACTCGTATCGCCCCGTAAAACTTTTTACCAAGTCGCCTGGCAAGGGCTTTATTACGTCTAGTGATTTTTCAACATGAATTTCTCGCTCGCTTCCCCAATCATATAAACGATAGGTTATATCACTCGATTGTTGAATCTCCAATATTCGTAAGCCGCCCTCAATAGCATGAACCGTCCCTGCAGGAATAAAGAGAAAATCGCCCTTTTTTACTGGTACTTTTTTCAAATGGCTTTCAAGACTTACATTCTCAATAGCTTTTGCAAGTTCTTCTC
>CAYJKA010000101.1:0-6654 GCA_964370655.1 uncultured Treponemataceae bacterium | reverse complement strand
TCATGACAGCAAGTCCTGTAATAGACTGTAAAGAGTTTAGAAAAGATGCGCTTGCGCACATAGATGATTCTGTTGAAGACAAAAAAGTAGAAGTTGTTGCAAAAATTATGGACTTACTTAAAGAGCAGCATGATAGGCAGCAGCCTCTATATTTGGAAACTTATAAAAAAGCTACAGGAAAAGATTCAGACTACCATGTGTAGTTCTGTAATATGCATCTATCTAATGGGTAGATGCATAAAATACGTATGAAAATAATTATTTCACCTGCAAAAAAAATAAAAAAAGAGGCGGAGCTTCTCTTTGAACCTACTGTTCCTGTTTTTCTTGAGCAAGCAAAAAAACTTTCATCACACCTTAAAACTTGTTCGTATTTAGAGTTAAAAAAACTTTTAAACTGTAATGACGAGATTGCCACACTTGATTATAGCCGTTACCAAAACATGGATTTTTCGCATAACATATATCACGCCTTGCTAGCTTATGATGGCATTCAATATAAATACATGGCTCCTCTTGTTTTTGATACTGCATGTTTTGATTATGTTTCAAAGCATGTAAGAATTATTTCGGGGCTATATGGACTTTTGCATCCTCTTGATGGAATTCAACCTTATAGACTTGAAATGCAGACGAAATTAAAAACAGATTTTTGTAAGGATCTCTACGATTTTTGGGGATCTAAAATTTATGATGAGTTAGAAAAAGATGAGACGCTAATTGTGAACCTTGCTTCAAAAGAGTATAGTAAGTGTATTGAAAAATATTGCACAGAGCAAATGAGACTTGTAACGTGCAGCTTTCTTGATGTGCAACAAGATACTGGGAAACTTGTTGAAAAGGGTGTTTATGTGAAAATGGCGCGAGGCGAAATGGTTCGTTATATGGCAGAACATAATGTTACAACGGTAGCTGGTCTAAAGGAGTTTTCTGGTTTAGGTTATGTTTATAATGAAGCGATGTCTGAAAAAAATATAGTAGTGTTTACAAGATAAAAGGTTCTCTTGTCTTGACCGTAAATATTCAATCAGTATATAATTGTAACTGGAGATATAAAATGAAATTTTTTGCATGCGTTTGTGCTATACTTTGCTTTGTCTTGACAATAGTAACTTGTTCGATTGTTTCAAGTTCATCAGATGCAATTAGGGGTGAGGATAAATCATTGTCCGTTGTCGCTGATAGCAGAAATGTTTCATACTCGCTTTTGATAAATGAACTAAAATTCCACAAAAATCAAGATGTAAAAATACAACTAATTCCTGTAGCAACAAGTCAAGAAGCACGAATTGAGGCTTTATACAGTGAAGAATTAGATGAATACGGCTTTTTTGCAAAAATAATTAATTCAAACATTAGTATTGGAATGACATCGGAAGTGTCTCATCCTATAAAGACTTTTAATGTTGTGATTTATGCACCAGTACATCATATTGAAGCAAGTGGCAGTGGGTATAGATTGTTAATTGACAAGCCTCTTTCAAAACAATTCTCTTTGTATTTAATTGGCGATATTTCTACAACTTTAGCACTTGATGATAATAATTATTTTTTACTTGCATCTGCAGGTTCTTCTTTGGTAGATATTACGGGTAAATCTAAAGTAACAAACATTGCAATAAGTGGTAACTCTTCTGTTTTTGCAGAATACCTTGTGTGTGATTATGCTAAAGTTCATATTTCCGGTAGCTCTCTTGCAAGGATATCTGTTTTGGATGAGTTGCAAGCTATGTTAAAAAAGAACTCAACATTAGAATATTTGGGGAATCCTGTTGTGAATAGAGAAGCAGTTGATACCACTTCAACCTTGGTTCAAGTGGCCGAAAAAGTTTCTTCAGAACTTAATTAAGAATTACTTTCATTCTGATACTTTGTATACGTCTATTTTTTTGCGCCTCTACAGTATAAAGAATGTTGTTCTTTTTTATGCTTTCTCCTTCTTCTGGTAGATAGTCAAATGTTTCAAGTATCCAACCTCCAAAGGTGTCTGAATCTTCTGATACAAGATTTATTTTAAATATGTTGTTAATCTCTTCAATTTCTATATCTCCAGGAACAATGAATTCTGTTGAGCTAACAATAGTAATCCTATCTTCTGCGGGGCGTACTTTTTTGTCATAGCCGTCTGTAACTCGACCGAAAACTGCTTTAATAAGGTCATCCATTGTGATGATACCAGAAAAACTTCCATGTTCATCAATGATTATAGCAAAGGTTTGTTTTTCAGCCTTAAAAAAATGGAGCATTGCTAGGGCATCTTTTGTTTCGGGGATAAAAAGAGGTTTTTTTGCAAGTTTTTTTATAGAAAAATCTTTTTTTGTTCCGCTATAGAATAAAATGTCCTTAAAATGAATTACTCCCACAATGGTCTCTTTGTTATCTTCGTAAACAGGAAGCCTTGAATAGGCTGATTCAGAAAAGAGGCTAAGAGCTTGATTATATGTTGCCTTTGCATCTATCATTTTTACTAATGTTCTTGATTTTTCAATATCATGTGCGCGTAAATCGGATAGTTCAAAAACTTTATGGAGCATATCTTTTTCGCTTGATTCAAGGATACCCTCTTGTCCTCCAAGGTCGAACAATGTTTTAAGCTCATCTTCAGTTATTTGTTTTGAATCAGTCTTTGTAAATCCCATTGAAATTACTTTAACTAAGTATGTGAATTTTGAGAAAATAAAAACCAAAGGAAAAAGGACTTTTTCTAGAATGCTTAAAGGTATACAAAATTTGGCTGCAACTTCTTCACTTTTATATGTAGCTATTGTTTTTGGAAGAATTTCTCCAAAAATTATAATTATTACTGTCATAGCCATCGTTGCAATACCTGTCCCTGAATTTCCTAAAAGACTAATAGCAAGTGCTGTTGCCAAAGATGATGCAAGCGAATTTACAAAGTTATTACCTATAAGTATTACGGTAAGGAGGATATCAGTTCTCATTTTTAATTTTACAATAAGATTAGCTCTTGGCTTCTTTTCTTTTTGCATTTGCCGCAGTCTAATTTTAGGAATGCATAAAAACGCAGTTTCTGATGAGGAGAAAAAAGCTGAAAGACCAATGAGAAGGATAAGAGAGATAATCATAAAGGTTGTGCTCATATATCCTCTGCCTTTATAAGCACTTCGCTTATTCTTTTTCCCTCTAGGGTTTTAACTGTAAAAGTAAAACCTTCGTGGCTTATGCTGTCGTTTTGTTGAGGAATCCCATCCAAAACTTCCATTATAAAACCTGCAATTGTTTCATGGTATTCAGATTCAATTTTAATGTCAAATTGTTCAGCTATTTCACTTAATCTAGTTTTTCCACTTACAAGTATTTCGGAGTCGGTCATTTTTACATGAATATGTTCAACTGGTGCTTCATATTCATCTTCTACTACGCCAAAAATTTCTCGTGCTATATCTTCTTTTGTAATGAGACCTGCGGTTCCGGAATATTCATCTAGTACAATGGCAACACTTTGTGTTTCTTCTCTAAATTGCTGCTGAATGGATGACATGCTTTTTGTTTCTGAAATGTAAAGAACTTCTCTCATAATTTTTTTTACTGAAAAGGAATCCTTTTTTGTGTTACATGAAAGTACATCCTTTATGTGAAGTATGCCTTTTACTTCATCAATGTCTTTTCCTAAAACTGGAAAACGAGATAGACGAGATGATTTTGCAAGTTCCAGTACTTCTTTATATGTTGCACTCTCAGGAATAAAAGTTATTTCTGTTCTAGGGGTCATTATATCTTTTGCTGCGAGGTCGGTAAACATAAAAACTCTATGGAGCATACGTTTTTCTCTCTCGTCTAAAACTCCTTCTTCTTCCCCCATTTCTATAAGAGTTTTTATTTCTTCTTCAGTAAAGGAGGCTTGTTGTTGATTCTGGCTAATGCCTATGATTTTAACAAGCCCTTGAGAGAAAGCTGAAAATAAGAGTATTAAAGGTCTAAAAAGAACAGAAAAGAATGATAAAAAATTTGAGAGTGCAAAGGCAATAGATTCTGGATGTTGAGTTCCAAGTGTTTTTGGTGTAATTTCGCCAAAAATTAAAAGTAGAATTGTTGTTGCAAGGGTTGCGTACCCAACACCAGCAGGACCAAAAAAATCTAAAGCAATTGATGTTAGAATTGCAGACAGAGCAATGTTTACAATGTTGTTTCCAACAAGAACGGTGTTTAAGAGCATTTCTTTTTTATCTAAAAGTTTTCCTGCTCTAAGTGCCCCTTTATGCTTTTGGTTACGTAAAAATCTAACGCGAAGTTTATTTACTGAAAAAAAAGCACTTTCAGATGCAGAAAAAAGCATAGATAAGAGGATTAGAATTCCTGCTATTGTTAGTAAAAAAATTGTTTTCGAGCCCATTTTTCTCCAAAAAAACGTTTTATAAACTATACACTGTTTTTCTTTTTCTCGCAACTATAATAAGTCTCAAATATTCATTTATTATGAATGTTTTTTATAAAATAAAAATGTTTGTGTATACCACGGCAATGCAATGGTGTTTTTTCCATTAAACTCTTCATGGTCTGCATTTTTTACTACTAAAAGCTCGCATAAGGGAGTGTTTTTTGCAAATATATTTTGACCTTTAGGCATAACTGTTGCATCATTTTCAGCTTGTAAAAGTAGTATTGGTGTCTTTATAGTTTTGGTATTTTGTTTTTTTTGTAAAAACCTTATAGCTTTTAGGCATTCACAAATCCAAAGCATTGTTCCACCCCATGTTTGAAGCCTTTTATCTTGATATCTCATTTTATAAAAAAAGGAGTGTCTCATAACGCTTGTAGAGTGGAATTTTTTTTCGTTAAAAACAAAGTTGTCAAAAGGAAACTCTCTGTGAGCAGGGGTTAAAGCAGTGTTCCCTCTCATTAGACGAACAAGATGAGTAATAGGGTAGCCTAGCCAAAGAGGTAGGCCCATTAGGTATACTTGCATCATGGGCGAGTTTAGTATTGATGCAGAAAAATCTTTAGTGAATTTAGAAAGGTACATTGCTCCAATTGCCCCTCCCATTGAATGTGCAAATAAAAAGAGGCTTTTGCCATTTGCTAAAGGTTTTGCAACATTGTCTACTACATTTTTTGCGTCACTTACATAGGTGTTAAAGTCTTCAATGTGTACTTTTGATGGATTATCTTCCACTGACTTTTCTCTGGGGGAAAACCCATGCCCATGGTGGTCAAATCGGCAAATTGCATATCCCTGTTGTAATGCATAGTATGAAAACTCATCATACTTTGCACAGAACTCACAAAAGCCATGAAAAATTACTATAACAGAATGAAAATCGCCATCAGGAACCAGGGTTTCAATATGAATATTTCCACCTTGCACGGATTCAATGGCATGGACTGTTTTGTGTGAATTGATAAACGGGATAACCATTTCATTCATTTGTGTGGAAAAATCTTCTTCTTGTAATAGTGTAATTGCTTCCATGTTTTGTAATCTCTTTTTGGTTGAATATTTAAGCTATCAACAAATTACATTTTATACAAACATCCTTCTTCTGTGCTATAAAGATTACAACAAAATCTATGTAATCTGTGTAATCTGTGTAATCTGTGGATAAAACTATATAAGAATTTTACCAGCCTCCAGAGGCCCCTCCGCCTCCAAATCCACCGCCTCCACCGGAAAATCCACCGAAACCGCCTCCGCCAAAGCTACCACCACCGAATCCTCCGCCACGATGACCTCTTGAGCCACCTAGCAAAGATAAAATTCCCAATGTAAGCATTGCATCGCTTGCGCCACTTCTTCTTCCGTTTGAGTATCTCCTTCCTTTACCACTCATAGATAAAAACATAAAGCCAAAGAAAATAGCGAGTGTAAAAATTGACATAGCAACACTTGGTTCTTCTTCGTTATTGCTTGTCACCTGTGTTTTTGTTGACTCATCAATGTACCCTGCAGCATCACCAACAGCAGTTTGACTCATTACTTGAATACCTGCAATAATACCTGTTCCAAAGTCGCCTTGTTGAAAGTAAGGGGCAATGATTTGTCTAATAATTTGTCCACTTAATGCGTCGGTTAAAACAGCCTCTAGCCCGTAGCCAACTTCTATTCTAATTTCTCTTTCGTTATAGGCAACGAGCAAAAGGGCTCCATTGTCTTGATCTGCACTACCAAGTTTCCATTCGTCAGCAACTTGGATAGAGTACATTTCAAGTGATTCTCCTTCAAGAGATGGAATGGTAAGAACCGCCATTTGTATTCCGTATTGTGAGTTAAGTTGATTTAAATATTGATTTAAGGCTTGCTCTTCTTGACCGGAAATAATATTTGCTTGATCTGTTACAGGATTTGTTAGGGTAGGCACTGTAAGGGAAAATATATTTGCTATGCTAAATAATGTGATTGCAAAAAGAGCTATACTTTTTTTCATTATTCGCCTCCTTGCAAAATTTGAACAGAGTCTGAAAGTTCGTTTGGATTTTCGCTTAATGGTGGGAAGTTGTTTTTCAAAAGCACTGCACATTCTTCAACTGTTGTAAGCATCGCGTTTTTTGTAGAGATTTCACTTTTTGGCGAAAAACCAGTGGCAAGCTTTTGTGCAAGGGCATCCCACTGAGTTTGATCAACTTTTTGGCAAATACCTCTATCTGCAATAATTCTTACCTGGCGCTCTAAAAGGGATACAAAAATAAGTATACCTG
>CAYJKA010000100.1:0-6670 GCA_964370655.1 uncultured Treponemataceae bacterium | reverse complement strand
TGGTAAAGTAAAACCTATTCGGTAAAATGTCCTATAGATCGGATTTTTTGATTTCTATATCGAACTAAAACTTCACCCTTGTGCTTTTTAAGCTCACGAATGTCCTTTATAATTTGCTTTTGGATTCTGTCTGCTACCTGTTGTGGGTTTGTGTGAGCTCCCCCTTCTGGTTCTTCAATAATCCCGTGGAGCATTTTCATATCCATTACGTCTTTACTTGTAATTTTAAGCATTGCAGCCGCATCTTGAGCACGAGAGGAATCTCTAAGAAGAATTGATGCACAACCTTCAGGTGAGATAACAGAGAAAATAGCATTTTCAAGCATATAAATCTTGTCACCAACACCTATACCAAGAGCACCACCTGAACCACCTTCTCCGATAATTACACAAATTACAGGTGTTTTTAATTGGCTAAACTCACGCAAGTTTACCGCAATTGCCTCTCCAATACCGCGCTCTTCAGCGCCAAGGCCTGGGTATGCCCCTTGTGTATCAATAAATGTAATAATTGGGCGTTTAAACTTTTCAGCTTGTTTTGCAAGTCTTAGAGCCTTTCTATAGCCTTCAGGGTTTGCCATACCACCGTTTCTGTCGATTGTTTCGCGTAGGTTTCGTCCTTTTTGGTTTCCAATAACTGTAACAGGCATACCGTCTAAAAATCCAATACCACCAATAAGAGCCATATCGTCGCCATAGTAGCGGTCACCGTGGAGCTCTGTGAAGTCATCAATAATCATATCTATGTAATCGAGAGCTCTTGGGCGATCTGAGTGTCGAGCAAGCTCAACGTGTCGCCATGTTTGCGCTGCTTCGTGATTATTGTTCAATTTTTCTGCAATAGTTTGTATTTCTTTTGAAATATCGAGCCCTGATTTTTGTGCCATAGCATTAAGGCTGTCTAAAAGATTTTGTTCCATTTTTTTCTCCTTAATTACTCATGTGAGCATCAATCATTTTTGCCCAAAAACTTCTTTGTTCGTTTCTTGGTACGATACAGTCTACAAAACCTTTTTGTAGCTGAAACTCTGCTGTTTGAAAGCCTTCAGGAAGCTTTTGGCTAATAGTTCCTTCAATAACACGAGGGCCTGCAAAACCAATTAAAGCTCCTGGTTCTGCTGCGATAATGTCTCCTAGCATTGCAAAACTTGCAGTAACACCACCTGTAGTTGGGTCACAAAGCATTACAAAAAATGGAACACCTGCATTATCGAGTTCTGCTGCTGCACTTGATGTTTTAGCCATTTGCATAAGTGAAAAAAGACCTTCGTGCATACGAGCTCCACCAGAAGTAGCATATACAATAACGGGAGTTCTCTCTTTTGCACCTTTTAACATAAGGCGAGTAAGTTTTTCACCTACTACAGAACCCATTGATCCGCCTAAAAAATGAAATGACATTATTCCCAAAAGGGCTTTTCGATTTTTAATCTTACATTCACCAGTGATAACAGCCTCGTTAAGAGATGTTTTTTTAGTTGCAGCAGATATTTTATCTTCGTATCCTTCCATATCGATGGGGTTTACGGTTTTTATTGATTCATAAAGCTCAACGAATGTGCCTTCATCTGCAAGGTATGTAATGCGCTCTCTTGCATCCATTCGGATGTGATGGCCACATTTAATACAGCTCATAAGGTTTTCTACAAATATTTCGTCAGCTATCTGTTCTTTACATTTTGGACAGTCCATGTTTTTCTCCATCCTTTAGTTATTTGGATAAAGTTCTGCATACAATCCTGTACCGAACTTTCCTGATTGGAATTGTTTTGTGCTTAAAATTTCAATTTGTTCTTCAATGTTTGTTGGAACACCATCTACTTTAAGCTCTTGTAGTGCTCCAATTAAGCGTTTAATGGCGCTTTCTCGGTCTTTATCATGCACAATAAGTTTTGCTAGCATAGAATCGTAGTGTGGAAGTACCTTGTAACCTTGATACAAGAAACTATCCCAACGAATACCAGGTCCTCCAGGTACATGTAAAAAATTTACAGTTCCAGGTGCTCTAGCATTAATTCTAGCTTCAATTGCGTGTCCGTTTAACGGCATGCTTCCTGCAGGTATTTTCATGTTTTCGCCAACACAAACAGCAATTTGCTCTCGAATAAGGTCTGTGCCTGTTACAAGTTCAGATACAGGGTGTTCTACTTGAATACGAGCATTTACTTCCATAAAGTAAAACTCACCATTAGAAACTAAGAACTCAATTGTTCCCGCTCCACGATATTTTAGGTTTGCAAAAAGGTTTGTTGCACCTTCATGCATTCTTTTTCTCATTTCATCAGTTACAACAGGAGAAGGGCTTTCTTCAAGCAATTTTTGATGATTTCGTTGTACAGAACAGTCTCTTTCTCCTAAAATGGCAACCATACCTTTTCCGTTACCAATAACTTGAAGTTCTACGTGGCATGGGTCTACAAGGTATTTTTCGATGTATACGGTACCGTCTGCAAAGTTTGCCAAAGCTTCACTTGATGCAATGGTCAAGTTTTCAGCCAAGTCTTCTTCTTTCCATACAATTCTCATACCTTTACCGCCACCACCAGAAGCAGCTTTGATAATTACTGGAAGGCCACATTTTTTTGCAACTTCAATACCTTCTTTTGGATCTGCAATTGCTCCATCTGAACCAGGAGTTACAGGAAGACCTGCTTTAAGGGCTGTTGCTCTTGCTTGCACCTTATCACCAAGCATATTAATAATGTCGGCATTTGGGCCAATCCAAAAAATTCCTGCATCTTCTACTGCTTGTGCAAAGGCTGCATTTTCAGATAAAAATCCAACACCAGGGTGAATTGCTTCACAGTTTGTTTTTAATGCAACTGAAATGTAATTTTGCGGAATTAAGTAACTTTTTGAAGAAGGAGCAGGGCCAATACAATAGGCTTCATCTGCTAACTTCACGTGTAAGTTTTCTTTATCAGCGGTTGAATATACAGCTACGGTTTTAATGCCCATTTCTCTACAAGCACGAATAACGCGAACTGCAATTTCACCGCGATTAGCAATTAATAATTTTTTTATCATTGTGTGTTATACCCTAACAAGAAATAATGGTTGGTCAAATTCTACTAAATCGCCTGAGTTAACCAATACTTTTTCGATTACACCATCAACTTCACTTTCCAAGGTGTTCATCATTTTCATTGCTTCTAAAATACAAAGAGCTGTGCCTTTGCTAACTTTTGTTCCAACTTCTACGAAAGGAGGAGCATCTGGTGATGGTGTTCTGTAGAAAGTACCAACAATTGGACTTTTTACTTCTACTAAATTTGCATCTGCTGCTTTAGTAGCTGAAGTTTCAGCTACAGGTGCACTTGCTGCTACCGGAGCTGAAGCTTGTGCTACAGGAGCTTGTGCCATCATAGGGGCTGCCGCGTGAATCGGAGCGCTTTTAGCAACAAATGCGCCTTCTTTTTTTAATGTAAGCTCTGAGTCTCCCATTTTATAAGTTAAAGAAACTGCCTTGCTTGAGTCGAATTTTTTTAAAATTTCTAATACTTTATCGTGATCCATTTTTTTACCTCTTTCTATTTTTTTAGCACGCTAAAGGGTGCCTTTTTATTATATTGTGTCCATTCGAGCAATATCTGCTTCGTAATCGATTCCTTCAATGTCAAAGCCGCTTGCTGCATAAAAGTCATGTCTATAGCCAGCTAAGTCAATTGTACTTTCTGCATTTTCATTTGTTACGGTTGGCATTAGAGCGTCAACTTTTGCTTGAACATCTGCATCCATTTCCCAGTCGTCAATGCGAATAAGATTTTTTTCATCAACAGGAATTGTATTATCTTCTCGATACAAGAAACTGTCGTATAAGCGGTTGATTTGCTCAATACAACCTTCGTGTGTTCCTTTTTCTTTCATTACAGTAAAAAGGCTTGCTAAATATAGTGGAATAACCGGAATAACAGCACTTGCTCTTGTTACAAGGCCTTTATTCACAGAAACAAAGGCTTTCCCATTAAATGATGCCATTTTGTCTGTTAAAGTATGTGCTGTTGCTTCTAAATGTTCTTTTGCCTTTCCGATTGTTCCATTTCTGTAAAGTGCATGTGTAGCAACAGGGCCAATGTATGAGTAAGCTAGTGTAATACATCCATCTGCAAGTACATCTGCTTTTGTTAACTGGTCAATCCAACGTTCCCAGTCTTCACCACCCATTACTTTTACAGTTGCGGCTGCTTCATCTTCTGTTGCAGGTTCTGCAGTAACTTGTTTTACTTCGCTTGTAAATGGGTCTATAGTTGTTCCTTCAAACACTTTTCCAAAAGGCTTAATAACTGACTTGTGCATAACACCTGTTTCTGGGTCTACACGCACAGGACTTGCAAGTGAGTATACAACAAGGTCAAATTTCATGTTTTGAGCCTTTGCTTCTTCAATTACCTGTGTTTTAATTTCGTCCGAAAAAGCATCTCCATCGATAGTCTTTGTATAAAGGCCTTCTTTTGTGGCAGCTGCATCAAAAGCGAGGTTGTTATACCAACCAGGTGTTCCACCTTTTGTCTCTGTTCCTGCTTTTTCAAAAGATACTCCGATTGTAGGTGCTCCGTAAGCAAAAGATGCTACAATTCGGCTTGCAAGCCCATAACCGTTAGAACAACCTAAAACAAGCACTTTTTTTGGTGTGTTTGGTGTTGCTTTATGTGTTTTTGCACGCTCTTTTGTGTATTCAATTTGATCTTCTACTGATTTTTTACATCCTTGAGGATGTGCGTTGATACAAACATTGCTTCGTACCATAGGTTTTACTACCATAATTTTCTCCATTGATTATTGTGCTAAAAATTTAACGTTTGAAGACAATGGTGACTATTTTCATAGCCACCATTTCATACTTAAAAGCATTGTTGGTAGCAACACTTCAGATAACTAGGAATTTAATTATTTTGAAATCCCATTTAAACGTTATACCTTATAACACCTTGGAGCATATAAAGTTACACATTTGTATATCTTTTTATGCTTCTCCGCCTACTAAACACATCCACTCTGCTTCCGCAGCTAATGTGTCGCCAACATATGCTTTTCCTGCTTGTTTTATCATTCTTGGTGAAATACGTAAATTCGTAACTTCCATTCTTACTTTATCACCAGGACGTACTTGAGCTCTAAATTTTACTTTATCAACTGTTCCTAAGAAGAAAAGAGAGCCTTCTGCAAACGTTTTTTGATAACTTAATGCTGCCCCACCTGCTTGTGCCATTGTTTCAACTAATATAACACCTGGTACAACTGGGTATTGAGGGAAATGCCCCTTGAAAAAGAATTCTTCTTCTGTAAAAACATGTTCAGAAACACTACCTTTCTCATCACATGAAATAATTTCATCTACAAATAAAAATGGGGCTCTGTGAGGGATTAATGATTCTATATCTTTTGTTACGCTCATTTTATTCTCCTATAGTTAGTCTATTTGCTTGAATACAACAACACCATTATGTCCGCCGAAACCAAGTGAGCCAGATGCAGCACAAGTAATTTCACACTCAACACCTTTGTTTGGAACATAGTCTAGATCGCAACCTTTTTCTAAGTCTGGTTCTGTAAGGTTGATTGTAGGAGGTGCAAAGTTATC
Organism: uncultured Treponemataceae bacterium; assembly: GCA_964370655.1. Classification (GTDB taxonomy): domain Bacteria; phylum Spirochaetota; class Spirochaetia; order Treponematales; family Treponemataceae; genus CAYJFX01. The sequence continues at coordinate 1,089 of CAYJKA010000100.1, read as the reverse complement.
GTTAATTGCTTTAATTGCAAAGATAGCTTCGAGTCCACCTGCAGCACCTAAACAGTGTCCAGTCATAGATTTTGTTGAAGAAACCTTCATTTTATATGCATGGTCACCGAATGCTTTTTTTATCATTGCAGTTTCTGATGGATCATTGATAGGTGTTGATGTTCCATGAGCATTGTAGTATTGCACTTCTTCAGGTTTTACGCCTGCATCTTGCATAGCAAGTGTCATAGCCATTGCGCCAGAATCCCCTGATGGGTCTGGGCTTGTTAAGTGGTATGCATCACAAGTAGCACCGTATCCTGCAAACTCTGCATAAATTTTTGCACCACGAGCTTTTGCGTGTTCATATTCTTCAAGGATAAGGATACCTGCACCTTCTCCCATAATAAATCCACTTCTTTTTTTGTCAAAAGGGCAGCATGCTGCTTGAGGGTTATCGTTTGAAGCAGAGTTAAGCGCTGTAAGAACTGTAAAAGAACCAATTCCGAAACCTGTAATAGTTGCTTCTGTTCCACCAGAAATACAAATATCAGCTCTGCCCAGTCTAATTTGATCCAAGGCTGAGCCTAGTGCATCTGTTCCTGAAGCACAGGCTGTTACCATTGTTAAAGATGATCCATGTATTCCTAATTGCATGCTAATATTTCCTGCCGCTTCATTTGGAATGAATAGAGGGATACTCATAGGTGGAATTCTATCGGCACCTGCTTCAAAATATTTTCCAAATGCAGTTTCGTAGTATTCAAATCCACCAATACCGTTCCCTAGCATTACACTTGTTTTGTAAGGATCTAAGCTTTCTTTTGATAAGCCTGCGTCTTCAAGTGCTTGCTTTGTTGCAGCTACAGCAAATTGTGTAAATCGTCCCATTTTGCGTGCATCTTTTTTGTCGATATATAAAGAGGCATCAAAGTTTTTTACTTCACCTGCAATTTGAACTTTATAATTTTCACAGTCAAAATTGGTGATTTTTCCAACACCACTTTTTCCTTCTTTTACTGCTTTCCATGTTTCTTCTAATGTGTTTCCAAGTGAGGTTATAGCCCCCATTCCTGTTACAACAACTCGTCTCATTTTGTTTATCTCCTT
>CAYJKA010000099.1:0-6734 GCA_964370655.1 uncultured Treponemataceae bacterium | reverse complement strand
ACGCTGATGATATGTACGAACACAAAAAAACTGGCGAAGTTTCAACAAAAGAAGACGGTAGCCCAAAAGCAAAAACATCACACTCACTAAACCCTGTTCCATGCGTAATTTTTGACGCAGACAACAAGGGCGAATACAAGGCAGAACTAAAAGAAGGTTTAGGCATTAGCTCAATTGCAGCTACAGTAATTAACTTCCTAGGATTCGAAGCTCCAGCTGATTATGATGATTCTGTTTTAGTAATGAAATAACGACATTTTGTCATAAATGCAAGCCACTGATTTTATCGGTGGCTTTTTTTGTAACCTCAATAAGCAAACTGTTGTTTAATTATTGAGGCTTCAAATGAAAAAGACTATTTATGGAAATGAAATTTCAGCAAAAGATGCAATGAAATCTGATGCAATGTTTGCGTATTATGCACGGAAAAATAAATTTAATCCTAGCGAATATCCACATCTAACAACAATACCTTATAAAAATGGATATGACGATTTTGGGTTAATGTCAATAGTCGAGCAAAAGCCAGGCTTAGACATAATTCCTATAAAAAAAGATAAGGCAGTACTTTTGGGTACAATGCGTATGGGCTTTGGCCATTGCAGAATGTCACTTGCTATCGCCTCTGCTGCAAAACATCTTGGATACACACCATATTGGTTTGATATGCTATCATTTGATAACACTGCAGCAAGTAAAACTATCCATCAGTTAGAATACTGGTATAATCTAGGATCAAGAATTTCACAAAAATCAAAGTTTTTTAATGACAAAATATGGGAAAAAGTTACATCGGATGCAGGACAATATTTATCTGCTTCATACAGAAACAAAGCTATTTCAAAAATATTTTCACCTCTCTATCATGAAATTCCAAAAAGCATTCCATGTCTTTCAACACACCCATGGGTAGGATACGCTGCAAAAGAAGCGGGACTAGAAAATATAATAACAATTATTCCAGATAACTACCCCTTAGGGTTTCATGTTGTTGAAGGTACAGTACATTCAGTGCAAACTCCGTCTAAATACATGGGTTATAGAACATTCTTACACATGGGAAAAAATAACCCTATATCACAATGTATGCCCATAGAAGACATCTTTGAATCTGGACACTACATTGATCACGAAATTAGACACAACATTGAAAAAGATTGTGATATGCGCTTAAAAAGAATGAAAGACAAAAAGCCTCGAAGATTCTTACTGACTATGGGTGGCGCTGGTGCACAGGTGCAAAAATTTGCAGATATTCTAAACATTACAAAACACGAAATTGATAATAAAAAGCTAAGTTTTTTTATAAATATGGGAGATCACAAAGGTAGATGGCTAGAACTAGAAAAAAAACTTAAAGCTAGTGGTATTGAATGGGTCATGCACAATGAATGGAGCTCTACCAAGGATTTTATTTATTATTCTGAAAATCATGAGGTAACAGGTGTACATATTTTTTTACATGATGATTTTTATGCAGCTGTATACACTACAAACCTTTTAATGCGAATAAGTGACGTAATGATAACAAAACCAAGTGAATTATCCTTTTATCCTGTACCAAAATTATTTATACAGAGAGTTGGGCGGCATGAGGCATGGGGAGCTATTTGCGCTTCAGAAGGTGGAGATGGAACTATAGAGACAACAACTGCATCAGGCTTAAAAAGAACTCTTGACACACTTATTCATGAAACAGATCTTATAGAACTATATTGCAAACATATCGTTAAGAATGCAAAATTTGGAAAATATGATGGAGCATACAACGTTGTAAAACGTGGTGTAGGAATGTAGGTGATAATTAATAATTAATAGCTATACCAACAAAATTATAAAATCAAAAGTAAGTACAACAGTACTTTGTTACGTGTAAAAAAGCTAGCATGGTACAATTCAACTACGATTGTTATACATAATATGTTACTGGACGAAAGTCATTTTTTTTAGTATATTTATACTATGATTAAAGCAGATATTACAGATAATGAATTACTCAAACACTTGGATAACATTGAAAAAGATGAAATGCACGTGTTTGTTGCACAAGATGGTCTATTTAGAGGTGCACTTTTTAACGGAACTCGTTTTATTAACCAGTTACGAGCTCAACACAAATTAGGAATACTAGAAACTCTCGTATTAGGTCAAGGCGCACTGTGTACTGCACTTATGATAAATACAATGAAGGAAAAAGGCTTCCTTACATTTAAATATGAAACTGATGGAGCTGCAAAAGGGTTTTCAGTTGAAGCAGATTCTAAAGGATATGTGAGAGGTTATTTGCTACAGAATTCAATACCTATTGATAAGCCATTAGATTCGTGGGAATTAGAGCCATTTTTTGGAAACGGAACGGTTACTGTTACTAGATTTCGCGAAGGTGAAAATGGGAAAATGCTCGAACCACAAACAGGTGTAGTGGAAATAAAAAATAAAAACATTGCACAAGATCTTGTATGGTATTTTTCACAATCTGAACAAATTAATACTGCATTTCACACTAGTATACAGTTTGATAAAGAAGGTCGCGTAGTTGGAGCTGGAGGACTTTTTGTCCAAAAGATGCCTGACATAGGTGGAAAAATTAGTAAAAAGGCAAAATTATCTGCTGATGAATTAACTGCAAATATGGAAAGAGCACTTCTTGCTTGTCCATCTCTTGGTCAATGGTTTTCAGAAGGGCAAAAGGCTGAAGACATAATTTACGGTCTCTTTCGAGAATTTAAACCATCAGTTGCATTAACTAGAAAAGTACGTTTTGATTGCTCGTGTTCAAAAGAGAGATACACTGAATCTATAAAAAACTTAGGTGAAAAAGAGGTAAACAGCATAAAACAGACAGCAGAAAATCCAATAACTGTTGTGTGCCACAACTGTGGAAGTGTTTATACCATTGAACACTCGGAACTCTAGCTATTTTTTAGTTTTGAAATGTACATAATAATAAAAGTACGTACATTTCATGCATGTAATGAGTTTCTAAATTATATCTAAAAGAAGAATTGGTCTCCAATATTGCCCAGTTCTTTTTTTAGAATTTCTTCATCTTTTGAAGTATATGAATCAAAAATTTCATCTACGTGCTCTACTGCAAAACTAAAATGTTCAAAGTTGCCAGGCGTAATTAATACCTGTGGCTTTATATTATTGGTAACATAGCGCATAGCAGGAATTAAAGCTTCATTACTTGTTAAAAATGGCTTACACCAAGACTTAGGATAGGGAGAAGCATATCTTTCTTCATCTGTCCATGACCTTTCTATCATAGATTTCATTCCTAAAAAGCCTAGGTTTCTTTCCTGAATTATATCTACAACCCTTTTCCCAAAACCCTTTGCTTCAAACAAAGCCCAGTTCGTAGGATACAATACGGTATCAAAATCATAGAGTTCTAAAGCTCGTATAGCAGCTTCTTCACTATGACAGCTTATACCAATATTTTTAGCTATCCCTTGCTCTTTTGCGGATAAAATAACTTCAAAAGAACCACCTTTTCTAAATGCGTTATCTACATCTTCTACGCTTTGAACAGAGTGCATCTGATATACAGCAAAAGAGTCAGTATGGAGCATCTTTAAGGATTCTTCTAACTCACGTTTAGCATTCTCAGCATCGCGCTCAAAGGTCTTGCATGCAATATGAATATTCTTTACAAATGGTCGAATTGACTCTCCCATTATTTTTTGTGCATCTCCATAACTTGGTGCAATATCAAAATAATTGATACCATTTTCCAGTGCATATGCTACATACTCATCTGACTTTTCTTGCCCCACATCCATAGAAATTATTCCCGCGTAGGCAATAAGTGAAACTTCAATACCTGTTCTTCCAAGTGTTGTTCTTTTCATAGCTGTATAATCTCCTTTATACCAAATATAATTATAACACTCAATGCAGAAAATCACAACATTTTATTACACCTAATATAAAACCAAATTACTATTCTAGGTCACTGAAAAAGTCTGTTACTTTCCCAGTGACCTGTCGAATTTGCAGAAAACATCGATATGTTTTACGGTTTTCTTGCAAATATCGCATCAAATCTAAGGTTGCCACTGCAAAACTGAAGTTTTTCAGTGGCTTCTTACTATTCCGATTGTTCTTTTAAAATTGGATTTATTTTTTTATATAAGGGTTCAAGTTTAGCAAACATTTCAAGGTATATTTCCTTAAAAAGTTTTTGATACACTGCATACTCCTTAGCATCTGGATTAAATGTTTTTTTCAAATGGCACATATTTTCTATGGCTTCATCATAATTATCAAACTCTTTCAGTGCAACAAAACCAATAATTGAAGCGCCTATGCCGCATGCCTCTGGTGTTTGCATCTTTTTAACAGGCAAGTTAGACATATTTGACATCATTTGACATATCTCATCTGATTGGCTCCCACCACCACTGACATAAATTTCAGTTATCTTTGTTTTTGAACGTTTTTCAAGTATATTTAATCCATCAAGCATAGCAAATCCAATGCCTTCAATTATAGCTTTATAAATGTGCAAACGAGTATGTATATCAGTAAAACCTATTATTGCCCCTTTCGCATTTGGAGTTAATACTCCCGAGCCCCAATATGGTTGTAACATTAAACCATTACATCCAGCTGGAATTTGGAATAAGCGCTTACTTAGCATATTCTCAAGTGTTGTACCCATTAGCATTGCTTCCATATGCTCTTTTTGTGCAAACTCTTTCTTAAACCAAGAAATCATCCAATACCCACGGTATATTTGTATTTCTGCATTATGATAATCCTTATAAACAGAAGGATAGGAAGGTGTAAAAGGTGCTGGAGTAAAATATTTTTTAGAGGTTACTTGTATCGTTACAGAAGTTCCAAATGAAACAGCAGCTTGGTGTGGTTTTGTAGCCGAAACACCTAGTGTTTCACAAGACTTATCAGAGCCTGTAGCTATAAGGGGTATCCCTTCTGGGATTCCAGTTTTTCTTGCACAAGATTTTGTAATATAACCAATAATATCTCCAGATTCGCATAAATCAATAAGCTTTTTTCTGTCAATATTAGCAATATACTTCATAATACAAAAGCCCTTTGACCAGCGACGCAGCTTAGTATTTAAGGGCACATACCCAATCATATTTGCTACTGAATCAACTAAGTTCCCAGTGAGTAGATAATTAATATAAGTTGGAAGCATAACATATTTAAAAGTTTTTTGTAAAACCTCTTTTTCATTCTCTGCAATCCAATTATAAGGAACCATGCGCAACTGGCGATTAAACGTTTCTTTCATTTTTATAACTTTTAATGCGCACCTTAACCATAATGGCACATTTTCAGAAGCTCTGTTTGTCTCACGTTTATCCATCCATAAAATTATATTTCGCAATGGTTTATAATCTTTGTCTAAACATAAAACAGAATCACGCATTGAAGCTACAGTAACCCCAATAATACTTTTAAATAGATGTGAATAATTTTGTTTTAATTTTTTAGAAATTTCAGAAAGCTTGCGAAAGTAGAAATCGGGCTTTTGTTCTGCCCAACCAGGGTGTAAAGAAATATAGGGATCTGCATAATCTATTCTTTCAAATGCAAGAATCTCCCCTCTTTTTGAGACAATCATCCCCCTTAAACTTTGAGTTCCTATATCAAATGTTAATATTGTTGGTTCACTCATTAATCCCCCTCCTAAATTAAGTATTAACTTGTAAAACTCATGATAGCGTATCTATCCATAATAACATTATAATTCAAACTTTTCTTAAATTCAATTTTTTATGCTTTATAATACATTATTTTTTTTATGTTCACTAAACCTCTCTTTCATTATAGGCATAATTTTTTTATATAGTGGCTCTAATTTATCAAATACTCGAACATAGATTTTTTTATAAATCTTTTTATAAAATATGTGATCATTCATATTTGGGGTAAAGGTTTGAGTAATGTGACACATATTTTTTATTGCTTCTTCATAATTTGGATGAATGCCAAGGGACACAAATGCAACCATTGAAGAACCAATAGCCCCTATTTCATGTGTTTGCATACGATGTATAGGCACGCCACCAATATCTGCCATAATTTGACAAATTTCATCTGACTGGCTTCCACCGCCACTTAAAAATGCATTGGTAATTGGAACCTTGGTGCGCCTTTCTAAAATTTTCATCCCATCAACCATTGCAAATCCAATTCCTTCAATTATGGATTTAAATACATGAAGCTTAGTATGTATATCTGAAAAACCAATTATTGCGCCTTTTGCATGGGGTGTAAGCACACCAGACCCCCAATATGGCTGAAGAATAAGTCCATCACAACCTGCAGGTATTTCAAAAAGGCGCTTACTTAGTAAAGCTTCAACACTTATTCCAAGCTTTCTCGCAATGGAGCGCTCTCGGTGTACAAATTCTTTTTTAAACCACGTGAGCATCCAATATCCTCTCTGAATTTGAATCTCTCCGTTAAAGCATTTTTTATACACTGAAGGATATGATGGAGTAAAAGGAGCTGGTGTAAAATATTTGTCACGACACACTTGCAACGTTACCGTAGTACCTAATGAAACAGCAAGCTGTCCCTCTCCTATTACTGACGCGCCCAATGTTTCACAAGATTTGTCAGAGCCTGTAGCTATAAGAGGGATGCCAACAGGGATACCAGTTTGCTCAAAGCACTCTTGTGTTATATGTCCAATTACATCTCCTGGCTCACATAATTCAACAAGCATTTTTTTTGGAATGTCAGCAATGTAG
>CAYJKA010000098.1:0-6753 GCA_964370655.1 uncultured Treponemataceae bacterium | reverse complement strand
TCATCCATAGAAAAATAATCTTCAGCAACGGTAAAGTTACCCATGTTTTGCACAAGAAGGTGTCCATTTGTTACCGTTTTTGGGCTTAACCCTATGCTATCAGAACTACCGCCAATATTTCCAATAATTGTAACATTACTTGTGGTAGTAGAAGTATTTGAAAAATAAAGATTATTGTCTTCTTCACTTCCTGCTACGCCGGCTTCGTTATCCTTAATTTCAGGGCTATCACTAAGTTTAATAGTAGCTGCATCGGTTAAATACACACCGGCACCAAATGCATTATTATTCTCATTAGTTGCAATATTGCCTATAATACTACCATTCGTCATAGTAATAATTGACCCATCAGCTGCATAGATTCCACCACCAGTGGCGTCTGTACCTCCGGTTGTAGTAACGGTATTATTGCTAATACTACCATTGGCCATGTTAAATGTAACATCAGAGTACAAACTAACACCCGCACCTTTTTGACCAGTATTATTATTTATTGATCCCTTTTCTAGATTAAACGTACTTGAATAAGCAAAAACTCCACCACCATTTTTAGCGTCATTGTATTGTATTACTGCTGCAACATTATTTAGGTTAAATACTGTGTTTGCACCAGCGACATGCACGCCGCCACCGCCACCGTTACCAGTATCAGTACTAATGTTGTATTCAATAAAACCATCACTCATGGTAAAGGTAGTGCCACTTTTTACTAAAATACCGCCACCATTTGATGCGCTATTATATCGTATGGTGCCACCGTTCATTGTTACTATTGCACTATTTTTTACAGTACTACTACCTACAGAGTAAACTGCACCTGCACTTCCATTTCCTGTAACGATACTCTCATTATTTTGAAGTACTGCATCCGTTGAAATATTTAAAGTTCCATTTTTTCCAACATAAACAAGCGCCCCTAGGGCATCTACATCACCTTCACCTATAAAATCGTCACTTGCATCTATTTTATCATCATTGTTAAGGTCAACATCTACCCCACCTTGCCCATCAAGTGTAATATTTTGAAGTGTTAAAGATGCACCATTTTCTATTAAAACAAAGTTACCGTCAAAGTCATCGCTTTTATCAGGAGTATCACCGCCTGAGCGTTTTATAGTTAGAAGATTTCCACTGTTTGAGCTCCAAATATGAGATCCACTATCAAGGGTAACTAATCCACTTACCCAAATAGTACCGCCTTTTAGGAGAGTATCTTTGGCACTATTAAAATTGTTATAGGGGTCAATCTGTGTACCATCTCCCCCATCGCCAATACTACCATTTAACCATACCTCAGTTCGCTCATTCCATTTTGCATACAATGTTATATCCTTAGTGACAGTTGAGGTATCAAAGACCCATTTATCATTTAAACCACTATCTGTATACCAACCATCAAATAGATATCCATTTTTTGTGGGAGGTGTAGGCACAGTAAGTTTACTATCTTGAGTAACTGTACGCACAGCTGGCTCAGGCAATCCACCATCAGCATTAAAGGTTACTGTAAATGTTGCAACATCCCACAAAGCTACAGCTGTTTTGTTTTCTGGGTAAGTCCAAACACTATTGATTGTAAGCAGGGTCCCATCAATGCTCCACCCTGTAAATAGCTGACTTCCATTTGTGGGATTATCTGGCAAACTACCTATTTCTTGGTTAAATACCACGAGCTGCGAAGCAGCAGAACCTGCCCCTCCATTTAAGTCAAAACTTAAGGTATATGTTAGGGGATGCCACTGTGCATATAATGTAATATTCTCTGTCGCTTTAAAATTAAACCCATCAGCATATGACATTCCAATACCATCAGGAGCTGTACTCCAAGAGGAAAAGCTATGACCAAGATACGAAAAGGTATTTAATGTCAATGGTTGGTCTATTTCAGCTTGAAACTCTTGAGTAAGACTAGTACCTGTACCATTATTTGCTCTAAACGTTACCGTAAAGGTATTAATCTCATCTTCATTATAAATTGGATTATGTATATCAAAAAAATCTTTTACGTCAACCGTAAACATGCCACAAGAAGCGAGCGTAAATAATAATATACTAAAACCAATAAAAAACTTTTTCATAATTTTCCCCTTAATCAAACTTCCACCCTAAAGAAAGTGTTGGTAATACTGTATGAAAACTTGTGCTATCTAAAAAAACTGAATATATATAATCTGCACCAAGCTCAAAATAAAATTTTTCGCCAATATATATTTGCCCCATAAGACCACTACTTAGCGCTATAGAGGCTGCATCTTGCATAACTGTAGCTGTATTCCATTCCATAAAACCACTTAAAAAGGTAAGTCCTGCACCAAGATGTGTTACTAAAACAAATTTTTCTCCTATTGGTTTATGATAGGCTACGTTTAAAGTTATAGGAAATATAAATCCTGTCATATCTATATCTTTTGCAATAAAGTTGTTATTTAATATTGAAGCAGAAAGCTCAAAGCCTAAGTTTCCACTTTTAAGTGAAACAAATGGAACATAAGAAAACTTTGTTCTAATTGTAATATTTTTTGCAGGAAAGTCGTAATCGCTATATAGCGTATTTTCAATTTGAGGAAACAGTGCATACGAATAGCCTAAGCTAAGGTTAAAATATTGAGGCTTTGCGCGCTCAACATTTACAAGGCTTGGTGTAGAAATATTTTCACTTGTTAGCCCACTAGGGTCTTGGATAATAAGTTCATAGTCGCCAGAATCAAGCTGTTCTGTATTAAATTCAATTTGCATCATTCCATTTTCATCAAAGCCAACAAAATCACCATAAAGAGTTTCATCTTCGTTTTTGCCTTTTAGAAAAAATGTTGCTTCATCTGACACATCTCTTGGATTTAATGCAATAATGGCATTACTTTCCTCTGTTCCAGCAGGCGGCAACTCTAATTCTTTTGGAAAAATATCAGCTACTACAGGTTGTAAGGCTTTTTCAATAGTAAAAGTATACCAATCAGAAGTTTGTTCAGCACGTCCAAAAATATTGTAAACGGTTACATTATAGCGATAATTGCCAGCATTTAAAGTTAATTCTAGCAAGTTTGTTGTAACATCAAAAGTATCGTAAACTTCCCATTCATTAAGCGTAGTATTTTTTTCCAGAACAATTTCGTAATGCATAGCGTAATCAACATATTCCCACTCAATAACTTGGGTAAATTGTTTTGCATCATTTTGGGCAAAACATGGGTGAGAAAAAAAACTATGTAACACTAACACGCCTAGGAGGCAAAAGGATTTTTTAAAAACCATATTGTCCTTCCGTTGTTTTATCTTGAGGAATAATTTGTTGTCCAATATCAATTGTAAAAGTGCTTGTTGCAACTATCCCTTTTTGAACAGTTTTATTTGGTAATTGCCTCCGTGCTTCAACAGTCCATGTAAATGTACCACGATCTAAAAGAGATATTTGGTCAAAATGCACATTACTTGCATTTCCAAGCATTGTTTCCCATACAATTTCATTATTTTGATCGTATAGCACAAAATGATATTCATCGGCATTCGCTACTTTATCCCATGAAAAGTCAATATACCCTTTTCTTAAATCACTATTGCTTAAAACAATATTTTGTAAAGGCACCATATTTGTAACACTCGGTAATAAATCGAGAGGAAGGACAGTTATTTGGCGAGGTTGCGCAGCGCTTATATCTACACCACCTGTAGTACGAGCAATTACGGTCCAATAATAGCTTCCTTCATTTAATGGATCAAGTTTTATAGACCTAGTAGGATTTTTTATCCTCATAACTATATCGCTTTCGCGAGGTGAAACTCCATTTTGTATATCGCTTTGTCGTAAACCTCTATTTGTTTTACTAAGTATAAACTCAGAACTCACTATAGGTTCCGAAGATGACCAACCTATGCTTTGCGGATTTATAAGTGCAGATACCCCATTAAATTGAATCGAACGCGAAAGCCCTGTAAGTACAACAGGTTTTATTTCTTGAACAGAAAAACTACGCACAGATGTTTCACTTTCTTGGACAATACTTGATGGCGTATTAGTTGAAATAGCTTTCACACTCCAACCATATTGAGCATCTGCATAATTTGAAATATTAACACGTTGCTGTGTTCCAATTACTTCTTTACGTTCAAACACTGGTACATCAGGATCTGAATGCGCAAAAACTGTAAAAGTATAATAATCTGCATTCTCCACTTCTTCCCATTCAAATGTTTGGCGGTGGTCTGGATGAGTTTTTATTGTAGTATTTTCACTTGGGAAAGAAAGTATAACATCAGAGAGCGTAAAATCTACAAAGAATTGCTTTGCATCTGTTATATATTTTATTCCTGTTTTTTCATCAATGGATACAGTTCTCCAATACCATGAACCTCTAGGAATAGTTATACCTGTTACAGCACCTCTCTCATTAACAATATCAACTTCTTGCTCAAATTGAATTGTGCTAAAAGTTGGATCACTTGATACTTGCAATAGTGTATTAAATTGCAAATTATTATGTATACTAAAATGTGCAGTTTTTATTGACTCTTCTGTAAATATTGCAGCACTTTCAGGTTCTTCAATGTCATATACAGGCTCTCCATCGATTGCATAAAAGGATCCTATATGGCTTAAAGGAGAAACTGTCCCCTCACTATCATTTTTTGTTACAGCCCAATACCATAGTCCTTCATCTATATCATTTGAATGAGATTTAAGTGCAAAAAAAGCATCATTTGTTTTCTCAGTAATTACAGGATTTGACATATTAGCATTTTTACTTATGCTAACAGTATAAAATGCAGCTTCAGTATCGTACTTCCATACAAATTGCGGAGAGTCTTCGTTTTTAATATTTACAAAACCGTGTAATGGAGGACTTAAAAGTGTTGTTGCTTGCAGCTTTTCTTGTTGTGTAACCATAAAAGATTTAACAGAGGGAGTATAGCTTAAAACATCTTCACTTAAAATACTACGAGGTGGGTACTTTGGAGTTACTCTCCAAAACCATTTACCGCCTGTAAGGCTAGTAATTATACTTGAGGGTTGCTTTACATATTGGCTAACAATAGGAGTCATCATAGATTCATTGTCAGCAATTTCAAACAGCCACTCTGATACATTATCGTCATCGGTCCAAGCAAACCGAACGGAAGGATTTTTTTTCCTATAAAAAAACTCACTACTTTCTCTTGGAGAAATTTGTGATAAAGGCACAGAATCTAATACAGCTACTTTGCCAGAGGTGTTAACGGTGCTACCACTTGCATGAAGGCGCCAATACCAATTTCCTTTTTCAAATGGTATAGAAACGTTTGTAACACCTTCATAACTATACGACTGTAAATTTTCTGAAAAATCTCTATAAGGTGATATTTCTATTATTACGGAAGGTGGGTTTTCAATATCTGAAACAGTCCATTCAAAAGGTACTTCAATAGTTTCATTTTCATATTTAATATACGTAAGCTGGCTTTGAGGCGATTGCAGGCTAAAAGGTGGCATTTCAACAGAACTGGTGACTGGATCTAAAAGAAGTGCACTGCCTGGTTCAACAACTACCTCTTCTTTTACCCCATCATTATCAACAAGAATTTGTGCATCTCCTTCATTTAACTGTAATACTACAGGGCTATTAACAAATGAAGTTATACCATCTTCCTGCGTGGTTTGAGCACTTGCATTTAAGGTTGCACCTTTTGCCAACTGTACTTCCGTTTCACCTGCAATAAGGCGAATACCAGTGTCAGATTGTGTTGCATTTACAGATATTTCACCACCTGAAAAATCAACAAGTGCACCGCTATCATCATAAAAAACCTGAGTTAAGGTTTGGTCGAATAAATCAATTGAACTACCATCTAAGAATGTAATTGTAGCCTCAGAAAGTTCTGCAGTACGAATAAGATCTCCATTGTACACAAAACTATCTTGTTTTAATCTATCCCATACCACCCGGTCAGTCATTTTTCTTTGAGCTATATTGTATTTATATACAATGGTACCAATAGGCTCTTCATCAAGCTTTTCAAAAGAAGCGTTTATTGCGTTGTAATATTCCTGTAATGCAAAATATGCACCTGTTATACAAATAATTACAATTGCAAAATTAAGTAGTATTGATGTTTTAGTTTTTTTAATTGTAAAAATAGGTGAATCTTTTCTATTTTTTTTAACTTTCTTTGATGATTGTGAAGTTATAGAATTTTCAATGTTATATGCTAAATCTGCTTGGCTTTGTATACTTTCTTGTTCATTGTGTGCTATATTTGTTTGCAGAGGACCTGCGTTCTCTTGTATCTGTTCAAACTTCTCTTTCGTTTGGTCAGTATTTTTAGAAATTAATGCATCTATTGGCTCTAATTGAGGACTAATACTTGTATCCGTTTGCTTTAATATTCGTAGTTCACGCTCTTGTTCAATGCGATTTTGCTCAGCAATTTTTTGCATAAGTCTACGTTGTTCAGAACTTCTTTGATTTTTCCATGTTGAAGCAGAAATAAAGAATTCTTCGCTTGATGGACTAGAATTTTGAGATTGTTCGTTCTTGTGAGGAAATTGTGACAATTCTTTATTGTTTGCTTTATCGTCCATATCTATTTCTCAGCAATTTTATACTTCTTTTCTTCTTCATCAGGATTTACGTTTTCTAAGTTTGGTTTTTCAATTCCTAATAAGGTTCTAACTTCATCTAAAGTTTTAGGTCCGCTTGGCCCACAAAGAGGAATATCCTTCTCATTCGGCATATTTACTACTGCATAAATTTTAGCAGGTTTTTCTTTTCCTTTAACAGA
>CAYJKA010000097.1:0-6788 GCA_964370655.1 uncultured Treponemataceae bacterium | reverse complement strand
TCAAAAGAGCGTGTTCAAACGGTATTAAAAGGTGGAAAAGCAGATAAAATTCCTTACGGAGAATTAGCTATTGATTCCGATACAGTTGAAAAAATACTCGGAAGAGAGACTTATTTAAGGTCTAAAAAAAAGACTCGCGTTGCACTTTGGGAAGGTCGCAGAGATGAAGTAGTACAAAGTTATAAAGAAGACATGGTGGAGCTTTATGATAAGTTAGATATTTGTGACATAGTTAACTTAATGGGCGATGCCTGTGGGTTGGTACCTCCAAAAGACTATGAACCTTTAAGGCCAAAACAAATTGATGAAAAAACATGGGAAGATAAAGAAGGGAAAATTTATAAATATTCTGAAACCACACGTGACATTATCATGGTTCATGACCCCTTGTTATGGGATAGAGAATATAACCCTGAAGATTTTGATTTAAATGAAAATCTAACTCCACCCGATGAATCTCAATTTGAAGTTATCGACTATGTAGTCAATCATTTTAAAGATACTCGCTTTGTAACAAGTTTTGCAGGTAGAGAAGCAGGAATGATACTACCAGGGAACATGGAGAGAGGTTTGTGCGAATATGTAACAAATCCAGAAGGAATGAAAGCCTATATAGATTATGAAACTAGATGGGGTAATTATGAAGATCAGTTCTTTATTCGAGAAGGAATGGATGGCGTAATGTGGGGGCAAGACTTTGCATATAATGCAGGCCCCTTAGTTTCACCTACCATTTTTAGAGAGCTTATTTTACCTTCAATAAAGTCTCGTGTTGCCAATGTTAAAGATAATTTTCATATTCCAGTAATTAAACATTGTTGTGGAAATACGACAGAGCTTTCAGAAATGTTTCTTGAAGCAGGTTATGATTGTTATCAATCACTTCAAAAAAGTGCAGGTATGCTAGTTCCTGATTTAAGAAAGGCCTACGGAAATAAAATGTGCTTATGGGGTGGAATAGATGTAGCTGTATTGCTTACTGGCACAAAGGACGAAGTAATAAAGGAAACGCTGCAAGCTGTTGAATATGCAAAAGAAGGTGGGATGATTTTAGGAAGTTCACATTCAATTGCAACAGGATGCAAGTATGATAACTTTATGACAATGCTTGATATAATAAATAATAATAGGTAATACGTTTAGGAGAAAAAATGGAAAAATTTAAGGGAATTTACCCAGCACTTGTTACACCATATACAAAAGATGGTGATGTTGATCATGAAATGTTGAAAAAGCTTATTGATAAGCTTATAGATGAAGGTGTAGATGGTTTTTATGCAACTGGTAGCTCTGCAGAATGCTTTTTTTTAAGTGAGCAAGAAAGGAATGATGTAGTTACAACCGTATGTGAGCATACAAATAAAAGAGTAAAAGTAATTGTTCATATAGGCGCATTAAGCACAGATCATGCAATTGGATACGCAAAGCATGCTCAAAAAGTTGGTGCAGATGCAATTTCTGCTGTTCCTCCTTTTTATTTTAAGTATAGTTTTGATGAGATAAAAGGTCATTATTTTTCTATTATGGACAGTGTTAATCTTCCAATGATAGCATACAACTTCCCGGCACTTTCTGGTATAGATTTTACTATAGCACATATAGAAGCTTTTTCTGAGCACAAAAATTTTGGAGGAATTAAGCATACTTGTAAAGATTTATATCTTCTTGAACAATTTAAAGCAGTGAATGAAAAATTATCTGTATTTAATGGCCATGATGAAGTTCATTTACCTGCACTAGCTGTTGGTGCCGATGGGGCAATTGGTTCAACCTTTAATTTTATGGCACCAAAATATATAAAAATGACAAAGTTGTTTCAAGAAGGCAAAGCTGATGAAGCTTTAGAATTGCAAAAAGAAGCTAATGTTATCATAAATGCTATGATTGCCTGTGGTGTTCACCAAACTATTAAATATATTTTAGGAAAACAAGGCATTGAGTGTAATGGCTGTAGAAAGCCAATGGCTCCAATTAGTGAAGAAAAAATGAAAATACTTGATGGCATAATGAAGTATATTTAAGCAAAGTTAAAGGAGGAACACACGGATGAACTCAAAAGAAAGAGTTTTAAAAGCTATAAATTTTGAAAAAATAGATAGGCTACCAAGAGATTTTCATGCCTGTGATGTAGTGCTAGAACGATTGTATAAAAAAACGCAAACAAATTCGTATAAAGATTTGTTAACATATCTTAAGTCCGATATTGTTGATATCCGTGGAGTTGTTGATCCTCGTTGGGTTGCAGATTTTCCCAAATTTGATGAGAAAAATGGCGTTACAACAACATGGCTTGGTTTTCAAATGAAAGAACAAGATACGGTTTTTGGAAAAGTAAGCGAACACTGTGGGTATCAACTTGCTGACGCAACCGACGTATCAGAATTGGAATCTTTTAGATGGCCAAGTGTTGATTGGTTCGATTTTTCAAACATGAAAAAGGATTTAGAAGAATATAAAGATTTTGCAATTATGGCCTCTGGGGCAAGTGTTTTTCAACATCCAACTTTAGTGCGAAGTATTGATAATTTACTGTGCGACATGGTAACGGACCCTGAAATTGCAGATTACATAATTTCAAAATACACACAGTTTTACTTAGACTATTTTGATAAAATGTTTGCATCAGCTAAGGGAAGTATTGACATTCTTCGGATTGCTGATGATATGGGAATGCAAGACAGATGTTTGTTAAGCCAAGATACATTTAAAAGATATTTAATGAACCCAGTAAAACAATTGTGTGATATGGCACATTCTCATGGTGTAAAAGTAATGTTTCACTCTTGCGGGGCAGTTTTTGACTTTATAGATATATTTGTAGACTGCGGGGTTGATATACTTGATCCATTGCAACCTCTGGCAACAGGAATGGATGCAGAGCATTTATCAGATACGTATCTTGGGAAACTATGTTTACATGGATCTGTTGATACGCAGTACACATTGCCTAACGGAACTGAAGAAGATGTTCGAAATGAGATTAGGCATCGTAATAAACACCTTGGTAAAAATAATACAGGTTTTATTATTGCCCCTAGTCATACACTTCAACCAGATGTTAGTGTTGAAAATATACTCGCCATGTATGATGAGATAGATAAGATTGGTTGATTTTTTTTATTGTCTTCAATAAACTAAAGTGTGTAGAAAAACTATTTAGGAGATTACGATGAGTTTTACACCAGATTATAACAACATTGTAGACTGTGCGTATAACAGGGTTCCAAAAAGAATCCCCTTATACGAACACAACGTTTCACCGCAAATAATTGGTGAAATAGTTGGGAAAGATTTCGAGCACCTACTTGATGGCTCTGTAGAAGATAAAAACGAGTTTTTCAAAATCTATTGTTCATTCTTTAAGGACTATGGCTATGATGTTGTAACATTTGAAGAGTGTATAACAAGTATCCTTCCAAATGGAGGCTGCTTAGCTCTAAGTAGCACACCTCCTGCCATTACCGATAGAGAAACATTTGAATCATATCCTTGGAATGAACTTGAGAAAATTTACTTTGAAAAAACTTCAGCCAATTTTGAAGCTTTAAGGCGAAATATGCCAGAAGGGATGAAGGCTATTGGTGGAGTAGGCAATGGCGTTTTTGAATGTGTTCAAGACTTGGTTGGATATGAAAATTTATGCTATTTATCGGTAGATGACCCAGATCTTTATGCAGATTTATTTAAAAGAGTTGGCGAAATTAGCCGTTCTATTTGGAGTCGTTTTATAAAAGAGTTTGGCGATATCTATTGCGTGTTACGCATTGGTGATGACTTAGGTTTTAGGACTCAAACATTGTTATCAATCGATGATATAAAAACACATATCATTCCTGTATATAAATCTATTATTGACCTAGTTCATGCAGCGGGCAAACCCTTTTTGCTTCACTCATGTGGAAAAATTTTTGATATTATGGATAGTCTCATTAATGATGCTAAAATAGACGCAAAGCATTCAAATGAAGATCAAATAGCGCCATTTTCCTTTTGGGTTGATACTTATGGAGATAAAATTGGCAACTTTGGTGGTATTGATACGGATGCTTTGTGTAGACTAAGCCCAGATGAACTTAAAGATTATATTGAAAAGGTATTAAATGCGAATATTGGAAAAGGTGGTTTTGCTTTTGGCTCAGGAAATTCAATTCCAAACTATGTTCCTGCTAATAACTACTGCAATATGATACAAATAGTTCGTAAATACAGAGGAGACTTTTAATTTTTTAAAGAGTCTTATTAAAGGATTTTTTTTGTATTTTATTCTATGATAATAATAAATAAAAAAAAGATGGAGAGTGTATGAACGCAAGTGATTTCGCAAAGGCAATTAAAAATCGAGAAAAAGTATTTGGAACCTGTATTACAATGCCAAGCCCACATATGGTAAAATTTGTGAGTGACTTAGGAACAGATTTTTTATTTATTGATATGGAACACATACCTCAAGACAGGGAAATGGTTTCATGGATGTGCCATGCATTTATGGGAAAAGGACAAGTTCCAATAGTGAGAATTCCTTCACCAGATGAATACGAAGCAAGCAAAATAATTGATGGTGGGGCAATGGCCATTTTGGTTCCGTATGTAGAAACTGTTGAGCAGGTACAAAGAATTGGCTCCACTATAAAATATCGTCCCTTAAAAGGTGATAAACTACAAAAAATAGCAAATGGTGAATTGGAACTAAGTAGCTTAGAAAAACAATACTTAGAAGATTTTAATAAGGATAGATTGTTCTTTATAAATATTGAAAGTATGGAAGGTATCAATAATCTTGATGAAATGCTAAAGCTTGGTTATGTACATGCTGTAATAATTGGACCTCATGATTTAAGCGTTAGCCTCGGAGTTCCTGAAGATTATACAAATGAATTTTTTGAAAAAGCTGTATTAAAAATTATTGAAATCTGTGTTAGAAACGGAGTTTCAGTAGGTAATCACTTTTCGGCAGATCGAAACCGTCAAGTTGAATGGGCAAAACATGGTATGAACATTATGCTAAATTCATCTGATATGGGTTCCTTTGTTGAAGGAATAAAGAATGATATGAGCTTTTTGCGAAAGACTATAACAGGTAGTTCTTCAAAAAGCGAAAATACGGTTATTATTTAGACCTATAGACGTAATAAAAAAATGATAGTAAAAAGGGTGCGAACGGTTGTTGATAATTAATCGCAAAGCAACCTACACTAAAAGCAGGTAGAACGAATGAAAAAGACTTTTTCTTGCATCGTTTTTCGCTAATATCAAGCTATTTTTTCTCCGATACTCAGATGTAGGAGTTTAAATGAAACTGTTTGATAAAATTAGTATTATGCTGGGTGTCCTTGCGTTATCGCTCGCTGCCCTTTTTATATTTTGCCTCATACCCCAATTTTTAGACTTTGGTGCAGCTTCTCCAAATTCTGCTGTTTTTTTAACTGCATTTGGAAAAGCACTTGTGTCTGTATATGGTTTTTCAGCCCTTCTTATACCTGTGTTTTTAGTTGTTCTTGGAATAATGTCCTTTTCTGCAAATTGGACAGATAAAACAGGTATTATGCTCGTTGGTACCGTAGTTCCATTTTTAACCGTTGTAGCAATAGAGTCCCTTACGCATGAAATATTCTCATATGCAGACGGGTCAGTTGGCTTTATTGCCTTTTCTGCTTTTTTAGTTGTAAGCGTACTTGCTTGTGCTATAGAATACATTATTCTTTCTCTTTTCGCAGATGTCCTTTTAAAATTAAAGCATAGACGAATAGAAAGGCCTTCAAAAAAAGTAACTATGGAAGCTAAAACTGATTCACAAGAAATTATTTTAGACAATGCCGTCGAAGCAGAAAAGTATGACAATAGCATTCACTTGGATGATGAGCCTTCTGATATGCAACAAGAAAATAACGAAGTAGACACTATTGCTGGTGAAACGGATATCATTCAAGAAGAGCCTCCTGTTTTTAGTGCAATAGAAGAAAAAGAGGAAGACTATACCTTTGTAGAAAACCTTTTTGCCGGAATAAAAGAAGAGGCAGAAATAGATTCAATTATGCCTATTCCATTTTATGATACTGAATTAAAATCAGCAGAGGAAGTTTCAAAGCAAGATAATGAAATGCTCTCCGACTTTGGATATCAAAATTTTCCTTCTCCTATTGATTTAAGTTCTAATGATTCTTTTGACGAATATGTTGAAGAAGAAAAGACACAGGATTTCGTTGATTACGGAGAAGAAAAACTTGAAGCAGTAAGCACACCTCAAAAGATAGCACTTGCGCCAGAGGTAGAAGATGAAGATATACTAGATCCGTATGATTTTTATATTGGAGATGAAAGTGCCTCTGAAACAGAAGATGAAATTGAAGACGAAGTTGAAGCTATGGATGAAGTTGAAGAAGCCGCGTATTCAGATAGCTATGAGGTACAAGATTCCTATGACAATATAGACCCTATTGAAGAAACGTTTGATGTGTATGATGATAATGATCCCGTAGAGTCAGATGAAATGGATATAGAATACACTGAAGACATAGATTCTTTTTCGCTAGATCCTATAAGCAATGAAGATCCTGTAGAGGATGTTGTAGAAGATATTGTTGAAGAAGTTGCAGAGGTAGTAGAAGAAACAGTAGTGCCAAAGCCACCAAGAAAAAAATCTTATTCTTCATATAAAATTCCTGTAGATGGTCTTTTAACTGCCTATTCTGATGATGAATACTGGCTAATTGATGAACCTACACGCCAAGCTGGTGACACATTAGAGCGCACCCTTAGCGAGTTTAAAATTGAAGCCCAAGTTACCGGAA
>CAYJKA010000096.1:0-6802 GCA_964370655.1 uncultured Treponemataceae bacterium | reverse complement strand
ATTTATTTGGAGTAATAATGCAGTCGATTGTGATGTCATACAATTTTGACATTGTATCGACTGTTTCTTTGCTTACCCCATACACGCCGCGTGGACTTTCATGTGGTTCTGCATCTCCAATAAGTATAATCTTTTTATACGAATCCTTATCCCACATATAATATTTTATTGAAGCATAGAGTGCCTCATACACCGCTTCTGGTATATCCCCTCCTAGAAAAGATCCTTGGCGTATGCTCATATTATTAAGTTTTGAAAAAAATACATTTTCGTTTTCGGTGAATGGGCTTAATTGAACAGGGAGCCCTTGGAATCTAAAGTTGTCAGTAAAATCTCGGTAAAACAAGAGTCCTAGTCGTACTTTATAATTTTCTTGAAGAGCTTCAGTGAGGGAAGGAACAAGTTCTTTCTTTAACCTATCTATATCGTCCCACATACTTCCTGTAGCGTCAATTGCAAATACTACATCGGCTGGTTTATCTTTTGGAATTTCATTAAAAGATTTCATAACATCTTCAACGATTGTTTCAGGCCCTTTTGAGTATATCATCATGCCGTTTGCAATTTCATCAAATGCCTCAGCGGCTTTTGAACTATATACATTTGTTAAAACAGGCTTTGGTTCTTCTTTTACAGGTTCTTGAACAACTTCTACAGTGGGCTCTTCAATTTTTGGAGGTGCAATAAAGTCGAACATATAGGGATTGTCTTCGAATGCACCTGAGTAGTCGGCGTATTTTTTTTCAAAGGCTCTAATATTTACGAATGTTCCGAGTCCAACCTCAACTTCTCCGTTTCGGCTCCACGGGTACCCATATACTAATGTTTTTGGTATATATATTTGAAAGCTTTGTCCAAACTCTTCATCGAGTTGTGGAGTTGAGTCGACAAGGCTGTAAAGTGAAAATTCTGATGTTAAAGGTTTCCCATCGAGTAGCCGCGTTTCATTGCCGTTTATGGTATTGTACTCGTTTGCTCTATAGGAATAATTTGTACTGTTTGGATCTGAACCTCTTGTGGTTTCAGTAAGTAAGATTGATTCTACACCATCTTTTTTTCGAATAAATAGATTCCAACCCCCTTCTATAGCTGCCTCGAGTCGAAGATCTGTTGGGCTAATTGTTAATTGGGTAATAGGCTTTAGAGCTGGGCTTTGTTGAGAGTCTTGTGCATAAAAACATGGTATTACCATAAACATTACAAAAATACAAATGTAACTATTTTTAATTCTACTCATATATAGATTGTCGGTTTTTTTTAGGATATAGTATACGATTTTTGACTATGATTCTTGCTAGATTTTGGTTAAAAATGTTAAAAAGATGTAAAAAACGATGTCTTTATGCTAGATTTTTATAAAAAGTATGTTATAATTATTATATACCAATATGGAAAAAAATAGTAATTTTGAAACAGTATCGCTTGACGAGTTTTATGAAGGCGATGAAAATTTATTAGAAAAAGATTTATCTACTAACCTTGTTGTACTTGCTGAAGAAGAACAAGATCTTGTTAATGAAATATTTGATGGTTTAAAGTCAATTTCACCAGAGAGTATAGTTGTGTTAGCGGATCGAATTGCTGACTTAGAAAAGCTTACTCTTAATATAGCTCATTTCCCTTCTCTAAAGGATTCTCAGGTACAAGGTGGGAAGGTACGAGATATAGGTACTCTTGTTGATGCAATGCTTGAAAGTAAAGATGGGGACAGAATGTTACACCTACCATCTAAAGCTATACTTGGTAAAGGCTTTATCGTTGCAAAGTTTCACACTTTTTGTGCAATGGAAAAAATTGCGGAGCACTCATTGCGTTCTGAAGACCTTGTCCATCGTTTGCGGCGCTCTTGTTTAGATATTCTTTTTAATATAATGGCAGAAGATGTTTATATAAGTCTACTTGATAATGAAAGCATTGCGGTAGATTTGCGTCAAAAAATTGCACATGGTTTAATAAACCTTTGGGAAAGAAGGAGCGATAAGACCGCCACTGGTATGGCTCCAGTTTTAGACACTATTTGGAATGCTAGAAGGAATCTTACTCCTGCATTAGGTACTATGATTGGTACTAGTGAACTTCTTCTATTAACAATGGCAATGGATGAAACCTGGTGTAGTTTTATTGCCAAAAAAATGGGTGATGAAGATGCTGCTATGGCAATGGAAGAATTCCTATTTGGTTTATCGTATGAGGAAATTCAAAAACTTAGAAGCAATATTCGCAAAAAAAATCTAAATGCAATTGGTAGGGATGAAGCAGCCGAAATTTTAGGACGCCCCGCAACATATTTTAGAGCAGGAGCTGAATCTGAAAAAGAGGGTTTTGAACCTAGAGACTTTTATCTTTTGTATTCAATTAGACGAGAAAATGCTCGTGCTCGGCAAAGGCTTGAATTATCTGGACCTAGGTATACGCTTGAAGATCATTACATGCATTTTATTTTAGAAGAAAGCCAAAAAGAAAACTTATAGAATAGGTTTTTATAAGTTTTAGAGTTGTGATTATATATTATGCGAAGGCATATTTACTAACTGGAGATTTACATGAGTGAAACAACACAAAAGAAAAGTCCTTATCGGTTTGGCGAAAAATTACGCATGATTCGCGAAAAAAAGGGATATACTTTAAAAACTGTCGCCACAAGTGCTGGCGTGAGTGAAAGTTTAGTTTCACAAATTGAGCGTAACAAGGTTTCTCCAGCGATAGACACTTTATTAGCCCTTGCAGAAGTTCTTGATATTAACTTAGAGTTTTTGTTTGAAGAATTTCGTAGAAGTAGACCTATTAAAATTGTTCGCAAGGAAGAGCGGCGAAAAAGAAAAGAAGATACTGTATTATATGAAGAACTTGCAAATCCTATTGAAAGGAATGGGTCTTATGCAATGGAATCATATCTTATAACAATCCCACCTGGAGATCACACTCATCATGGTTCATACGGGCACCTTGGTCAAGAAGTTGGTTTTATACTTGAAGGTAGCGCGATTATAAAATATGAAAACGAAGAGTATGAGCTAGAAGTAGGAGATAGTATTTCTTTTTCTTCCTCTGCACCACACACTCTTATAAATGCTTCTAAAACAAAAATAATGCAAGCTTTATGGGTTGTAAATCCTCCACAACGTTTTGTATAGCTGACTATTCTATGGTCTGCTATTCATTGAATATTTTTCTCCTGCTTTTACCGATTCGGTAACGAAGGCGTTTCCTCCAATTACAGCATCTTCTCCAATTTGGGTGTCTCCTCCAAGTATTGTTGCTCCTGCATAAATTGTTACATTGTCTCCAATTGTAGGGTGTCTTTGTGCATTCTTCAACCTTTGGCCACCTTTTGTGGAAAGGGCGCCTAATGTTACACCTTGGTAAATTTTGACATTTGCACCGATAATAGTTGTTTCTCCGATTACAACACCTGTACCATGGTCAATAAAAAAACTGTCTCCAATAGTGGCTCCTGGGTGAATATCTATTCCAGTTCTTGAATGGGCGAACTCACACATTATTCGTGGAATGAATGGAACTTTTAGTTTTTGTAATTCGTGTGCTAGTCTGTATATGTATATTGCATAGAAACCTGGGTATGAAAGAATAACTTCATCAATACTGTATGCAGCAGGGTCTCCGTCGAATCCTGCTTTAGCATCAAGAAGCAATTTTTCTTTAATTTGTTCAAAACTACCAAAAAACTGTTCTGTTATTTCACTAGCTTCTGATTCTCTATTTTCTTCTGATAGTGCAATTGCAATTTGTGCTTGCATTATTGATTTTAGATAATCGAGAGATAGTTTTTTTGGGCCATAATGTTTAGGAAATAATTGGGAGCGTAGGTCTCTGGCTATGTTAATTACAATTGTTCTATTAGGAAATGTCATTGATTGCCTCCATTAGTTTTATCGGTAAATAATGGGGTAGATAAATACCTTTCCCCAGTGTCTGCTAGTATTACCACTATGTTTTTAGCTGCATTTTCTTCTTTTTTTGCTAGCTGAATTGCGGCGCATAGTGCTGCCCCTGAAGATATCCCAACAAGTATGCCTTCTTGTTTTGCAATTTCTCTTGCGCAAGCATAAGCATCGTCTTCTAAAATTGGTATAAAGTCTGTGCAAATATCTTTGTTAAAAATTTCAGGGCAGAATCCGGCTCCAATTCCTTGAAGGCCGTGTGCGCCAGATATGCCTTCACTGAAAAATGGTGAGTTTTTTGGCTCGACACCATAAATTTCAATTTTAGGATTTACGGAGCGTAAATATTCTCCTGTTCCAGTAATTGTTCCACCTGTTCCAATTCCTGCAACCAAAATATCAATCTTGCCTTCCATATCGCTCCAAATTTCGGGGCCTGTTGTTTCTTTGTGTGCCGTAACATTTGCTATGTTTGTAAATTGGCTAGGCATAAATGCATTGGGAGTTGTTTTAAGTAGTTCTAACGCTTTGTCTATGGCCCCTTTCATGCCTTTGCTTGCATCGGTAAGAATGATTTTTGCACCGTAGGCTTTTAACAGCATTTGCCTTTCCATACTCATGTTTTCACTCATAGTAAGAATAACGCGGTATCCCCTTGATGCACAAATTGATGCAAGTCCAATGCCTGTATTCCCACTTGTAGGCTCTATTATTACGGTGTCCTTTGTGATAAGGTTTTGTTTTTCGGCTTCATCTAACATAAACTTAGAAGCCCTATCTTTTATACTTCCAGATGGATTAAAAAATTCAACTTTTGCATAAAGATTTGAATTAAGATTGTAAGAATGTTTTATTTTACAAAGTTCAATAATTGGCGTTCTTCCAATGAGATCACTTACACTTTTAAATATTTTCATGAGTTATTATTCCTTAATGTATACCTATTTGAAAGTATACCATAAAAATTACTATTGTCAATAATTCTTACTGTTTTAACTCATCTAAAATTTGGGCATCGTTTAGTAGTGTTTTATGGTTGGGAACAATAGACAAACCTTCATTAATAATTTTTTGTGCATTTGTAAAGTTTTGCCGATTGTATTGGTCTGCAAAAGCATTGTGGTATGCTGCTCCTACATTGTATTCTACAGTTTGCAATTGCGTTTTAGCTCTGTAATCATTTATAGTATCTTCCATAGCGCGTTTTGCAAGGCTTAATGCATTTTGCCAGTCTTTTTGTGCCATATAGTTGTTAATCTCTTTTGAGTACATATACATTAGTAGATCGTTGTATAGCTTTTGTTCTATTCTGTTGTTATTGAAATATGTTTTTATTTCCATGATTGAAGTTTCAAATGTATTATCTTCAATAAAAACTCGTATGCTTGCTTCGAAAATTATCTTTTGGGAATCATGTTTGATTTCTTGGGGAATTGAAACATACTTTTCGTAGGTGTCAAAAAAGGATTTTGCATTTTGCACATTCTGTCTAAGCTGATGGATTGAACGATAAGACAAAAAGTTGGCGATAGCATTATTAAATAGAGAACCGGATACATCTTCAAATTTTTGTGTTTTCCCATAGTATAATGTGGCATTTTCAAAAAAAACTATGCCGTCATCGAAACGTTTTCTTTTTGCGAGATAAGCACCATAATTTGCAAATTCATTTACCATAGCGTTAAAGGAGCCATCTGTTTGTAGTAGGCCATGAATATTGACTGCATGATGTACAATTGTTTCGTAACGTTCTGTTTTATAAAGTTCTACAATGGAATTCTGAAGAATTAATGATAATAATGCAAGCTTTCCAATGTTTGTTCTGTTTCTATAATTTGATGGGGGCGTGTATACAAAGCCGGTTTGGCCAAACGAGTTTGCAAATTCTTTTTTTTCTCCAGGATTAAAGCCATAAGGAGAAGTGGTTTCAACATCAGTGCTGTTGCCATTAATTTTTATAACACAAAAAGCATGGTCAGGGGTTTTAACACCATATATATTGAGGTTTAAACGTTGTGCTAGGGCGTAGTACACTATGCTCGATGATACACAATTGAACGTTCCTTTATCAAAAAGGGCATCAAGGTTTGTTACGTGTTCACGATAAGAAATAAAGAGATTAGTATGTAGGTACTGTAATATATAGTCGCCCTTTTCAAAATCTGATAAGTTTAATGGAGCAAGTTCTTTTGAAAGATTTGTAGCAATAGTTTTATATTTTTGCATATAAAAAGGTATTTTTTCATTTGGAATTTCTGATAGAATAAAAGCAAAACGCATAAAGTCTTCATCGCTCATAGTATCTCCCAGCTCAAAGGCTTCTGTTATGTAACTATCAACTTGGAAGAGAGAAAAATCTCCGTTTGTTATTTCATTAGAAAAAATAAGCCTTACGGAAAATAGGAATAAAAACAATGCGATATTTTTTTTCACGATATATTGTAATATACCGATTTTTACATATTATGGCAAGCTATAGTATTGATTGCTACAACGAGCAAATACACTAGAAAATAGTGCGTTTCTATAGACATAATAAGCAAAAATTACTATACTTTACTTAGATTTTACGTATTTTACTCGGAGGTAAACATGAAAAAACTCGCAATAGTTGCTCTTTTAGCAGTGCTTAGCGTAAGTTTGGTTTTTGTAGGGTGTTCATCACAAGAATCAGACACAATTAAAATTGGTGGGATATTCCCACTTTCAGGTGGTGTTGCTGTATACGGTATCGAAGCTAAAAATGGTGTTGAAATGGCTATTTCAGAAATCAACGCTGCTGGCGGTATTAACGGAAAAATGGTTGAACTCATTTCAGAAGACGATGAGGGAGATCCAGAAATTTCAGTTAATGCGTATAAAAAACTTACATCAAGAGATGGTGTTGAAGTTATTATTGG
>CAYJKA010000095.1:0-7072 GCA_964370655.1 uncultured Treponemataceae bacterium | reverse complement strand
CTGTTGAGCGAATGTCTACAAATATGTAAAAGGCGCCATCTGGTTCAACTACAGGTAGGCCAATTTCATTTAGTCTTTTTGACATAAGGTTTCGCCTTTGCTGATATGATATTCTCATTTTTTCAACTTCAGGTCCACCTGAGCGTAATCCTTCTACAGCTCCATATTGGCTCATTATAGGCGCGCAAATAGAAGAGTACTGGTGTAGCTTATGAACTTGCTCCATAAGGTCAGGAGGGCAACATACGTACCCTATGCGCCAACCTGTCATTGCGTATGCTTTTGAAAACCCATTTAATACAACGCTGTAAGGCTTCATTCCATCAAAAGAGGCTATAGAAACGTGCTCATTGTTATCATATACAAGCTCGCAATACACTTCATCGGTTAAAACCCATATTTGATGTTTTTTTACAACTTCTGCAATTTTTTCAAGTTCTTCTTTTGGAATCATTTTTCCAGTTGGGTTACTTGGCGAACAAAGCATAAGAGCCTTTGTTTTTGGTGTAATTGCTTTTTCAATTTGTTCAGCTGTAGGATAAAATCCATTTATGCTTGTGTCAAGGTGAATAAGTTTTGCATTGCAAATTTCTGCCAAAGGTTGATATGAAACATAGCAAGGCTCACAAATAATAATTTCATCTTGTGGGTTTAGTATTGCTCTTAATACTGCATCTATAGCTTCTGATACACCAATAGTAATAAGAATCTCATCTTTTGGGCTATAGTGTAAATTATATTTTTCTAAATACTTTGCAATTTCTTCTCGTAGTTCTGTAAGACCCCAGTTTGATGTGTATGATGTGTGACCTTGCTCAAGATGATAGAATGCTTCTTCTCTGATAATCCATGGAGTTGGGAAGTCGGGTTCTCCAACTCCTAACGAAATAATATCATCACGTCCTATTACAAGATCAAAAAATTTTCTAATACCTGAAGGTGGTATTGTTGTTATAGTTGAAGATAGTTTATCTTTTCTTGTGTTCTGCTGCATAATTAAGCGCTAACTCCTTGGCGTTTATCTTTTTTGTCATCTGCATAAACAATATCATTTTCTTTATATTTTTTTAGCATAAAGGTTGTTTTTGTTCCTCTAACGCCATCAATAGTTGAAAGTTTTCTTGCAACAAAAAATGATACTTCTTGAATGCTTGCGCCTTCTATAATTACTTTTAAGTCATAGCCACCTGACATAAGGTATAATGATTTTACTTCTGGAAATCGGAATATACGGTCTGCAATTGCATCAAATCCATGCTCGCGTTCAGGAGTTACTTGTATTTCTATTTCCGCCCGAACAAGGTCTTTTTTTGAAGGTACTTTTTCTGGGTTAATGATAGCAGAATATTTTAGTATAATACCGTCATCTTCAAGTGTTTTAATAATTGTGTTAACTTCGCTAACAGTTTTTCCTGTCATTGCTGCAATGTCGTCTGATGATAATCTGGCATTGTCTTGTAATAAATTTAGTATTTCGTCCATTTGTATAGAATATACGATATCTGTCTCTTTATCAAGTAGAGATTTTGAAAATGAGCATTTTTATGAAAAGTTTTTATCTATGCATTGTATACGGAAAAATTATCTTTGCCAGAATTTTTTACTTGGTAGAGCGCTTTATCGGCCGTTTTGTACAGTGTTTTGAAATCATTTCCATGTATAGGTGCTATTGATATTCCTATGCTGTAGGTTATAGTAACGCTTTTATCTTTTTCCGTATATGTTTTTTTTAGGCTTTTGCACACGGTGTCTGCCTTTCTTTTAATTGTTTCAATACTTTCAATGCTTTTAAGATATATGAAAAATTCATCTCCACCAAGTCGTCCTATGATATCATCGCTTCTAAATATTTTTCTTAGTCCCTCTACTGTTTCTTTTAGAACTTCATCACCCTTTTGGTGTCCAAAGGTGTCATTGAGTGGTTTAAAGTTATCAAAGTCTAAAATAAACAAAGCAGCTGTTTTGTCTTGGAGGTTTTCTAGCTCATATGAGATAAGTGCTTCAGTATGAGCTTTATTATAAGTTTGTGTAAGAGAATCTAATTCAGCGCTTTTTTGCAATGCTTCAGTTTTTCTAACAACGCTATCAATATTTTCAAGGAAAGCTATGGATTTTATAGGGTTGCCCCTTGTATCTTTTACAATTGAGGAGGAGTACTTGCACCATAGAAAGGAGCCGTTTTCATGCTTAATCCTAAAGCGAGCCTCTTGAATTTGTTCGCATTTGACTATTGTATCGAATACATAGCGTACAATTTCTTTATCATCTTTGCAAAATATTGGAAGATCTTCCGCATTCTTTCTAATATCAATGTTTACTAAATCTCGCCCGAATAATGCTGCGTAATCTGAAATTGATGATAAGGTATGAGTTTTATAGTCCCATTCAATTATAGCCTTGTGGGTTATGTCGGCAAGAGACTGAATTGATTTTTGTAAAAATTGCGTTTCCGTATGCGCTTTTTTTTCATCATGAAACACACACATAAAAAGTATTGCTATTGCGGTTAATACTGATACTGCAAATATAATGCCTACCCTTTGATGTAATTGAGCTCCTTGCATTACTTCTTCTTCAGGAATAACACTTGTAAGCATCCAATTACTTATACCTACAGGTATATAGTATAAATACCGAGTATGTCCTTCAAACCAGTACTTTGTCATGCCTGTTTTACCTGAAAGAAATGCTTCTGATGTTGTTTCAAAATCATATCCGTCTATAAAAGTTACCAAGGGCATGGCTTCAATAAAAGATATATCCATAAGTAATTCTATGCCACTGTCTGAACTAGCAAGGTAAGCTCCATTTCCATCAATAATATGAAAAAATCCACCAGAGGTAAAAAAGCTTTTTTCTAGCATTTGTGAAAGAGTTGTTGTTTTAATTTTACCATTTAGGTACATTCCCTTGAATGCATTTGACATGGGAATTTTTATTGAGACTACTTGAGTTTCATGAATTGTATCAAAGTATGCATCAGATATGAAGATTGTAGTGTCGTTTATTGGTGTATAGGTAGGAATTGTTTGCAAAGTAGTCACTTTATCGCATGAGGTATAGATTGTGTTCTCTTTTGTGTCTATGCTCACACACAAAAAGCTACCTTCTTCTTCTATGATTTGTAAAAAAGGTATTACATCTTCTGGATTTTTGTATGTAGAATTCGATTCTATTCCTCTTAAGCCAATGAATAAACTTCGAGTATATTCTGAAAATGCAAAATTAACGGTATTTACATTGTTTTGAGACAAAGTGTGCAAGTTTTCTTCTATTTTTTTAGATTCTATTTGCGAAGTGTGGTTTAAAAATATGGTTGTTGCGAAAATTAAAAATAGTAAAACGAGTAAGGCTCCTATGCTAATGAGAGGGTACTGTATTTTTTTCAATTTTAATCTCCAAAAACTGTTTTTCTATTCCATTTCTTCAAGGCTTTTTAGCATTTCCTGTGCTATTTTATCATTAGGGTCAAATTCAAGGACTGCAAGGAAAAAGAGGCGAGCTTCGTCTATGTTTCCTTCTTTTAGGGCAATGTATCCTAGATTAGACATAATTTTTGTGTTTTCGCTTTCAAGTTGCATTGCTTTTGTTAAGTAAGCTTTTGCTTCGTTGTAGTCACCTAGTTCTGTTAAGCATATTGCAAGCTCATTATATGTATCGGTGTTTGCGCCTTCGCACTTAATGGCTTGTTCAAGAGCAGCTTTCGCATCTTCCCAGCGTTCTAAACGTCGTAGAGCCCAACCGAGCATAAACCATGCATTCCAAACAGTAGGATTTTTTTCGATAAAAGCCCGAATAGAATCTAAACCTTTTTCTTCTTCCCCCATGGTAATAAAATCGTATGCAGTCTTAAAAAGCTCATCATCTAAATTTCTTTTTTCAATGTCTGATGCTATTTCTTTTGCACGTTCGATTTTGTAATCGCCATTTTTTCCTCGTTGGTCTTCAGTTAATGTTTCTGTAAGTGTGATATATGTTTCAAAACACTCTCTAGCTCTTGAAAAGTTTTTTTGCTTCAAAAAGAAAAAACCAGCATTAAAAAAAGCGTCGGGAATAAGTTCTTCTGCTTCCATTACTTGCTTGTAATATATAAAGGCTGTTTCATCATATGCGTCAGCATCTTCAAAAAGGCTTGACCTTCTGTATGAGTCAGCCCTTTGATCAAAAAAGAGTGCCATGTTTAAAATATTTGCCATGTCTTCAGGGTCAATCCCATTAAGAGCAAGGAAAATTTCTTCAGCTATATCAAAGTCTTCGTTTTTAGCTTTTAATATTGCTGCATCAGTAAGCTCTTGTTTTATGTTTGGTTTTGCTGCTAATAGAATTGATCTATAATACTCTTTGTTT
This sequence comes from uncultured Treponemataceae bacterium, assembly GCA_964370655.1. Lineage (GTDB taxonomy): Bacteria > Spirochaetota > Spirochaetia > Treponematales > Treponemataceae > CAYJFX01. The sequence continues at coordinate 2,725 of CAYJKA010000095.1, read as the reverse complement.
TGATTTTTTTGGTCATATGCAAGAACTGTTAATATGCCTGCGAGTATTTGTTCCCAAGTGAGATCTTCAATCGAAAAAGATTCTTCAGTATCATCATATTTTTCTCGTTGAACAGGTAAAGGTACTGTTGTATCAATTATCTGTTCTTCATTTCCGAATGTAAAATTTTCTGGGAGTGAAATAAATAACACACTGTCAAGAGGATTTGATGGATTCATAATTAATTTCCTTCTGTGGGGTTCGAAGCCTTTTGCTCTTCTGTAGCACTTTCAGCCGGTGTATCCTGTGGTGCTTTGTTTGTTTGATTTGTATCTTCAATACGAAGTTCATCATTTTTTTCTTCTTGCACATCGTCACTATATACAACATCGTCATTTACATTAAGCATATTTTTTCTAAATGAGGTTAGATATTTGTTTATATGCATTTTATATGCAATTGGAATTATTTGCTCGTGGAATTTCATTGAGAACGCTACCAAGTCTTTTCTTCCCTCAATATTTTCTACTTGCACAACTTTTCCTAAAATATCAATGACCTCTTGGGGTTCATCAAAAGTAAGTCTTAATGCTGTTTCTTTTTCTTTTAAGAATTGGGGAACTCCCATCATAAGAACTTTTGCCCCACTGAAGGAGATATCGCGAACAATACAATTGCGAGGAACTTTATCAATAAAAACAAGCGTTTCTTTTTTGTATAAGTTAAGTCGCCGCATTGAATCTGGCGTAATAGGAATACGTTCTTCTGCTCGTTGTGCATAATTGCTTTTTGCCTGAAGTAGTTTTCCTAATATTTCAATTAAATCATCAGGTGGTTTTGAGTTAAAATCAAGTTTTGCTATGGCGAGTTCGGTTGAATTCATGTAAGGATCTACACTAGAAACGCGAGCATTTACAAAAAAGCTCATGGGTTTCCCGTAGGAATCTTGAAAATAAAAACGTAAGCTTACAGGGGTATTGATTTTTTGAATAGCCGCATATGCGCCACCCTTTGTACCCACTATTATTTTTGAAGATTCTAGAGATGATGAGTTTATAATACATGCCCATTGTGCACCATTGCATTTTATATAAATCTGCCTTGGGTCAATTCTTAAGACTTTCAAAATTTCGCGTGAAAAGATAATATCTGTACTCTTGTATAAATCATAGTATTGATTTATTTGCTGAGTTGTAGTAATTCCCATATAGTTATGATAATTGATTATTGGCAATTGGTCAAGTAATATAGACCTAAAAAAGCCTTCTTTCAGAAAAGGTTTAACTTTTAATAATTCACAATAAAGCCAATATTGTTGGCAACTTTTCTTTGCGATATCAGTGATTTTTCTAGGTTTTCAGGAATAATTAAGGATGTGGAGCCTCCTCCATCTAACTGTATAGCTTTATGTGCACCTTGATTTTGTAGTATTTCTGCACATTCCATGTAGTTCAAACCTAAGCTTAAATTATTTTTTTCTACACTAAGTATGTATAAAGTATTCCCATCTTCACTAACTCCGATAGCCGTGCGAGCATCTTTGATATCCTTAAATGAATATATTTTATCACCATCTAATATTGTCCAAAAACCACCAAAGGCATAATATGCATTGCTAATTTTGTTATCTTTTTGCGTGTCTGTTATAAATGCTTTTTTGTCTACTGTAAAACAAAGGGCCGCATAATTGCTATTTGGTGTAGAAATAATCTCTCTATTATAAATATATAGACCTTCTATATTTCTTCTATTAGATAACATGGTGAACGGGTAGGAGAAGGGAGATGCATTTATAGCTATTGTTGAATTTGTTCTTTTTGCAAAGCTCTCTGTTGTTTCTCCTAGAGTTTCATAAGAACTATGTAGTGTTGGTTCTGTTGCTGTTATTGAAAGAGCTAAGTGATCTAATGCTATTGTAGTAAGGTGGTATATAAGATTTTCTTTCTGTACTCTTTGATGATATATAGCGGGATGAAAGTTTTCATTTGATGCATCCATTTCAGATTGGAAAGACTGGCAAGATGAAAGGAATAGAATGAGTAAGAGGTATATACTAATAGAAAAAAGCTTCGACAAATTTGCCGAAGCTTTTGAAAAAATAGTCATAATTAGTAAGCGTTTCGAGTGTTTTTTACACTGCGCTTTTTTTTCATCAGTTTACGCTGAAGGGTTTTATTTTTTCTGTTCAAAATTGTTGAAGGTTTTTCATAGTATTCGCGTTTTTTGTATTCGCGGATAATGCCTTCTTTTTCAACCATTCGTTTAAAGCGTTTAATTGCTTTTTCGAGGTTTTCAGAATCATCAATAATGATATGTGCCAATGTGTTCACCCCCTTTCGGCCATTCCGTAAGACTGGATTGTAATAATAACATATTGTGCGAATAGCGTCAAGAGCTTGTGTTTTATTATCATTTCACTTATACTATAGATATGTTACCTTTTGAAGTTGCAACTTTTAGAAACGCCTTTTTTACTTTTCAGTGCTACGTTAAAACAAAAGTACAAGGTTTTCAGTGGTAAAGTTAGATGCTTTTTAATACTGAAACAGTAAAAAGCCGCCTAGGGGAGTTGGGGTTTTAGGGGAAGAGGGGAGCGGCTGCAATAGCGTCACCTCTTCCCCTAAGATAATAAAAAATAGGAACATTTTAATAAAAAGAGGATCACGATCTAATCGTGAATGGTAATTTTAAATGTCTCTAAATAATAAAGAAATTGATGTTGTACTTAATGAACTCAATCTAGAAG
>CAYJKA010000094.1:0-7176 GCA_964370655.1 uncultured Treponemataceae bacterium | reverse complement strand
TACTACTGTAAACTCTATTATAGCTGCATCTCTTTTTACATTCTTCTTTTATGTAATAATTACAATGTTTTTATGGTTTATTTTTAAAATAACATTTACAGGTGTATTTGCTAAGGCAAATTATTTGTATTTTGTGTTTTTTACACTATTAGTAAAGAATATCTCTTTTAGAAGTATAGGTATGTATTGTATGAAATTGCAGTATAAAAATGACTCAATAAAAGATAGTATAAGAATAATGCTTTATAATTTTTACTGCATTTTGCCATTATATGTTTTATTACTTGTACCATATTTAAAAGACTCCATATTATGTACTAGTGTATTATATATAGTACCTTTTAGCCTTTTTTTAGACATTGCGCTAAGCTTTATATTACGTAAAAAAACACTATTTTTACTAAACTTATTTGGTATTAAAGTGTATAAAACGTTGGAGTAAAATATATAATTCTTTAGAGAAAGTCTTCAATTAGCATTCATTTACACATATATGCATTTTGAACTTTCATGCGCCTCTTTCTTTTTTTTATAATTTCTGCTATAATAAATGTATGAGCAATGAAAAAATTACTGTAAAATGTACTACTGATAAGGGTGCGGTGCTGCCTGCATATCAAACAATTGGATCTGCTGGTGCTGATGTATGCGCTCTTCTAGATGCTCCAGTGTGTTTAAAACCTGGAATGCGCCAGATGATTCCAACTGGATTACGCTTTGAAATTCCATTAGGATTTGAAATACAAATGAGACCACGCTCTGGGTTAGCCTTAAAAAATGGTATAACCTGTGTAAACTCGCCTGGAACAATTGACTCTGATTATAGAGGCGAGGTGAAAGTTATACTTATAAATTTGGGACAAGAAGACTTTATTATAAATAATGGTGACAGAATAGGGCAAGTAGTACTTGCACCTGTTTTTCAAGCAAATTTTACTATAGTAGATGAGTTAAGCGATACCTCACGAGGTGCTGGTGGTTTTGGGAGTACCGGAGTTTAATTAGTTTTCTTACTAGGTTACTATATTATGATTAGAAGTAATAAACATATACTTATAAAATATCTCTTTAAAGAACTTTGGGTGTATTTTGCTATAGCCTTTTTGTTTTTCTTTTTGATTTTCTTTGTAAATCACCTTCTTTTAACAGCAGAAGATATTTTAGAAAAAAGAGTACCTGTTTCACAAGTAGCCTTGTTTATTATTTATTCTCTACCGTTTATAATTGCACAGGCAGCTCCTTTTGCAACTCTTGTAGGATTTTTAATGTGCTTAGGAAGAATGGTAAGTGATAATGAAATACTAATGCTACGTTCTACTGGGCATTCATTTGTCTTTCTTTTAATGCCAGCACTTGTATTAGGCTTTTTAATTTCAGTAGTATCATTTTTTGTTAATGATTTTCTTTTGCCTATGGGGACAATAGCTTATAATAAACTTTACATTTCTATTCTTGTTTCAAATCCATCGGTCGAATTGGAGTCACATTCAATTAAGCGTTTTGAAGACTCAACCTTAGTTATTGGAGAGGTTGATGGCAAAAAAATGTCAGATTTAATGCTCTTTGACATAGATAGCGAAGGCCAATCGCGTGTATTAGTTGCTTCTGATGTAATGGTTACATCACCTAAAGATAAAGGTGTAGCTATGCGATTAGAGATGGATAAAGCTAGTGCGGTATTTTTAGATGAATTTAAAGAAGAAAACTATGACTTCCTGCGCTCTGGGAATGCTTCAATGAATTTGTTTTCGTCTAGCTTTTTCCCTTCATATTCTACATCAAATCCTAGGGAGTTAACTTTCTATGATTTAAGTAAGGAAATTGAAACTCTTAAAAATGATGATACAGTGGATGAACAGCTTATAAATACGTATGAGCTGGAACTACACAAAAAGTTTTCGTTGCCTTTTGGATCTATTTTTTTTGCATTTCTAGCTTTTCCTATTTCAATACTCTTTGGAAAACATAATGGGCAAACAATTGGTTTAATTATAGGAATATGTATTGCAGTGCTCTATTGGGCATTTTTAATAGTTGGTCAACAATTGGGGCTGCAAACAGGGCTAGATGGTTTTATTACAATGTGGCTACCTAATGTACTTGTAGCTGGTGCTGGAATAATATTTTTTATTAGATTGGTAAAAAAATGACGTTAACAGTATATTTATTAAAACGATTTTTTCCCATATTTATTGGTACTCTAGCTTTTTTTTCATTTGCAATAGTTCTAGTTGATTTACTTATGAACCTATGGAGGTATATTTTAGAGGAAGTGCCAGCTGAAAGTATAATTCGTATCAGTACATTATACATTCCTAAAGCAATTTCCTTTTCATTACCACTATCTATTCTTTTTTCATCTGCATATACCTTAAGTGCGCTTTATGCAACTAATGAATTGGTTGCAATATTTTCATCAGGTATATCACTTTTTAAGTTTACACTACCAATATTGCTTTTTTCAATTCTTACAAGTTTTGCTTTGTTTTATTTTGAAGATAGAGTTGTTGTACCAAATTTACAAAAAAAAGCAGAAGCACAACAGCTAGCATTAAACGAAACGCCTTCCTATGATAATAATAGGTTAGTAGTGCTCTCAGATGGTGGATTAACTGTGTATCGTTGCGATTCATACAATGATACACAAAAAAGACTTTCAAATGTTGATATTTATGTGCGAAACGAGGATAAAACCATAAGAATGATTGTTCGTGCAGATTCAGCATTGTGGAATGGAGAATCTTGGGATTTTTCAAATGCACATACATATACAAATGTTGATGGAAACTTGGTGCTAGCCAATGGAACATCCTTTGTTAGTACAGAAGATCCTGAAACCTTTAGAAATATTGTAGTTTCAGTTGAAGAGGTAAATATAAAAGATGCACGCGCATACATTGATAAGTTAAGACGTACAGGTTTGCCTTTTTCCGAAGAAATGGCTCAATATCACGAAAAGTTTTCATTTCCATTTATAATTTTTATAACAGTTTTTCTATCAATTGGACTATCTGGAAAGTCAAAGAAAAATGTTTTATTAGTTAGTTTAGCACTTTGTGTAAGTGCAGCAGTATTGTTTTATGTATTTCAAATGGTAACAATGCTAATGGCAAAGTTTGGCTATTTAACTCCTTTTGCAGGTGCATGGTTGCCAGTAATTGTCTTTGTAGGTGTTAGCATTGTGTTATTACGTTTTGCTCGTACATAAATTTGCCGATAATAGTATAATAAGAGGTTTAAATGAAAGAAATTTATAGTTGTACACATAAAGATAAAAACTCAAATGCGCGTTGTGGTGTACTAGAACTTCCTCATGGAAAGGTAGAAACACCTGTATTTATGCCTGTAGGTACAAATGCAACAGTTAAGGCTGTAACAAAGGATGACCTAGAAGAAATTGGTTTTGATATTATTTTGTCAAATACGTATCACTTATATTTACGGCCAGGTGGAGATATACTTGAAAAAGCTGGTGGTTTACATGGTTTTTCATCCTGGAATAAAAATATCCTAACAGATTCGGGTGGCTTTCAGGTTTTTTCATTAAGTCCTTTTAGAAAAATAACAACAGAGGGCGTAAAATTTCAAAGTCATATTGATGGATCTAAGCACTTTTTAACACCTGAATATATTGTGAATATACAATCTCAGTTTAACTCGGATATACAAATGCAACTTGATGTTTGCACTGGTCATGGGATATCAGAAAAGAAGGCTAGAGAGGCATTATATATTACAAAGCTTTGGACAAAGAGAGCAAAGGATGAGTGGTTAAAAAGGCGTGATGAAGGCTATCAGGGGCATCTTTTCCCAATAGTTCAAGGTAATTTCTTTAAGGAACTAAGAAAAGAAAGTGCTGAATTTGTTGTAGACCTAGATCTTCCAGGTATAGCAATTGGCGGGCTTTCAGTAGGCGAGCCTTATGATGATTATTGCGAGTTTTTATCATATACAGCCGCATTTTTGCCACCAAATAAACCAAGATATGTAATGGGTATAGGAACTCCAGAGTATATATTAGAGGCAATTTCAAACGGAATAGATATGTTTGATTGTGTGCTACCAACAAGAAATGCACGAAATGGTTCTTATTTTACAAAAGATGGTCCAATTGCAATAAAAAAAATCCAGTACGAATCAGATTTTACGCCTATTGATCCAGATTGTTCTTGCAAAATTTGTAAAAATTATACACGCTCTTATTTACGCCATTTGTACAAAAATAATGAAATTGCAAGTTCTATGCTAGCAAGTTATCATAACTTAGCCTTTTTGCATAATATGATGAAAGAAGTACGAGAATCAATTAAAAATGATTCTTTTAGAGAATACAAAGATTCCTTCTTGCGCCGGTATAATGCAAAAAAATAGGAAGTAGTATGAAAAAAATTATATTATTTTTATATTGTTCAATTGCCTTTACTTCATTTATGTATGCTCAGGAAGCAGAACTTGAAGAATCAGTTGGGACTGTAAATCCTAGAATTGAACCTATTGTAATTGAAGAAACAAAAACTGATGAAAAAGAAGACGAAGTTCAGTCTCAGCGTGAACAAAGAAAAGAAACACTTCTCTATGGTTTAGATGGAGAAGTTGCAAGCTTGGTTACAACTCTTATAAGTGAAAAGGATAATTCATATACTCAAGAGTTAGCTGAAATATTTGAAACTGCGAGCAATACAACTTTAAAAGATCGCATAATTTCATACTTTTCAGAGTTTGAAGATGAGGCATTAAAAGAATATGCTCTTTATATGCTTGAAGATCCTTTTGATGAAAGAAATTCAACAGTGAATGCACTAATAAATTATGTAGGAAAATTAAAATTTGCAGAAGCAGGACCACTTTTAGTAAGCTTGATAGATAGCGATGAATCAGCTTATTTTAATGCAGCAATTACCGCCTTAGGAGATATAGGAAGTGCAGATGAAGCCATGTTTTTGGTAGAATATCTTGAAAACGATCTTGCTACTGGAGAAAGGCAAAATGTTGTTAAGGCGCTTGCAAAGCTAAAAGCTGTTGAAACTTATGATATACTCGTTGAAATGGTTGAAAATGAAGATGAAAACTCCTATGTAAGAATGTATGCTGCAGAAGCCATAGGGAGTATAAAACCAGATGAGTCAACACAAGTCCTTGTAGATCTTTATGACTCAACAGACCCAAATCTACGTGAATATGCGGTAAAAGGTTTGCATCAGAACACTAGTGAAGAAGCCATCGACCTTATATTAAATGCCCTAAAAGATGACCATCATACAGTTCGTTTGCAGGCAATAGATGCTATTTATTCACAGAACATAAAAGAGGCTTCTCCAGCACTGCTTTATAGGGCTAAAAATGACACTGAAGTATCTATTAAAAATAAATGCTATGACGCCTTAGCTTATTTTAAATATGCACAAGGCATAGACTATATGATAGAACTACTAGAAACAGAAAAAGTGAGCGACTCTGTAAAGGCTAATGTAGCTAGCTCCCTTATAAAACACGATGTAAGTAAAGGAATAGATGCGGCGGTTGTATTAGCATTGAAGGTAGTTGGTGATGATAAAAAGAAAAATCTTCGCTATGCACTTGGTAAAGAATTTGCAAAGTATGAAAATTCAAAATTTGAAAAAGTTTGCGAAGCTTACCTTCTTAGTAAAGATGTAGCAACGCAAGGAACTGGCTTAGATATTTATAAGAAAAATCCTTATTTATCTTTGCGAGGTACAGTCCAATCGTTAACAGAGGGAGAAGTTGCAAATAGCATAAAAGCAAAAGCAAAATCTATTCTTGAAGGTTAGAGACGCTGTATAGTGCAAGGCATAAAAAAACACCAAAACATTCGTTTTGGTGTTTTTTGTATTTTAAAGGTTACTAAAAATCAGCTACCTTTATGCTTTTTACTTCATATGAATGTTTTACATCGTTAATTTCAAAAGACAATTTTTGTCCTTCTTTTGAATTAAGCAGTGCATGGCCCAGTGGTGACATATATGAAATAATTTTATTATCTGGGTCTGATTCCCAAGGTCCAAAAATAGTGAACTCTTCAGTTGCGTTTGTAGTTTCATTGTATAAAATTACAGTATTACCGAAACCAACTTGCGCTGTTGTAACTGTAGAAGGGTCAAAAATTTGAGCCTTTTCAATTTCGTCTTGCAATCTACCTGCAATGCTGTCTAATTGACTTTGCTTTTCTTTTGCAGCTTTATACTCAGCATTTTCTCTCAAGTCACCTTGTGCAATTGCTTCACCAATTTCCTTTGAGTTTTCAGGTATTTCAACATTAACAATGTGTTCAAGTTGTTGTTTCTTTTTATTTAGCATGCCTAAAGTTACTATTAAGCCACGTGGAACAACTGTCTTTTCTTCAATCGCATTGTGAAATTTAAACTCAGGATATTTTTCAAGAATTCTATTTCGCATTGTTTGCTTGATAGCAGGATCTAAATCCTTAACATCATTAACAACAGTATAAAGTCTTGTTATAGTGTCAGCATCGTTTTCTAACATATAGTTTAACAATACATTATCTCGGAATAAAATTTGTTGAATGTTTCTAATAATCTTTTTGTTTTCAGTAGTGTCATGCTGGTTTGCAATTTCTCTATAACAAAGATTGATAATTCTAATAAGAGTAATAAGTTGTTTTTCGAAAGAAATATCAGTGTCAGCAAACCAATCTTCACCTTGTGCTTCTTTAAAGAAGAAAAGAGCTGCATCTCTGTAATCACGATAGTTTTCAAAACTATTAACTGCCAATTGTTTAACCATATCTGTGTGACCTGTATTTAACAATACAGTTAGCATATCATGGTGCAATACAGTAGGGAAGAGAAGTGTATATTGTTCTGCCCAGTTTGGTAATAACGATTTAATACAGTGTAAAAAATCCTGTCGAAGAAATGTATTTTTTGTGTCTTTTAATGACGTATACAATGCCACTGGGTTTTCAATTCCTGAATAGAACTGATCAAATGTTACCCTGCTTCCTGGATCTAAGTGTGGATGCTCTGCAACAATGCGTCGGATAACCAAAAATGCTGCAACTGTTTGTTCATTTACTGTTGAAAATGAACGGATATGTGCTGCAAAGTAGTCAAACATATCTGCAAATAATTCAGATTCTGTGTCTGCTTCTTGTGCAAATCGCATTAAAATATCTAAACGCATAAAGAATTGTTTTTG
>CAYJKA010000093.1:0-7241 GCA_964370655.1 uncultured Treponemataceae bacterium | reverse complement strand
TTGGTGCCATTATGATTGCAGGAGCATTGTGGTATTTTCTAACAAACATTTGGACGTAGTTAATTAATAAGTAATAATTAACAATTAATAGGACAATTGAGGTATTGCAAACCTCTTTCAATTACCACCAAAAGTTTCGTGGTAATTGGGATAATTTTTATATTCAAAGTATAATATTAATTATGCATTGTTAATTATTAATTATTTAGATTTTCTTCTGCTTCACTTTTTCTGATATACACAGGGCCATCATAATCTTTGATAGGTTCATCCTTTGCGAGAAATTTTTTGCTTCCTAATTCTAAAAGAGTAAGGGTTGTATTTTTGTTATTTGGTAAAAAAGTGCGCAAATCTTGATCTGGTCTAATTTCGAGTGCTTTTTCAACAAAAAGTTCAGCATCAGGACCTACAACGAGTATAGTTTCCTCTGTATCAATAAGCGCTAGAATATCTTCTGGCGAAGCATCGATAGGCTCTACTGTCATTTCTCCATTTCTATACATACTAGCATAAAACCTACTTTTTTTAGCATCAATTACAGGTAATACAGCCCCTTTCCATGTAGAGTAGGGGTGTGCAATTGCTTCTAGGGTAGGGATAGCAAAAATTGGCACATTGTGTGCTAATTCTAATGCTTTTAAAGCTGCATAGCCAAGCCGTAAGCCTGTAAAAGAACCTGGGCCTTCACAGAGTACCGTAAAGTCAAGCTCTGAAGGATTAATTTCTACCTGTGCTAATGCATATTGAATAGAAGTTAAAAGCTTTTCACTCTGCCTCATTCCAATGTTTAGAGAAATAGTTGCGTATTTGTCATCGTGTTTTGCTGCAAAAGAAATACAATTTGCAGAACTATCTATTGCTAAGGCTTTCATATTGAGAGTTCTCCATATTTCCAGTTTTGTATCGTAATAGTTCTTTTTTCACTTTCAGTTTCGTTTGGAACTTCTAATTTAATTGTCATAACATCTTTTGGAAGTTCGCTCATAATTTTATCGCTCCATTCAATAATGCTTACTCCATCTCCGTATAGTAAGTCATCCGTTCCTAGGTCAATAAAAGAATCAACACCGTCAAGCCTGTATACATCAAGGTGATATAATGGCATATTCCCATCATACTCGCTGATGAGTGTGAAAGTTGGGCTAGTTATAGGTTCTTCAATGCCAAGTGAAAGTGCTATACCTTTAGTGATAGTTGTTTTCCCTGCTGCAAGCGTTCCTTGCAGGGCAATGATATCACCCTTTTGTAAATATGATCCTATTTTTTTTCCTAGTTCAATTGTTTGTTCTGCAGATTCTGTATGTAATACTAGCACAATAATTGGTCCTTTTTATCCATATCTATAATGTATTCTTTTAAAGCTTTGTGTAAAGGTAAAAGAGGATAATGAATATCTTCTTTTAAATTTAATTCAACACTAAGTTTTCCCATTGAATCCATTTCTAAGGTGAATTGAATGGGGAGGGTGACGGATGACTTTGGTAGTGAAAGCACTGCATCTCCATGATAAGTTCTTCTATAATAAATATGTCCTGGTTCTCTTTCAATATTTTTTATTTCTAAAATTTCCATTTTTATTTTCCTTTCTTAAATATTGGGATAATTATTTTCATAATTATACGCTAGGGCAAAAATATCATTTTGTACCTTTTTTTGCATACGTACAAAACGAATATTTAATACACAGACATTTTTATTTATTTCTTTTCTAGAACGAACAATAACGCCAGTCATTGTTGCCGTATGTCCATTAGGGAGAACAATTGATATTTGCATGTGCTGGTCAGCTTTAATAGGGATACCTGTTGTTAACCTGCATCCACTAGCAGAGATATTAACAATTTTTCCATGGTACTCTTTTTCATGAGCTGTAAATGATTTCTTTCCTGTTTTATTATCCACATCTACAGTTACAGCCACAAAGGTGCAATCCAATAATACATCTCTGCGTCTAAATTTTCTTCGTTGGAAGAATTCCACATCTTGGCTGTGTATAAGCACCATCTCTTCAACACCATTTCTGGATTGATATCTCATAATTCGTGTTGTAGCTTGATAGGCAATGCCACCGTGTAGCTCAAAATACAGTCTTATTTTAGACAAAGGTTCTGGTTGGACTGAATGCCCTTTTGTGTCAAGAGCAACTTCAAGGAAAAGTCCTGCTTTATTGTTTTCAATAATTTTTGAGGGGTGGTGCACATCATCATCTGTTACATAAGAAATAGATAAGCCTTCAGAGAAAGCAAAAGTGCTTGTAAGTAAAGAAAGACTTCTTTTTTTATGTTCAATCTTGTAAATTAACATAAAAAGCTCTAGCTTTTTGCTTTCTAATTCTGCTTCAGAAACCTTTTCAGGGTTTTCACACATATCTTCAAATATTTTCTTGAATACAGTTGTTATACAATATTCTGTATTTGATAAAAGAGGGATATATGTTATATCAAAAAGCTTGCATTGTTGCTCTAAAAAAGCGATATCGTTTTTTTCAAAGTCAAGTCTGCTGGCATTCTTTCTTAGTGCCCTAAGGTCTAATTTTTTCTTGGGAACATCATGTTCTGCTGTACGTAATCGTGCCAGTATTGAACCATAGGACTGTTTTATTACTATTATGAGTATAACAAAGGCAATAACAGCTAGAGCAATATGAACTGCAGTTGAATTTTCTCTCGCAGAAGAAAATCCAGTAAAATTAGTTAGTTGCAATATTATCATATTGCCTCGTTTAATAATGATGCCGAATCAACAAAAGCTTGTAGTTTTGGCGCAATTTCATACTCCGCCAAGTCGCCCGTAAGTACGGTATCATGCGAAAGCAAAGATGATTCGAACTCTTGTAGTATTGGTGTAAACTCATTTAAAAAATCTGCAAACGGCATCCCATCAACATTAAAGGATGCAAATTTCTGAGGGAAAATGGCTGTTAACTTTGCAATATTTTGTATAGAATGAAATTGGTCAATAAATGTTACAACAATGTTGGATACTTCATTGTCTTTGCTGCTTTGTAATAAAACTGGAATAGTCTGAAGTTTTTCAATTGTTGTTGATAATGTACTTGCTGTTTCTTTTATTATTGCAAGGACATCATTTTCACTAATTGTTGAAAGTTCAATTTTTTCTACTTCATCAACTGCCTTTTCAAAAATTGTATCAAAATCTTGTTCGCTTAAAAGGGTGTCATTAATACTAATAGAAATAATTGTGGCATTATTTTGGGAGCAATCTTTTTCAATGGCTTGTAAAATATCACCAACTGTTTTTTCATTTTCAAGGGAAAACTCTATGAGCTGTCCATTTATTATTATATTCATCTGTGCTTCCCTCACTTACTACTGGCCTGAATTTTGGTTTGAAAAGTTCGTTATAGAAGAAGATTGACTTTCAAGTGAGTTTAATGCACTTTCCATTCTTCCGTATTGAACTTTTAAGTTTTGTTCTGTCTCAACTAGCTTATCTTCTAAGCTTGCAATTTTGGTTTCTGATGAATCGATTTGTCTATCTAATGTAGAGGTTTTGGTTGCAATTATTCCTCCAACTTGAGTGAATGCTTGCAACTGTTTGTCCATTTGAAAGGCTAAACCTGAATCAATAACTAAATCCTCATCTGTATCATACCCGAAAAGGTTCTTTATATCAAGGATGTTATTTTTTAATGCATTGTCTAATATGTCCTCATTTATTTCTAAGTATCCTCTTAGTCTGCTAGAAGATACCCCTGAAAATCCGCCCGTACTTGCACTTGTAGATATTCCTAACTGAGATAACATATTAATTTCTGTATCGTCACTTGAAAAATAAGCATTTGATGCTATTTGTTGTAAATTGTTTTTAGTATTCGTAAGTGCAAATTCTCCTGAAAACATGCCTAAACGTTCATTAGCCGTTTCAACTTCATCATCACTTAAATATTCAAGTTCACTAATTACTTCTGGTTTATTTTGTGTTAAAATGTTAACTTCTGCCATCAGTCTATTATATTGTGCAACAAATGTTATAAGCTGTTCTTTTGCAGTTTCTGTATCTGGATCTATGGTAATTGTTGCAGCACGATCAGTTATGTCATGCACACTTAGTGTAACATTTGGAACTACGTCATCAATTTCATTCGTGGGTCGTGTTATCGTAATGCCCTGATATTTTATTTTTGCATCACCTGCAACTTCTACTGCATTATTTGGAATATAATCTGTTGCCTTTGTAGGGTTTGTAATTTCAAAAGGTGATAAACTCATATTTTTATGAGTATTGTTATTCTTTACTACAATTGAGTCTATACTTGGGTAATCCCCAATTGTGATTGAAAAATCAGTGCTTGACCCATCTGCGTTTAATGTTGTAAGAGGAACTTCAATTCCCTCTGTTGTTTTTATAAAAACTGATAAAAGGTCTTCTACAGGAACAATGGGCTCTGCCGGTGGGGCAGGAGGAAGCGTTGTATCAACTTTTTCATTAGCTAGGGTAACATCTTTAAAGCTTACAATACCCGATGATGGTAGTGTTGGCTCTGTTGGTAAAAGCGGTTCTTCTGGTATTTCTGTTAGTGAAGCTGAAAAAGTAATGACATTATTTTTATCTGCTTTAGCATTTTCTGGTATTTTACTTTCAAATCCCGATCTTGGAGGGAGCATTAGTTCTGTATCTGTTATTTCAATTATGCTAGAATTTAAATTACCAGTTCTTTGTAATGTGTTTGAGTTAAGTGGGAATTCTGCTTGTTGTGTTTGTGGTGCAGGACGAATCATTCCTATATCTTTGGCGAATTGTTCTGCTGCCCCTTCAAAGTGGAGCTTGTTTTCTGCTCCTGGGACTAAGGATTCAATTAATAGAGACTTTGTATCACGAGTAATACCAATTAAAGATGCTTTAACGGTGTTTGCAGAACGTCTATTTATAGAACTTACAAAGTCTTCGAGTTTTCCGCCTTTCCAGTTAAGCTTAATTGTTTTTTCATTTACACGAAAGGCGTATTCTCCTGCAGGAACCTTCATGTTTGACTCTATTTCACTGGATAAAAATCTATCCGCACTTGCTGTTTGTAAAACTTCTATTTTAAATGTTTCAAAATTAGCATCTCTATCAGGTGTCGCGGTGATAGCATTTTCCTGACTTGACGTAGCTATTTTTAAACTGAATGGATTATCAAAAGAGTAGAGATTTCTTGTTGTTTCGCGAAGGGTTGTCATTTGTGAGTTGACATCTCTCCACGCATCTTGTTGGGTATGAAAGCCTTCTAAGCGAGTTTCTTCACGTTGAAGAGGTACTCGCTCAACTTCCATAAGGCCGCTAATTAGATCTTGTGTTCCGTATCTATCACTGACCCCTGGTATATTTAAATCGGACATACGTTATGCCTCCCATCCGCAAGAAATTACCAAGTTTCGTCGATAAAATTACCTATTGCATCTTTTACGCGAATTCGCATTTGCTGCATTTCTGTAGATGGAATCTCCCTTACTATTTCGTTTGTTGCTGGATCCACTACTTTTACTACAACTTGATCAAGTTTTTCATTAACATTGTATTGAAGTTTTTTTCCAATAGATGATTGAACAGAGCTTGTCTCAATATTTGAAGATGCAGCTTCCTGAACGCTTTGCTTAATAGCTTCGTTCTTTCGAGCCAAGTCTTTGGCTACGGTGGAAATTCTTAAATTTACTTGACCCTGATTTACCGGGGTACTACCAATTCCATTTGTAGTTATACTCATTTCGTTTCCTCCTTGAAACGTTTTTTGTATCATAACAAAGGAACGAAAGAGGGGCGCGCCCCTTCCATTCCTTTAATATAACCCTATTAAAAAGACGACATCCAGATCTCTCTTTAATAAGTTTCCGCATCTAGCTCAAAAGTGTAAGAACGTTTTGTGGTATTGCGTTTGCTTGAGCTAACATTGCTGTACTAGACTGTGTAAGTATTTGATCTCTAGTGAAGTTAACGATTTGGCTTGCCATATCTGTATCACGAATTGTTGATTCAGCTGCTTGTAAGTTTTCAGCTGCAATTGCGATTCCTTCCGATGCCATTTGGAAACGGTTTTGATATGCACCAAGATCAGCTCTTTGCTTGTTAACAGAAGTCATTGCTGAATCTAAAGTTGCAAGCGACATGTTTGCTGATTCAGGATCTGCAATACTTAATTTAGTAGTTGCATCGCCTTGAGCGCCAATTAATCCTAGAGACTGTGCAGTCATTGTACCAATAAAAATGCGTTCGTTCTGATCAACGTTTGCGCCTACTTGTAGTTGCATAACTTGACCGGTAGCTGAATCTGTTGCAAAAGAACCTGTAAGCATATTCATTCCATTAAATTGGGCTGAACTTGCAATTCTATCTACTTCATCAATAAGCTGAGAAACTTCAACTTGAATTTGCATTCTGTCTTCGGCGCTATAAACACCGTTGGCAGCTTGTACTGCTAATTCACGAATACGACCAAGAATGTCGCTTGTTTCTTGTAAGTATCCTTCAGTTACTTGAATAAAAGATACACCATTTTGAATGTTTCGTTCAGCTTGATTCAAGCCTCGAATTTGCATTCTCATTTTTTCTGATACTGCTAATCCAGAAGCATCGTCTCCGGCTCGGTTAATACGTTCACCAGAACTGAGTTTTTCAATGCTACCTTGTAGCGCGTGTGAGTTTTGTCCTAGCACGCGATTAGCATACATTGAACTCATGTTGTGATTAATAATCATCTAACACCTCCATGTTTATATGAACTTAAAGCATCATGCTTTAAGACCTTTTGTTACGTCTTGGGCAAAGCGGCAGTTTTTGCGCCTCTGCTACTTTGTTTTAGACCCACAATAGGAACTGTTGGACCAACACCAAAAACCGGCTCCCACCGGTTCTTTGTTGCGCTAGTCACAACCGTCTCTATTGTTACGTTAAACATAAGAGGTTGCTGTCAAAAATCTCTGCTTTTCAACTACATTTGTAACTGAAAAGCGCACACCCTAAACTGGTGCACTTAAAACTTATCAGGTTTTAGAAAACTAGTCTACTAACCTAGGTTAAGTATACCATAGTTTCAAAAAACCTGCAAGCCTTATATCATAGGCCTGTTAAAAAAAATCTATTTTAACAGGGTCCTTAGATTAAACGCGATGTTTGAAAATGAACTATATTTCAAGCCCATTTTCAAACTCGATAGATTGCTGCCTAAGTAAACTTATTCAACAATCCAATTATCACTATTGTAATAATGATAATACGTTTTGTGTTGAAGCATTAGCTTGAGC
>CAYJKA010000092.1:0-7316 GCA_964370655.1 uncultured Treponemataceae bacterium | reverse complement strand
TTTCAGCATAACACAATGTGGGATTTTTACTTTTTTTATTGTTTTTTTACTTTTTACCCATTAATTTTAAGTCTTGTCAACAAATCTTGTTTGTGCTAAACTACTTATATACTCTTGGAGGATTTATGAATGTACTTGTAATTGGTGGCGCCGGATATATTGGAAGCCATGTTGTAAAAGAACTTATGGCAGATGGTCATAAAGTAACAGTATTTGATAACTTTTCATCAGGTTTAAAACAAAATCTATTTGAACAAAATGGCCTTATTACAGGCGATATTTTAAATGTTTCAGACCTCGACAATGCTTTTTCTAACAATTTTGACGCATTTATTCACTTAGCAGCATTTAAAGCAGCGGGCGAATCAATGATTGTTCCAGAAAAATACTCTGTAAACAATATTACAGGTACCCTAAACATACTTAACTCAGCATCTAAATATGAATGCAAATACATGGTATTTTCTTCATCTGCAGCAGTTTTTGGTGAACCACAATACTTACCAATCGACGAAGATCATCCTAAAAACCCTGAAAACTACTATGGATTTACAAAACTAGACATTGAAAGTTATATGGACTGGTATGATAAACTAAAAGGCTTAAAATTTGCATCTTTACGCTATTTTAACGCAGCAGGTTACGACCCAGATGGTGTTTTAACAGGCTTAGAACAAAATCCTGCAAACCTTCTTCCAGTAATTATGGAAGTTGCTTGTGGAATGCGAAAAGAACTTCAAGTTTTTGGTCAAGATTATGACACAAGAGACGGAACTTGTATTAGAGACTATGTACACGTAAAAGACCTAGCAATCGCACACGTAAAAGCTCTTAACTTCATTTCTAAAAATAACGAAAGCTTAAAAGTAAATCTTGGTAGCGAAGTTGGAATCACTGTAACTGAAATGCTTGAAGCAGCACGTAAAATAACAGGAAAAGAAATCCCAACAAAATATGTAGAAAGAAGAGCAGGAGACCCTGCTTGTTTATATGCAACATCTGCCTTTGCTCGCGAAAAACTAAACTGGAAAGCAGAATGCTCTGATGTAGACACATTAGTTTCTTCTACATGGAATGTTTATAATAAATAAGGTTATGCATGGAAAAAAAAGAATTTGACACAATACTTTCATACATCGATGAAAGCAAACCTACAATTGTAGACTTGCAAACAACTATCACAGCAGAAATTGCCATTGCTCCAGAAAGTGGAGGAGACGGAGAACTTAATAAAGTTCTTGTTTTAGAAGAATGGTTAAAAAAACATGGTATCACAAACCTAGAACGCTTTGATGCACCAGACTCCCGCGTTTCTTCTGGCATTCGCCCTAATTTAGTAGCAACTATAGATGGGATGAGCGATGAAAAAAGCATTTGGATTATGGCTCATACCGATGTTGTGCCAGAAGGCGAAATGGAACAATGGGACAACAGCCCGTGGACAGTTATTGAAAAAGACGGAAAGCTTTATGGGCGCGGAGTTGAAGATAACCAACAAGGACTTGTTTCAGGCGTTGTTGCAGCGCTTGCGTTCTTAGAAAACGGACTAAAACCTGCTTTTACCGTAAAACTTCTTTTTGTTGCTGACGAAGAAGTTGGATCTGCCTATGGAATCCAATACTTGTTAAAAGAACATAATCTTTTTAGAAAACAAGACTTAATTATAATTCCAGACGCTGGAGACTCTATTGGTGAAACAATTGAAGTTGCCGAAAAAACAGGCTTTCCTTTAAAGCTTATTACAAAAGGACAACAAGCTCATGGCTCCCGCCCAGATCTTGGCTCAAATGCTTGCATCGCAGGCGCAGCCCTTGCACTAAGCCTTCATGACATGGAAAACTTCTTTAATAAAACAGATGATATCTTTGAATCAAATTATTCAACCTTTCAACCTACAAAAAAAGAAGCAAACGTGCCAAATGTAAACACTATTCCTGGCGAAGATGTCTTTTACATGGACTGTAGAATTCTTCCTTGCTATGAGCTAGAAGAAGTTCGAGAAGAAATAGCAAAACGTATCAAAAAAATTGAAGAACAATACAATGTTCAAATCACCTGCGAAGAAGAGCGCACTAAAAAAACACCTCCTACCCCTGTAGATGCACCTGTAGTTGTTGAAATTACAAGAGCACTAAAGGAACTACGAGGTATTACTGCACGTCCAATTGGCATTGGTGGTGGAACAGTTGGCGCCTACCTTCGCCTAGAAGGATTCAATACAGTTGTATGGGCAACCTTAGAAGATGCAGCACATAAGCCAAACGAATGTTCTTCTATTCAACATACAATAGATGATGCAAAAGTATTTGCATTTATTTTTGGAGGTCAATAAAATGAAAAAAATTAAAGTACTAGGATTTATATGCGCAGTTGCTTTTTTATCAAGCTGTGCTTCTACAAAAGTAGAGCGAATTGATTCAGAAACACAAACAGATTTAAGCGGATACTGGAACGATACCGATGTGCGCTTAGTTGCAAGTTCTTTGGTAGAAGAATGTGTTTCAGCCCCTGCTATTACAAATTACATAAAAAATAACTCAGAACTTCCTGTAGTAATTGTTGGAACATTTAGTAACCAAAGCGATGAACACTTAGACACATCTATATTGGCACAAAAATTTGAAGCCGCTTTAATAAATAGTGGTCGTGTAGAGTTTGTTGCAAGTTCAGATCAACGAGACGAACTACGCCAAGAAAGACTTGAACAACAAGAATGGGCAAGCGAAGACACCGCAAGTCGCTTAGCAAATGAAACAGGTGCAGACTTTATGCTAGTAGGTTCAGTAAAAACAATTGTAGATGCAATTGATAATAAATCTACACGAACATACTATGTAACTGCAGAACTTATTGATATTGAAACAAACAGAAAATTATGGGTTGGCGAAAACTCAGAAATTAAAAAGTTTATTACAAATTCAAAAGCACGCTTCTAATACATGAAATTTTTTATGAGAAAAGAGCAATTAGCATTCTCAAAACAAAAAAGCCATCCGTCCTCATGTGGATGGCTTAGTTTTTCATTAATACTGCTACCAATGCTCTTTTCTATGCTTTCATGTGCATCAATAAGAGATTTTTCTCAAGTAGATGAAAGTATATACTATGGAAATTTTAACCAAGCAAGACAAATCCTAGAAGAAGACAAAAAAAAGCTTTATAACGACAATGATGAAGTGCTGTATTCTTTAGATGCAGGAATGCTTTCTCGCTATGCAGAAGATTATGAAGCATCAAATTCTTCGTTATCACAAGCAGAAAAACTAATCGAATTTTATTTTGCAATAAGCGTAACACAAACAGTTGGATCTTTTTTACTCAATGATACAATTGTAGATTATGCAGGAGAAGATTTTGAAGATATTTATACAAATCTTTTTATGGCGCTAAATTATATTCAACTAGGAAATACAGAAGCAGCTTTTGTAGAAATAAGGCGCTTTAATAATAAATTGCAACTACTCTCAACAAAATACTCTGGTGCTCTTGAACAGGCTCGCCTACAAACAAATCAAGAAGGATACTCTGCAGATAATCCCTTTAGCAATAACGTAGAGGTTTTAGAGTTTTACGATTCAGCATTCGCGCGCTATGTAAGTTTAATATTATACCGTTCTATAAACCAACTAGATTCAGCCGAAATAGATAAAAAATTCATAGAAAGAGCATTTGCAACACAACAAACACTATACCCATTTCCAGTACCAAAAGCCGTACAAGAAGAATTTTCAATACCCTCTGATAAGCAAAGGCTAAATGTTATAGCATACACAGGTACAGCACCAGAAAAAGAAGAAGTAGTAATGCGCTTACCGGGAATATTTGATGAAACATGGTTTAAACTAGCCATCCCAGTAATGGAAAAAAACTCTTCTGTTGTTTCTTCCATTTTGGTTAAAGCCACAAATGTAAATGGTCAAACCACAACAGATACGCTTGAAGTAATAGAAAGCGTAGAAAACATTGCAGTAGACACTTTTCAACAAAAACAAGGTTTAATCTACTTAAAAACACTACTCAGGGCACTGTCAAAAACAGCAGTAAATCAAGGCGTAACTACCCATATGCAAAACTCATCTGCAGGCCAATATGCGCAGCTTTTTAACTTTGCTGCAAGTGTGTTTACAGAAATATCAGAACAGGCAGATATACGCTCTACACGGTACTTTCCTGCCCTAATTTGGGTAGGAGGATTAAACCTCCCATCTGGTCTTTATACTATTGAAATAACGTGCTATGATGCATACAATAATGTTGTATCAAGTCAAATAAAAGAGAATGTAATAGTACAATCTCAAAATATAAATCTTGTGGAGGCAGTATGCTTACAATAAAAAAACCTTTTTGTGTTCTAATACTAAATGTGCTAATTTTTACACTTTTAATCTCTTGTGCAAGCTCACCCTTTGCGCAAAACCAAAGCCCACTTTGGATAACAGATATAGATGCGGTGTACCCAGACGAAGACTACCTTGCAGCAGTTGGATATGCTCAAGATAGAATAGGAGCAGAAGCAGCAGCGACATTTAACCTAAGTAAAATACTTAAACAAAAAGTTGACGCAGAAAGCACTGCAACAGAAAGCTTTGAAAACAATTTCCAAGACCAATCAAGAGAATACCAAACAACAGTAAACACAAGTTCAGTAATTGATGAGATTACAGGATTAGAAATCCAAGAAACATATACGGCAAAAGATGGAACGGTATACGCTCTAGCGGCAATAGACCGAAAAGAAGTTGGTACCTATTATAAACAAAAAGTAGATGAAAATGAAGAAATTATAAATGCACGGTTAACATTTATGATAGATAATGAGGCAACTTTCGAAGGTGTTGCATCTGCAAAAAAAGCCCTTGCAATTGCATACGAAAATGAAGTCTATGCAGAACTTCTTTCTGTAATAAACCCTTCTTTGTATAAATCAATCGACTTATCATATAAAAACTCAAATGCAATTGCCATTCTAATAGAACTAGAAAAACAAAAAATTTATGTAGGTGTTGCAGTAAATAATGACGTAGACAGCCGCGTTGCTTTTTCTTTAAGCGAAACATTTAAAACGCTTGGGTACAAAAGCGATATAGTTCCTATGTCAACAATTCCATCTTTCTCTATGCCCTATGTGTTATTTGCAGAACTCTCAGTAGAACCTTTTTCTATGACATCTAGCCAAAATAACAAATATGTTCGCTTTATCCTAAACACAGAACTGGTAGACGTAAAAAATAAAACATTTTTACCATGGAGTATTAGCGGAAGAGAAGCCCACATAACAGAGGACGAAGCAGCTCAAAGAGCAATACGCACAATTGAAAACGAAATAGAAAAAGAGTACATTAAAGAAATTCAAAAATTAGAACAATAGAAGGGCAGTCCCTCAAGCGTAGCTTGAGGTCGCGCTTTGCGACCTTCCGCTTTCGCTCCATTCGCACCTCACAAGGTGCGAACGCCTTCGGCGGGTCTACAATCGCTACTGCATTTAATTATTAAAAACTATAGTATAAATATCGCCCGTTTCATCTTCAACCCTCTTTCCAACCTCTACAGTACATGGAAATTTTTCTGCGTGCTGAACAAAATACTTTGGGTCTTGGCTATACGGGCTCAATAAATCGTCTGGATGATAATTAAGGTCTACAAAGTTTTCTTTCCCTTCTGCAATATATGAAGAAATGGCTGCATTCAAATCTATAACATCAACAGCAAATCTCAAAAGATGTCTAATATTCTTTTTTGTATACTGAGTTTTAATAAAATCTTTTTGTATTTCAACAAGGCGTTCAAAACTTAATTTTGTATGTTGAGTTATATTTCTTTCTTGTAATTCATACAAAAATTCTGTTAGAATTTGAGACGGTTTTTTTTGAAGTGGCTTTATCAATGCCAAAAACCACGGTACCGCGCGCCCTTGGGTATAAAAAAGCGATGTTGCAAAAGCAAGGTCTTTTGCCCGTGCTATATCAGAAGAAGAAAATGTTGCTGTCTTTTCTACAAGATAAGGCGCATTTGGCATAAATGTTAACTGTAAACTCTTTGCTCTGTCAAATAAATCAGTGCCTGGAAGTACCGATAACTGAAAAATTTCTAAATGATTTGGATACAATTCTAGGGCAAAATCTATGCTCTTCATAAACCCTTCAAAAGTGTCGCCTGGCAAACCATAAATTAAGTCAAAGCCAAACACAGCACCAGATTCATTCAATAATCCAATATTTCTAACAAATTCTTTTTTGTTAAAAGTTCTATTTACGGTGGCTAATACCTTTTCACTTGATGACTGTAATCCTATTTGTAAAGAACATGAAATTTGTGAAAAAGCCTTTGCAAGTTTTATGTCTATAAACTCTGGCCTGCATTCAAAATGAAAGAAAATAGAAGGGGCTACCTTTTCAATATATCGAAGCATATCTAATGCGCGTTTTTTGTCCACATTATATGTTGGGTCTAATACAAAAACTTGTCCTATCTCATTTTTTACAAAAAAGTCTAATTCTTCATAAAGACGGCTTTTTGGCATATAACGAACTTTTTTTTCGCCCTTAGATTCATAACAATAAGAACATGAATACGGACAACCTCTTGCAAGCTCCCAAAGAGCCCCTGAATATTTTCTAGCATCTAATGTTCCATCTAAATACGGAGAAGAGGCTTCTTCTAAATTATATGGCTTTCCAACTACTATTTTATTTCCAGTGTATTGCTTTTTATCTAAAAAGGACAAAACAAGAGAGCTTACATCGTCTTCCCCTTCTCCTGTAACAACCACAGAAAAAGGGCTACCACTTTGTACAAAAGAATTAGGATTTGCTGTTACCTCTGGGCCTCCAGCAAGAATAAAGGTTTCAGGTAATGCCTTTTTTACCTTTTGTGCTACTGCGGTCAACACGTTTCTATTCCAAACATATACAGAAACACTAAGTATCATAGGTTTTTTTTCAATTATTATTTTTGAAATTTCGTCGGCTTTTTTTTCATCATCACATTTTATAAGCAATGATTCTTCTGGAGAAAAATCTAAAATTTCAACATTTATTTGTTTAGTGGCTTTTTTTCTTATTGCTGAAGCAATACAAGCACAGCCCATAGGTATAGCTTGCGGTGAGGTTTCTACTAGAAGTGTTGTACACAAAACCAGTGGCAATTGTTTTTCCATACATATAGTATATCATAAAAAGTGCACATAGTCTTCTGTTTTGTCTTATGGAAATCAATTTTCATAGAAAATCTATTTAGCAATTATGCAAGAGTGTCATTTCGATACGTCGAAGAATCCTTTTCTATACTCCTTCCCTAATTACGCAATGCGCCAGGGA
>CAYJKA010000091.1:0-7394 GCA_964370655.1 uncultured Treponemataceae bacterium | reverse complement strand
TTTACAACCTGTAATGTTGGTTTAGGTGAAACTGTTGATATTTTACCTCCTGAAGTAAGTATTACATATCCAAAAAACACTGCAATAATCAGAGATGAGTTTATCATGCGTGGTACTGTTAAAGATGATTTTCGAGTAGAAGCTGTTACGGTTAGCTTTACTGAAAAAGATGCCCTTTCACATGTTGCGTATCAATATAGCTTTGATGCAATAATAAACACTGATAATAATACATGGCACATTGAAGAAGTGAATAAGAAAATTACTCCCGATGGCATTGAAAGCCCATATCCAATAAAAGATGGGCTTTACACGGTAACAGCATATGCAACAGATGTATCAGGAAGAGAGCATTCATACTCACTTGATTACACTATAGATAATACAGCTCCAGTTATATCCATGACAACACCTGGTTCTGATGTAAGTACAACCGATTACGGGAACAGTATTGGTATCAAAGGACAAGTTGCAGATGACAATATAGAAAAAATCGAATTCACAGCTTATGCTGATGCTAGTGGCACCACAGAAATTGCATCTACGTTCATAGATGATGTAGGTGGTGCAATTATTAATACTGAAATCGGAAGGTTTTCTGTACCAGAAAATTTTTATAATAAAATTTATGGAGATACAGCTGGAGAGAAAAAAGTTTTCTATTACACAATACAAGCATTTGATAGCGCAAAAGTATACGATGGCACTGAAAATAGAGAAGGTGAAGAAGGAAACAGTTCAACAGAGTATTACCTCACATCTGACATTACAGCCCTTAGTGAAGTAGTTGATGCAAACCTTATACACAGCATTAGAACAGAGTCTTATTATAGAACTTCAGCTACAACAATTGATGAAGTAAAAAAAGCAGAAGCTACAGGAATTGAACTCTCTCTTAGCAATATTGGTAAGCCCGCTACTACAAAAACACCTACTACAAGAGTTCTTGCTGTAAATTCACTAGCCGCTTCAGTAAAGTCAAATGAAGTTAAACTTGCAACTTTTAGCTTAACACCAGAAAGCTCTCCAACATTTTCATATAGTACTGCTTTTACAAGTGCGAGACCTCCTTCAACACATAATATTAGCTCTACAAGTACACTTGATATTAGCTTGCACCCAAATCTTGATGGTTCAGGTCATGAACTTGACCAATTTAGCATATTTGTAAAAGAATTAGATGGAGATGGAGCAACGACAGCAATATATCAACTTTATCCATTAGAGAATGGTGCAAACAAAGATACTGTTGAAAGTGCACTTGAATCAGGTGTTCTTACGCTTACCCTGCCATTGCGTGGTGTGAATATACAAAGCTCTATCTTACCATCCAATGAAAGCATTGTAAATCCTACTGATGATCCTGAGAATAAAAATTATAAACATACGCCTAATGAAGGTTTTATAGGCGATTTGCTTACTGGATCATACCTAATTGAAGTAGTTGGAAGTGATTATGCAGAACGCGAGTATAAAAATAAAGTTGAAGATAAGTATGGTTTTAATAAGCTTTCATCAAGCAGTCTTCCAGAATTTGATGTAAGTGCTACATTTCCAACAGTAACAATTATAAAGCCAAAGCCTCTCAACATAAATTCAGAGCCGGTAGTTACCATTATAGGTAGTGTAAGTACTTCAAGAGATCTTGCTGCAGGCGTACCTGGGATGGAAAAAATAGAGTGGTCACTTAAAATAAATGGTTCGAATGAAGATGAAGATGAAGGTGATATTTTATACGCTGGCGACGAAGGCTTTGTCACACAAAATAATAAAAAATATGATTTTTCTATACCTCTTAAACATACGCACTTTTTTTCACCTGATAGTACAAAAGATTATGTACTTACTCTTACAGCTACTGACTCAGGTGGTGGCACTACAACTATAAATCGATATATTACCTATGATGTTGAGTTTCCTTCTATTACTCTTACACCGGATGTAAGTGCATCCAGTGAATCATCT
Organism: uncultured Treponemataceae bacterium; assembly: GCA_964370655.1. Lineage (GTDB taxonomy): Bacteria > Spirochaetota > Spirochaetia > Treponematales > Treponemataceae > CAYJFX01. The sequence continues at coordinate 5,429 of CAYJKA010000091.1, read as the reverse complement.
AATACAAAAATACTTAGCCTTATTGTGGATGCAATAGACGATAGAAGTGTTTCAGGTAATTCCGATGATGAAGGCCAATCTACTACAAATTTTTATGAAATAGGTAATAAAAAAACATTCTTTAAAGCAGGTTCTATTGAAAATATTACTATTACAGATACCTTTACTCCCAATGACATAGGGTTACCTATTTCTGTGACCGTGCAAGATGGTGCAGGGAATATAACAACAAAAACATTAACTATTGATACTATTGCTCCGGATTTATCTGATGTAAAAATTATTAATCCTACACCACCAGAACCGGCTGTTGATCCTTTATCACCTGACTATGAGCAAACAATTGATAGCAACACAATTAATTGGTATGGAAACAAAGTTCTAACAGTAAGTGTAGATGCAAAAGATATGGCACCAAGTGGCGCTACTGCAATTGGTGTAGCAACGGTAGAATATAACCTTAGCAAAATAGGTGAAACATCTTCAAAATGGACAACACTCAATAAAGGTCAAGATCCTACAAAACCTCTGGAATGGACTGCGATTATAAATCCAAGTGATACAGGGCATTACATACTTAGCTTGCGTGCAATAGATGAAAATGCAAATGTATCTGAAATTGAAACTATACAATTTAGTGTTGATAAAACTCCGCCTACAGTACCAAAAAATTATTTTGTAAACGATAGTGAAAAGCTTGCATCACTAGTTACGAATGCAACAAGTGACATTACGGTTACACTTGACGGGCTTATCAATGAGGATAATGCTGTAGTAGATAGTGGCTTTGATGTACTTAAGCTTACAAAAATTGGTACAAGCATTATAGATTATGAGCCACTTATAGAAGAAGGTTCTGATCAAAAGTCAAATTTTTTAATACCTTCCTCAGAAATTGCAAAAGGTACGAATGGAGTAGTAGAATTTACCATTATTGATAATGTAGGCAATAAAACAGTGTATAGTCCCTTTTCTATAGTAATAGATACAGAGCCACCTATTGTGAACATTACTTCTCCAATACAAGGTGAAATGGTAAACGGAGTAGTTACTGTCCGTGGCTCTACAACCGATAGTTATATCGCCACTACAGTGTTACAAATAAAAAATATTTCAGGTGTGTGGGAAAATCTTGCAGATGTATCTGGTAGGGTTTGGACTTATGATATTGATACTGCAAAATACGCAAATGGTACTATGAACATTAGAGCTGTAGCAACAGATAGTGCAGGAAACGTTGGTGAATCACATAAAGAAGATACCGAAGGACATATTATAACCATTGATCAAGATGAAGACCGACCAATAATATCTATAACAAATGCTACATTAAACGGTATGAATAATACTACCCCAGCTAAACTCTTATCAAGTCAATTAAGAGGAAGTATCGCAGATGATGATGGTATTGCAAAACTTGAAATAGCCACTATTACTGTTGGCAGTACTCCAGTTGAAAGTGATTTTGAAGAAGTAAGTGTTTTACCTGGTGGTATATGGGTATACCCTTCAAATAGTATACTTATAGATGGGCCGTATAATGTTTATTTTAGGGTAACCGATACTATTGGTTCTATATTTACCTCAATTCCTTTAGGTGCAAATTCAAGCGAAGAAGAGCTACAAGTAAGCCCTAAGCTAACCGATGGAACTGATTACTTTGGTTATAAGGATGGCGGCGAAAAAGGTAGTAGTCTAAATCTTTTAGTAGACACTACACCTCCCGAAGTCGTAGATATCGAAATAAATAAAACTGAGGGGTTCCCAGTTGATGCATGGTATAACTTAACCGACAATGAGCCTATACGTGGCTCCTTTAAGCTGCGAATTACGGCAAAAGATGCAAGTAGGGTGGTTAGTATTGGAATTAAAAATGAAAATACTTTAATAACTACTACAAACACTATTGCAGATGACGAAAATGATATTGGAACAACAGAAGAAATAGATAGCACAACATTAACAAGCGGTTTAGTGCGCCTAACTATAGAAGCAACAGATGGTTCAGGCAGTGTGCGTGCCCTTACACGGCAAATACTTGTTGATAATCTTGCACCTACATTAACAGCTGTAAATAGTCATGCTTATGGCTCTGTTGTAACTGGGGATGTGGTTTTAGAAGGAAATGCAAGCGATGGAAATAATAGCTCTGGAATAAAGAGTATACACTTTGCAATTCCTACTAAGGGTGCTAGTGGTAATGAATGGGTTAACCCAGAAGAAAAAAGCGTAGTTGAAGAAAATGATGCTGTGTGGAAAGAGGTAACCGGAACAAACGGGTGGCGCATAATATTTGGCACAGGTGGTTATGCAACACTTTCTTCATACATTGGGGAAGATGGTGGCGATTACGCTATAGAAACCTCTGTAGGTTCAAACCTTTGGAGACTCCCTTTAGTGTTCCGTTTAGAAGATAATCTTGGAAATATTGGCTATACCGATGTTCCTCCAGTAAATAATGCCGCAGATGGGAATAACTATTTTGAACTACACGTAGACCCAAATGGTAATAAGCCTCTCGTTTCGGTAAGCTACCCAAAACCTCTCGGAAGTGAGATTATAACACTGGGTGGTGCAATAACCATATTTGGTAGTGCAAGAGATAATGAAATTGTAAATGCGGTATTCATGCAAATAGATACTGACAATGATGGTAATTTTGATTCTGATGATTCTACTAATCTTAGTGGAAAGGGATATACAATTGAAACTATTTATCCAAACGCAGATGCAGACGGTAGTGACCCTATTGAATGGTGGGGATTTAAAGTTGAAGGTACAACCAATTGGAAGCAAGTAATTAATACTTCTGATGAGTTAAACAATTCTACTATCCGCTATCGTGTACGCTCTGTAGACACAAGTGATGCCGTAAGTGATTGGTCTGACGCAATAACAATTAACATTGATGAAAATGTTCCGACAATTGGAGAGTCCGAACCTCTTACACTCGTACAGTACGAAAGCGATTTATCAAACACAATTATAAGACAACAGCCATATGAAGACGGCATTTGGCTTACAGGTTCATGGTACTTAATAGGCTCAATTGAAGATAGCGCAGGAATTTCTCGCCTTGATATACAAGGTGATATTAGTAGTAATCACGAAAACGATTCATGGTTTACTCCAGTGTCAGACTTTGGTTCTGGAACTAGAGGGTATCGTATGAATATTCCTGTTAGTAGCTTGGATGCAAATGGAGCATTGAATTTTGCTATAACAGCAACAAAAGATACTGAAGGTCCAACGGTAACAACAAGCCGCAGCGTTTTTGTAAATCGCGATAATACTTCTCCTACAGCTAGTGCGAATCTTCAAAGCCGCGATGCAGATATTGATGACAACAATAGAGTGCAACAAACAGATAAAACATATACCTTTGGTTCTACTGTAATCGAAGCAGGTGGCGGTTTAAGCCACATTGCCTTTTGGTTTGAACGAGATGTTACAGGTGACAGTAATGATAGAATATATAATGTAATGGAAAGTCGTATCGGGGATGCAAATCGCACAAACTTAGTTCGCACCGCACCAACAAACGGACAAGTGGGAATGGTTGATGGTCTTCCAAAATTACGACTTACAGAGGGTTTAACACGTGAAAGTGATGCTACCTTAAAACATTCTGCTATTATTGGGAACTTGAATGTACGAAGAGGTGGATTAGTAACTATTGCAGGTGTTGACCGTGAAATAACTGCAGTGGATTATACTAGCGGCGTAATTACCTTTACTCCAAGTGCTGATACGAGCTACACAAGCGCCGATGTTGCTTATGTAATGCTCGTGAATAATCAAGATAGCATCGAAACTGTACGAGAAGACGGTAGTATTATAAACGATGACGGAGATGGAATGCTTGAGTATTTAGAACGACAGGGTATAAATTATACTTGGTCTGCTTCAATAGATTCTCGTAACATTCCCGATGGTCCTATAAAGATTCATGCTGTTGCGTATGATATGTCAGGAAACAAAGCATCACATCCAGTTGCAGATAGTACTGTTTCAAATAATGCACCTGCAATTGCAAAAGTATGGCTAGGAACAGACTTAAATGGTAACAATGCTATTGAGCTAAATGAAGAAACAGACTATTCTACTCTTTCCAACAACGAACCGGTAACAAATGCAGTTATCGATGCATCTGGTGCAACTTTAAAGAAATTTACTGCTACAGGTCTAACCCATGTTATACCTGAAATTGTCGGTGGAAATGGGGACTTACATTATACCTTAAGAACGAATGGTCATTCGGATATAAATGTAGACACTGCAGAAAACACTACTCGTATACGTGAAGGCGATGGTAGCTTTACTGATGGTGAAGCAGAACTTGAAAGGGTAGATCCTATAGTTTTGACTGTACAAGATAATATGCTTCTAGGTACAATTCCTGATACAACAGCAGAAGCCCATACATTTAATTTTACTATTTGGGATTCGACCGAAGAAGCAATTGTTGGTGGCAGTGGTAGCCAAAGTGCAACATTAGAATTAAAAATGCACATAGATGTACTAGATGATGTTATGCCTTATACTGTTGTATCTCCGTTTTACTGGACAAGTGAAGATGATAACTCACTGTATGAAAATAGTCGAGATAATGGTCATATTGAACTTGATAATATTGAAAATCCAAAAGTTTCAGGCAAGGTAACAATTAGTGGTATGGCATTTGATGATAAATCTTTACGCGAAGTTTGGGCGAAAATTACTGACTTTGAATTTGATAATGCTACATCAGCCGACAGTATGTTTAAGATTGCAGAATATAACCCAGCCACAGCTTCATGGGTTTCAGATTCTCCGAGCATTGCTGCAGGCTGGTATTTTACCGCACAAGATATTACCTTTGGACAAGATGGACATTCTATAAACTGGGAACTACATTGGGATAGTCAAAAAATGTCTGGGATTGTAGGTACTAATAAAACAATTACCGTAATTGCAAAAGACGCTAGTGGAAACGCAGCAAGCCTTACTGCAAGTGGTTCAGTAGGGGAAGCTGATTACAATAACCCATCGTATACCGTTGATGTTGTGCCATATATTAGCTCTGTTTCTACCGCAATATCTCGTAGAAAAGCTACCAATGCAAGAACAGCGCTCGGTAACTATCCTGTTGCAGTTGGCGAAAAAGATATAGAAATACATGGTTTTAACTTTGCAACCGATATTGCAAATGCTACTCTTGAAATTGCCAGTACTACTATTGATCTAACAAGTGTTAATCTAAACACGGTAGTTTTTAACCTACCAACAGTATCATCAGGAACAGTTGAATTAACGGTTAATGGTATGGCTACCATAAATAACAGCAATAAAAATGTTGCATATAATATGATACCAATGGCAAATAATGATATGTTGGATGACAATATCGTCTTTGATGTGTGGGAATATGAAACTGTAGCAGAAAAGCG
>CAYJKA010000090.1:0-7634 GCA_964370655.1 uncultured Treponemataceae bacterium | reverse complement strand
GCGTTAGGAATCGTAGGGGCCGCGTAGCGGTTCGTTCTAGAAGTGGTTTGCTCGCGGCAAACCACTTCTAAAACGAATGAAACCCCGCAGAGTCCGACCCCGCTTGCGGGGTAACGCCCTAAAAATTATGAATCGAAGTTTTCAATTTGTTCGCTTAATAGCGGTACGAGTTGTTTTTTACGAGAAACTATGTCGTTTACTATGTACACTGAGTCTTCCATTAGTGGGAAGTTTATGTGCTGTGTGAATCGTTTTTCACCTGCGATGAGTAGAATACTGGTAAGTTGTGTTATGTCTGTTACCATCATTGCGCAGAATAGCATTTTTTGGCTTCTTCTTTCGATTTCTAGTTCGGACAAGAACTCTTCTTTTCGTTTTAGAATTTCGTCCATGCTGTCTACTTCAATTTGGCTTACGGTGAACTGGAATGTTCTTTCGGAGTATTCTTTCATATCTTGGTGAATAACTTCGCTTGCTGTTCTTCCGCCTATTCTACTTGCAGCCATTACAATGTCTTGTCCAAGTTCTGCGATGTCTAGGTTTGTAATGTTTGATAGGTATTCTGCTGTTTCTCTGTCTATGTCTGTTGTTGTAGACGACTGGAGTATTAGCGTATCTGAGAGAATTGCGCTTAAGAGTATGCATGCAATTTCTTTTGGTATTGAGACTCTATTTTCGCGGTATAGGTTTGCTACAATTGTAGATGTTGCCCCAACTGGTTTATTTATAAACGTTATTGGGTACTTTGTTGACAGGTTTCCGAGTCTATGGTGGTCAATTATTTCTTGTATTATATAATTTTCTATTCCGTCTACTGCCTGTGTAACTTCGTTATGGTCTACTAGTATAACTTCTATGTTTGCTTCGTGGAGTAGGTCACTTTCTGAGATTATTCCTATTACGCTACCTTTGTCGTCAATGACTGGAAGGCATCTACTTGGAGACTCACGCAAAAGTGGTTGAACTTTTCTTACTGTATCGAATGGTTTAACTGGTTTTAATTCTTTGTCAGCCATAACCGACACTGCTGTTGAATACACGCTGAGCATTGCAGTTGCTGAAGTGTCGTATGGGCTTATAAGAACCGATACGCCTTTTTTTTCTGCCTTTTCTCGTAGTTCTTTATTTATTACGAATCCCGATGTTACAACTAAGGCTTTAATTCCTGAGTTAATGCAATATTCTTGTACATCTTCTCTATCGCCTGTAATTACCACCACATTTTCACTTTTGCGCTCATCGAGCAGTGTTTTAAATGTTGAAAACTCTGCTGCCCCTACCAGGATTGTACATTTAAAAAGTTCGTCTTCATTTTTCAATATGAGTGGTTGTGCGTTTAATGTTTCGTGTATAAGTTTTATGCTAGTTGTTACTGCTGCTTCTTTTTCTGGGTTTAATAGTTTTAGCACGTTTTGGGCAAAAGCATTGTAGTGAAGCAGTGATTGGTACTTTCCTTCTTTATTAATAATTGGTAATACCTTTGACTGGCTTGTTTCCATTTTTGCAACTGCAGCCCAAAGAGAAGTTCCTTCATCCACCGTATCGCAGCCTTGTTGCATATAGTAGCTTACCTTTGGAAGTAAGTCTGGGATATATTCTGGGTTTGGAACTTTAAATCTATTAAATATGTACTCTGTTTGAGGAGACATTTTACCAGCTCTTGCAGCCTTGCATCCTTCTAGTCCTAATTCTTGCTTTAAGTGTGCATACGCCGCTGCCGATACAACTGAATCTGTGTCGGGATTTCTATGTCCAATGACATATACTGTTTTGTTCATTTTTACCTTCTTGTTGACTGCTTTTTGTTTTTCCCTTACCTTTTTGCTAGGGGAGACAGTCTAAATTTTTCCGTTTTTGTTCACTTTCATTATAACGTGCATTGAATATTTTTGCAATATAAAGTACTCTTGAGCTATGAACATAAAACTAAAACCTCTTGATTATGGTGCAATAGCATGTATGCTTTTATATGCAGGAAGCGCAACTGTTACTCCTATTTGCTTATTAGCCATGGCAGATGAACTTAACTTTTCTCTTTCTGCAGGTGGTGGGATTGAAGGTGTTCGTTCTATGCTTATCTTTGTTTCACTTTTTTTTGGTGGTTTTATGGCTGCCAAAGTAGGTAAGGTGCGCTCGTTAACTACAGGCCTTTTTGGGTTAAGTATTGGATATTTAGTTTATGCCATTGCACCGTCTTACACTGCCATTTTAGTTGCAACGGTAATTTTAGGTCTTGCATCTGGAATTCTTGAAGGCCTTATTAATCCACTTGTTGCTGATACTCATCCAGGTGACTCTGGGCAATATTTAAATGTTGTAAATGCTTTTTGGTCTGTTGGGGTTCTTTCTACCGTTATTTTAGCAGGAGATTTACTGACGCGAGGGATTTCATGGCGAATGATTATAGCTTCTCTTGCTGTTTTTTCATTTGTTGTTGGTATTGGGATGTTTTTTTTACGAAAAAGCGATACAAAACAGGGTGGTTTAACGGTAAAGCAAGTTATTGGTCAATATGGGGACTGTGTAAAAGTAAAGCGCTTTTGGATCTTTTGCGCTATGATGGTTTTTGCAGGTGGCGCTGAGGGCGCTTTTACCTTTTGGAGTGCAAGTTATATTCAAGTTAACTTTGCTGCAAATCCACGCATGGGTGGTTTTGGAACTGCTTTTTTTGCCGCAGGGATGATGACAGTACGGCTTGTAGGTGGCGTTTTAGTAAAACAGCAATATTTACGACGCTTTATATTGTGTTCTGCAATTTTTGGCTGTGCTGTAGCATTTGTAATTCCATTTGTTGAAACAGTGGTTGTTTTCTTTGTTGTTCTCTTTTTAGCTGGTATGAGTATTGCTTGTTTTTGGCCGTCTATTCAGTCGTATGCAGTAGATAGAATCCCAAATATAGATGCCACTGCAGCCTTTATTTTAATGTCATGCGCAGGAGTTCCTGGCTTTGGGCTTGCTTCATTACTCATGGGAATTATAGGGGACTCTGTTGGCTTAGGAAAAAGTTTTTTTATTGTTCCTGCGTTTTTATTAGTGCTTGTTGTTCTAGTGCTATTTGAGCGAAGTAGAAAACCAAAAGGAATAGTATAACAATGAAAAATTTTGGGTCATTTCAAGTATAGTCGGTGGATTTCTTTGTCATAAGATTCTTCGACTGCTCTCAGGATGGCAAGTTCATTGCTTAAAGTAATTATATGTGAGGCATTATGAATAATAAAAATGAATGGTTTGAAAAGGATAGCTTTTGGCTTAATTTTGGCCCTATAATGTTTGATGAGCAACGTTGGGCAGAAGCTCATGCAGTCGCTTGCCGAATAAAAACACTTGCATCCCTTAAAGAAGGGGATTCAATTTTAGACGCTGGATGTGGACCAGGAAGAATTAGTATAGATTTTGCACTTCTAGGTTTAGATGTAACTGGGGTTGATTTAATAGAACCTTTTTTAAAAACAGCGCAAGAGAGTGCTGATGATGAAAATGTTCCGATAACTCTTGTTCAAGCTGATCTTAGAGAATACACAAGTGAAAAAAAATTTGATTGTGCTGTAAATTTATATACTTCATTTGGTTATTGCGATAACAAGAAAGATGACGAATTAATTTTACAGCGTATAGCGGACACTGTAAAAGAAGGCGGATGTTTTATTATTGAATGCCTATCGAGAGAAATTGCCGTTCGCGATTTTACTGAAGGGGAATGGTTTGAACGGGCGGGGAAAACCGTACTTACTAAGTTTACTGTTGATGGCATATGGGAAGGTCTTCGTTCTAACTGGACTTTGATAGATAATACGACGGGTGAAAAACTAACCCACGAGTTTGTGCAGAGACTTTATTCAGCAGTTGAACTTCGAGATATCCTCTTACAATGCGGTTATAAAAGTGTAGAAGTGTATGGCGACTTTGATAAATCGCCATATGATCATACAGCAAGAACCATGGTTTTGTTCTGTAATAAGTAAATCTTACAAGTTACTAACGGTATCACTTGAAATTGTAGCAATTTCATCAACAGACTCTTTTATTGAAGATATCTTTTGTGAAATTGTTTGCGTTTCAGAACCAATAATATCTGCAAGTTCTTTAAATCCTGTAATTGAATCAGTTAGTGAGTCAGAGCCTGTTTTAAGCTCATTCATTTGCACTAAAATTTCACTCATCATGTTGGTAATTTCTGTCATTTCAGATAGCATTCCATGTACCGAGCTACTGGTTTCTTCTGCAGTATTTTTTGATTCAGTTACATGGTTTGTAATTTCAGTAATCATATTTCCAATGATTTTTGCATTTTCTGATGCTTTATCCGCAAGTTTTCCAATCTCATCTGCTACAATTGAAAAACCCCTGCCTGCATCCCCAGCATGAGCTGCCTCAATTGATGCATTAAGCGACAAGAGGTTTGTATTGTATGCAATTGAGCTAATAAGAGTAGAAATCTCTGAGATACCACTTAATGAATCTACAATTGTTGTCATTGAGTTCATTGTTTGAAATAAAAGGTCTTCACTCTTTGTTCCCTTGTTTGATATTTCATCAACTATTTCTCGTCTTTTTTCGGTTGAGTTTGCAAGGTTATTAATGGTAACAAGCATTTGTTCTAGTGCGGATGTTGAGGATGAAAGTGTTAAAGCCCTTTCATCGGCCACTTTTACAAAACTTTCTACAGACTGTTTTATGCCGTCTATGTTATGATTAACAGTTGTTACTTTTTCATTGAGTGTTACCGAGTTTTCTTCTAGTTTGTCACGCTCTAAACGCATTAATTGTAGATTGTAATGAGAACAGTTTTCGCATTTGTTTAGACCATTATAAATTGCAACTGCCATCATTTCGCAGGAATTGTAGCCACAAGAACAACAATTGATAATATCATCTTCGCCGTATTTGTGCATTTTTTCATAGATAGATTGAATTGTAGCTGCATCTGGTGTAATTATAGTATTATTTTCTGACAAATCCTGATAAGTTCTTTTGTAAATGTCTGCTTTCCAATATTCATCAAGTGCTTTATCGAGTTTTTTCTTACCTTTTATTTTTGAAAAATTGTTTTTGTTTTGGCTATATGCAGCTTGCATTTCTTCTGCTCGTTTTGAAATAAAGAATTCTAAATCATCTTGGGATTTTTCATTTTTTATTTTTTGACTCTTAGTTCCTGTGCCTCCATTGCACCCTTCTTCGCAATTTAAGCAGTCAATAAGCAATGGGTTTCTGCCCATTTTAATGGCATTTGGAAGCTCGTTTAGATAGTTGTAAATGACATTTGTTCCTTCAATTTTACGAGTTTTTTTATCAATATCTGGGACTTCTCGTTTTGCTGTTGCTAAAAGCCCTCCTGGGGTAGAAAAGAGAACTGCTCTTTCTGCTGGTGGATTATCGTAGGGAGTTTTTGCAAGAGATTCTAATTTTATATTTTTTTCATGAAAGTGTTCTTTTATTGCAACCATAGTTACATTAAGAATGTCTAATCCAATTTCATCAAACTCACGTTTTTTCGCAACGCAAGGTGATATAGCAACTACTCTGTGGCCTTTGTATTGCGGATAATATTGGTGAATCATTCTAACAGTGTGGAGCATTGGGCTGTCAGCGGGGGCTAAATATGGAATGAGTTCTTTTTTGTATAGCTCAATATAGGTTACTATGGATGGGCAAGGCTGTGCTATTACTACTTTTGGATTTTCTTTTTTTATGTAGTCTAAATATGACTTTACGGTAAGTTCTGCTCCAAAGCTTACATCAAAAATGGCTTCAACGCCTATGCTTTTTAACCATGTGTTTAATTGCAAATAGTTGCCATCAAAAACTGCAGCAGCCGCAGGAGCTACAATTGCAACAAATTTTTGGTTGCTTTTCAAACCTTCAGTAAATTCTGTAAAGTCGCCCTTTATGTCTCTTGCCTTATGTGTGCACGCTGGAATACATTTTCCACACCCCACACATAAATTGTGGTTAATTGTTACTGCGTCTCCGCTGCCATCTATGCAAAATTTTATAGGACAGGCTGCAATACAAGAATGGCAGTTTTTACATTTTTTATCATCAACAGTTATTACTTGAGAAAGTTGCTTCATAGGGCTCCAGTGTTTTCATGTTTTTTTGTCGAAAATATTATAATATTTTTTAAATATTTCTGTCAAGTAAACAATACAAAGAGATTATAGTTACAACGGGAAAAGTTATTTGATATTCAAATTTTCAAAAGGTTCAGGCTTCGCGAAGTGATACCCTTGCGAAAAGTGTACGTTATTATCTTCAAGAATTTTTTGAATGTCAGCGTTTTCAACGAACTCTGCTGTGATGTATGCCCCAATAAGCCGTGCCATATAACAAATTGCATCTACAATAAGTGTGCTTTCTTTTGAAGTTGCAAGATTTTTTATAATATCCCCATCAATTTTTATAATATCTGGTCGAAGAGACATAATAGAAGTATAGGTTGCAAATCCTACCCCAAAGTCATCAATTGCAATTTTGCAGCCAATATCGCGCGCTGCTGCTAAGAAGTTTTCGAGTTCTTTTTCATCATTATAGTTTTCGGTTTCTACGAATTCAATAATAATCTTTGATGGGTCTGGATGTTGTTTTACTCTTTCTAAAAACCATGCTTTAAACTCTTTAGATTGTATATCAAAAAGTGATACATTGAGGCTTAATTCACTTTCTTTGTTTTCAAAATCTTTCATTGCTTTATCGAGCATTGTTTTGCTAAGTTGTAAATAAAGTTTTAAATTTTTTGATGCATCTAAAAACATTCCAGGAGGATATATTTTTCCATTTTTATCTTGTACACGCATTAAAGCTTCATATTTTATAATTTCGTTTGTTTCATTATTGTGAATGCCTTGGTAATAAGGAATTATTTTATCATTTTTTATTGCATAATGTAAGAGTTCAAATATTGCTATGTTTTTTTCTTTTTCTGCTTCAAGTTTTTCTTTTTCGTCTGTAGCTACAATGAAATTTGTTTGTTCGTGTTGGTGTACATAAAATGCGCTTTTAGCCCTGTCTATTAAGTTATCTCCAAAGGCAATTACAAAGCGTGAAATACCACCTATCTCGGTGCTTTGCGCAGTAATTATTTCATATTGTTCATAATTTGCTTTCATTAGGCCTAAAAAGTCTTCATTGCTTATATCGTCGTTTGCAACTGCCATAAAACTTTTGTAGCTGTGAATATATACATGAATAATTTTATCGAGGCCCATTTGTTTGTAGGCTTCGTTTCCCATGTGTAGAATTTCTCTTGATGTTCTAAAGTATTTTTCTTCACCGTGGGTTGCAATCATCATATCTGCATTTACAACTTCGGTTAAACATATTTTTGTGAATTTTTTTTCTGCTAGGTCTTTTTGATATTGCTCGTAACTTAAGATATTAAACCTGTGGTCAATAAGTTTTTCTGATTCGCTCACAATTCCACCTTCCTTTTAGACATATGTCTAAATTTATTGTATCACTATTGTGCTATTGGTGCAAGTGGTTACATGCAAGGAAAGCAACTTTCATCCAAAAGTGTCTTTTTTATAGCCGCTGATATACAGGATTAAACAGGATAATGGTATTTTTTTCTTTACGCCACAAAAAAACATCCTTTACATCCTATTCATCTGTGGCTAAATTTAATTAGTTATTCA
>CAYJKA010000089.1:0-7643 GCA_964370655.1 uncultured Treponemataceae bacterium | reverse complement strand
GTATCTCAAAATGGTACAGTGCAACCCTCAAGTATAAATTTTTCACCTTCTTCTTTGGTTCCTGTAGAAATACAGTCGGAGCTTCGTCAACAGATTGCAAGTTGGAGATTTCAGGAAGGCCAAGGTAGTGGAAAAGCAATGTTTGACTACGATATCAAAGTTGAGTAGTTGAATAAGCTTTACTTATTTGATATAGTATAAATATGGACAATGATTTAAAAATGAAAGAAATAAAAGCAGTTGCATTTGATATTGATGGGACTCTCTACCCAAACCGGAGATTATATAGAAATCTCATCGGGTACTTTTTAAAAAATTTTATGTTCTTTTATTTTTATAACAATGTACGGCATATTCTTCATAGAACTGCGGTTTTACCAGATTTTTATGAATATCAAGCACGTTTGCTTGCAGAAGAAATGAAAATTCCAGTAGAAAAGGCAAAAGAAAAAATAAATGCAATTGTATATAAGGGGCTTGAGCCTTTTTTTGTAAAGATAAAACCTTTTGATTATATAGAGGAAACTTTTATTGCCTTTAAAGATGCAAATTTAAAGCTAGCATTATTATCTGATTTTCCCCCTGAACAAAAAGGTGATGTGTGGGGAACTAAAAAACACTTTGACGTAATTTTAGGCTCAGAAGAGTGTGGAGCTTTAAAACCTTCTGTGTATCCTTTTAAAGTATTAGCAGAATCTTTGAATTTAGAACCAAGTGAAATTTTATATGTAGGGAATAGCATTAGATGCGATGTTGAAGGTGCGCACAATGCTGGAATGAAAACTGCATATATTATGCCGTTGTGGAGAAAAATTTTTAATAAAAAGCTTAGAAAAGCAGATATTTCCTTTAAAACCTATCGCCAATTATGTGAAATTGTGTTACAATAAGAGCGTATAGTTGGCATTTTTTGCAAAAAAAGTTTAACCTATACACATTTACTCTTATTCATTGGGTGGGAATACGATGATTGGTGACATAATTGTTATTGTTGTATGTTTTGGGCTGATTTTAATTTTTCGAGAAGTTGATAAACAAAATCGCTCATTTGAAAAAATAAAGAAATTTTCTGATAAAATACTCTCAGACTTTGCAGAATATTTTAAAAACCAAAAAGATTTATTAAAAAACTCAGGTGTTGATCTTGATGTTAAGCAAGCTCAGGCAGTGGCCGCAGTAAAACGTTTTGATGATACAATTGCTGAATTTGAAAAACGTAGTGCTCAATTAAACGAGAAATTATCTATAGTAACAGATATTGAAAATAGGCTTGCTGTTTATGATAGTTCTCTTAATAATTTATTTGAAATGACTGAACGTGTTGAAGAAAATTTGGAGAGAATTAGGCAGCACTCAAATCTTGTTAATAAGGTTTCTCATCAGCTTGATGTGCACGAAAAGCAGCTAGGGAAAATTGAAAATGACATTCCAAATATTGTTTCTAATTTAGAAAAACTTAATGAAGAAAAAATGAATGTACTTGGTTCTGATTTCTCTTCATGGGTCGAGCAACGCACTGCAGATCTTCAAGCTCTTGCAAATGCAGCAGTTGATAAGAATGAATTATTATTGGAAGAAATTAAACTTGTTTATGATGAATCATTTAGGGCAGCTAGCCAAAAGGCTGAAAATTTCGAGGACGAAATTTTTGAGAATTTAAAATCTCAAACTATACAGCGCTCTGAAGAGTTTGAAGAACTTCTTTCAAGAAACTCAAATGATTTAAATGATTACATCGCTCGTGAAAAAGAAGATTTAGAGAATACAGTTAACCAGAAAATAATTGAAGCACAAAAACTTGCCGATGCATCGCACGAGCAATTTAAGGAAAAATCTGAAACTGCTTTTGCACAGCTAACAGATATGATAGAACATATTGATGAAACTCTTGTTGCTAAACAAAAAGAAAGTGAAGAAGTTTTACAAAACTTTGAATCAAATATTGTACAACTTAAATCTACTGTTCAGTCAGAACTTGAAAACTTACAAGTACAATTCCAATCAACACTTGATGATATGGCCAATGAAATGCAAGAAAGCATTGATAATGTAGTAAACCAAAAGCTTGAAACAGCAATTGAATCTCAAGATGAGCAAATACAAGCTTCTCTGCTAGAGCAAGATACGCAGTTTAGAGAAAAAATCTCTGGTATAAAAGAAGAACTTGAAAATAAACTAACAAAACTTTTCGAAAAGGCAGAAAATGAAATAGCTCGCCAATCAGATGAAATTGTAAGTTTTGAAGAAAATTTTGCTCGCGCACAAGAGATGGTCAAACATATGGATGAGTCAGTGCTGGCAAAGCAAAATGAAACAAAAATTGTAGTAGATCGCTTACAAGAACAGCTTGAATCAAATGCAGGTGCGCTTGCAAATGTATTAGATGATAAAATACTAGCATTAGAAAACGAATTTGATAACATTGTTGAGTCACTAAGAAATAAAATTGCAACACAGACTCAAGCTATACATGAAAACTTAGCAGACAAATGTAACGCTCTACAAGGAAGTTTAGACGAAAGAATAGACTCAATTGATGAAGTGGTATCCTCTTTGCATGATGAAGTACTAAAAGAAAATCATGAAAAATCTGCAGAATTCTTTTTAGGGCTAGATGAACATATTAAAGAAGCAAGAAAAGATGCAGAGTATCGTTTAGAGCGTCTTAATACTGCAGGACACGATATTGATAATTTAGAAAATAATTTTAGACGTTTAATGGAAATAGCTGAGCAACGTGTAAATGCAGATTTTGAAAAGTTTAAAGATTCTGCAAATATTGCGCAAAAAGAATTTGAAGAGCATGCTACTGAGTCTTTTAATACGGTTAGAACAGGCTTAGACGCAATTGATTCTGAAATAAATAGCTTAAAAAATACTGCGTATGAAAATGTGTCTGAAAAGTTGCAAATTTTTGAAGATGATTTCTTTGCGGACTTAACAACAAGAACAGATACAATGTCAGATTCACTAGATGATTGGAAACGTGCATTTACTGGTCAGTTGACAGAGCTTAGTGCTAATTTAGAGAAAGACAGGCTTGCAACTGAGTCTAAGTTTTCAGAAGATATGAAAGAGCAATTACTTGCAACACAAGAACGATACAGAGAGCAGCTTTCACGTCTAGAAGAAAATATGAAAACAACAGAAGGGCAATATGTTGTAAGAATGCAAGAAATTGAAAAGAATTTGCATTCATTTATTGATGAACAACGTACAGAAATTAATAACGCTAAGGCAAATGCAGAAGAGCACTTTAAGACAGAGCTTGTAAACCACGGTGAACAAACTGTTGAAAAGCTAAAGCGTTTTGAAAGGGATATTTCAAATCAATTAGGCCAGCTTGAACAATCTGTTTCAGCAACACAAGATGAAACGAGTAGTTCATTGGAAAGCCTATTAAGCGACCTTACATCTTGGAGTGAACGACTAAATACTCAGTTCCAAGAAAGTAGAGATTTGTATAATGAAAAATTTGATTCACTTCAACAAAGTGCACAAGAACAGATTTCTCAAGTTGAACAAGTTTTCTCTGTTGATTTAGGGAACTTTGTAAACTCTGTAAATGAAGAAAAAAGTAAGATTAGCATGGAAATTGATGAATTAAAAGAGCAGACACAAAAATCTCTTGCATCATATGAATCTCGTAGCGAAGAAACTCTTGAAGAGTTTAGAAAATCCTACGAATATATGTTAGAAGATACACAAAAGCGCATACGTGGTGAAAACTCTGAAGCAGAGCAAAAAGTACTTGCTTTAAAATCTATGGTAAAAGATGTACGACAAGAAAGTGAAGAAATGCAAGAAAAGATGGTGCTTAAAATTCAAACAGAAGCAAACCTCTTAAAAATTAGCATGGATGACATTGATAAAAAACTTAAACAATTTGTAGCACAAACACAATTGTTTGAAAAAACCGACGAAATGAAAAATGAACTTGAAAATCAAATGTCAGATTTAAGAACTCAGCTAGTACGGTTTGAAAATTTTAAACAAGTTACTGATAGCATTGAGGCTCAGTTTACTAAAATTAGAAAACTTGACGATGAAACAATAACAAGAATGCAGCGACTTTCTGCAGAAAAAAATCGTATTGATGCATTAGAAACTGATTTTTCCAAACTTATAGCTCTATCTGGTTCTATGGATCAAAAAATTTCTGAGTTAAAGAGTACGAATGATGATCTTCAGGTATTACAGCTTGAAGTAAGAACCTTCCAAGAAACACTTGTGGAAATTTCATCTCGATATGACAGATTAGAAAAGAAAAGCCCTGTGCTAGATAAAGTTATGGGTGAAATTGATAAAGCTTTTGCTAATCTTAAAGAGCTTGAAGACAGACTTGCCGCTTGTGCACAGGAAACAGTAGAAATACCAGGAACTGTAGAAGGCTTGAAAATGGATTTAAGTAATTTAGTAAGTCATTCCAAAACAATCAGTGAAATAATGGACAAAATACAAGATTTGGAAACAGTTTTATCGACTACTACAAAACAAGTTGAGTCTGTTGAAAAAGCGAGAGAAGGAATTGTTAAGGTTGAATCTCGATTGGTAGACATTATTAAGGATGCAAAAGATCAAATTAACTTATATAAAACAGTAAAAGATGGTGGTAAGAAAAATGAACCAGGCGCACCACCTATTGCAGTGCGTGAAAATGTAGTGCAACTCGCTCGGCAAGGATGGAGAGCTGATCAAATAGCACAGAATTTGGGGCTATCTCGAGGAGAAGTTGAACTGCTGTTAGATTATTACGCGAGTCAAAATAAGTAATCTTTTTCTTTATGAGAGGAGCTTCTTAGTGAAATAATGTTATCTTAAGTTAGAGACATTTCATTAAGAAGCTCTTTTCGTACCAATTGCAGTAGCTCAATATCGCGTGCGGGATCAGACAAGCCAAGAGTTAAGTATCCTGATTGTTGAATACCACTTACTTCTCCAGGTCCTCTAAGACGCAAATCCTCTTCTGCTATTAAAAAACCGTCGGTACTTTCATGCATTACTTTAAGTCGAGCCTTGCCAAGGTCGGTAAGTTTTTGAGAGTAGATTAAAAAACAGCTGGATTGCTCGCTGCCACGACCTACGCGGCCTCTAAGCTGGTGAAGGGCTGCTAGTCCAAAGCGTTCAGCGTGTTCGATTACCATACAGGTGGCATTAGGGACATCGACTCCTACTTCAACTACGCTAGTAGCAACAAGTATTTGTATTTTATTTGCTCGAAAATCTTTTAAAATTCTATCTTGTTCTTGTTCATCCACTTTAGAATGTATCACTGCACAAGTATATTCAGGGTATACATATTTTGAAAGAAAATCATACATTTGTTCTGCAGATTTTAGTGGCATATCATCTGACTTATCAAAAGTCAGTTCTGTTTTGTCTTTTTCCAGTGATTCATTGTCAGTGCTTGTTTCAGCATCTTCAATTCGTGGGTATACAAAATAAGCTTGTCTTCCTTTTTGAAGTTCTGAGCGTACAGCTTCGTATGCGCGTGCTTCGTTGCCATGTCGAGTGAGGTGTGTTACTATTGGCTTTCTGCCTTTTGGCATGGTAGAAATTGTAGACACATCTAAATCTCCATAAACTGTTAAAGCTAGAGTTTGAGGTATTGGTGTTGCACTCATCATAAGTAGTGAAGGTGTTGTGGGCTTTTTTTCTTGCAATGAGTCAATAGAAGTTCTGCCCTTATCTATTATTGCATTTCTTTGTATAACTCCAAAACGGTGCTGCTCGTCAACAATAACTAACCGCAAATTTTTGTATGTTACATTTTTTGAAAAAAGCGCATGAGTTCCTATAATAATATCTATTTCTTTATTTTTTAATGCTTTTAGTAATGCGGTTCTACCTTTGGCTTGAATATTTCCAGTTAAAAAAGCTACACGAACGCCTTTTCCTTCTGTACCAATTATTGGTTCAAGTAGTTTTGCTGCGTTTTCAGCATGTTGCTTTGCTAGTATTTCAGTTGGAGCGAGTATTGCGCATTGAAAACCCCAGTCGAAAACTCTTAAACAGGCAAAAAAAGCTACTAAGGTTTTTCCTGATCCAACATCACCCTGTATCAATCGCGCCATTTGAAAAGGTGAGTCAGACTGCATTGAAGATTGTGAAAATCCTGCATCAATTTCTATGTTTATATGTGTGATAACAGTGATTTGATCATCTGTTAATTGAAAAGGGAGTCGTTCAAATAGTTGGTTTTGACTTGGAGAAAGGGATCTCATAAAATGTTCTTTAGGAGTTTCATTTTCTTTTTTTTGCTCATTTTTAAAAGGTGCATTTATCATCGCCTTTTTTCTATCAGCAACCCGTAAAAGTATATTTTTTTGAAAATGGTATAGTTCTTCAAATTGAAGAGATCTTTTTGCTTCCAAAGCTTCATTGATATTTTTTGGAGAATGAATAGCTCTTATAGCTTCACCTTTGTGTAATAAAGAATATTTTGTATAAAGGTATTCTGGAAGTTCATCTTCTATTCCAAGAGAATATTCTTTCAATGCTTGGGACATTGTTTTTCGTACCATACGCTGTCCAAGCCCCTGTGTTAAAGGGTAAATGGGAAGAACGGCATTGTCTGGAAGTACTTTGTCTTTAAAGTCTGCAAGTGTGCCTTCTTTTGCTATCAAAATTGCATCAAAACTTGAACATTGTAACTCGCCCTTTCTTTCAGAAAAAGCTCCGGTTACACTAATAATTGATCCAATAGGTAGCGACTTTTGAAAAAAAGGCCTGTTAAAACAAATAAGAGAAGCAATTGCACTTGTATCGCGTATAATTATTTTTAAGGTTTTCATTCGGCCAAAGCCGAACCATTCATGTGATAGAACTTCTGCTACGGTATGTACTTTTTGGTGTAGTTTAAACTGTGATAATTGTATGGTTTTGGTTCTGTCTTCCCAGTCTCGCGGATAATAGGTAAAAAGATCTGAGACAGTGAAGACATTTACATTTGAGAAGTGTTTTGAAAGGGAGTCTCCTACACCAGAGATATTTGTAATAGGTATTTCAATATCCCGTAGTTTCATTAAACCTTCTTATCTTAATTATGCAAGAATAGATGTTAGTAGTGAAACAGCAAATCCAATGCCGTATTGAGCCACTAGTCCAATTGCGAGCAAAATCATTAATGAGTATTTTAATTGCAAAAATCTGTTTTTAGTAAAAATTGGTATAACCTTTTGTATTACTGGGTGTAGTAATTGGTCAATGCTTTGCCAAATTTGGCCTTGATTTTTATTTAAAAGCGTTGCAATGAGTCTTACAAGTACAATAATATTAAAGAATGTGAAAAGAGAAGAAATTACAGACCATACTAAGCTAATAGTTATAGCAATTATTATAGTTAGTGAGAAATTTTTTGAAGATGCAATATGTGTAAATACGTTAGATAATAGCATTAACACGGCGAAAGCAAATATTGGAGAAATATCAATGCCTTGTCTCTTAAATGGGTTAAATTTTCTAAAAATATTTAACCAAGGGTCAGCAATTTGTGAAAGCAAACGCCCAAAACTGGAATATGCCAAGGATGGTACCCATGTAATAAATACACGTACTAAACATACGAGCATATAAACTTGAATAAGAGAACTTAATGTTGAAAGAGCTAAAAATATAATATCCATATATAAAATATACTAAAA
>CAYJKA010000088.1:0-7753 GCA_964370655.1 uncultured Treponemataceae bacterium | reverse complement strand
GAAATGGAAAGTAAAAAATGGGTTTGGAGTGGAATTGGACTTCAATTTGGTGTAGGTTTTGTAGTTGCTTTCTTGGTTTACCAATTTGGTACACTTTTTACAACTGGTGCATTAGGCATGGGCTTTGTTCCTGGTCTTATTGTAACACTAGCGCTAGCATTCTTAGTAGTATGGCTAGTAAAACGTGGTAACAAAATGTCCGAGTTAAAACTTGCAAAATAAATTAGAATAAAAAGTGCGGCTTAGGTCGCACTTTTTTTTACTTTGTGATAGAATATACTATCGATACAAAAAAATATTTTATAGGAGAAGGGAAACATGAATGTAGTAAATATAATAGTAATTGCAATAATTGTAGCAATTCTTGGCGGTGCAATTTTTTACATAATACGCGAAAAAAAACGTGGAACAAAATGTATCGGGTGTCCAGCTGGCAAAAGCTGCTCTTCTGGAACTAGTTCTTCTTCTAGCGACTGTGGCTGTTGTTCAAAATAAAATGTGTTTTAATTGTTAAAAACACTGGTATGGCTATTGACACTTTTCAGTATATTTGTTAAGATAATGAACTCACAGTTGTAGATTAATTTGATTTTTATAGGCGGTTTTATTATGTCAAGAAAATGTGATATTTGCGGAAAGGGATCTTTAAGCGGAAACAGAGTAAGTAAAGCTTACAACCATACACGTCGTACTTGGAAACCAAACATTGTTGGTGTAAAAACTGAAATTGGCGGAACAACTTTCACAGTAAAAATGTGTACACGTTGCTTAAGAAGTGGTTATATTACTAAAAAAATATAATTCATTGCTTTCTACGCAAGGCCTTGTTTAACAAGGCTTTTTTTATTTTAAAATACTTACATAATAGCAGAAATCTATTTTTTCATTTAAAATTCAGTGAAAAAATGCAGGGTCGGTTTTATGCCGACTTTTTTTATTTTAATTCCTATTGCAAACTAGGTGTTTTTGGTTTATACTAACAGTATGTTTGCAAGAAAAACCAAAATTGTTTGCTCTATGGGGCCAGCAGTAGAATCAGATGAAATTGTTGAAAAACTCATCTTAAGTGGTATGAACGTAGCTCGATTTAATTTCTCTCACGGAGATCATGAAGAACATCGGGTGCGCATTGAAAGAGTAAAGCGCTGTGCAACAAAGCTCGGCAAAACCGTGGCATTGCTATTAGATACAAAGGGGCCTGAAATACGGACAGGAAATGTCGCAGATGGTGCAAAGGTATCATTTCATGCAGGGGAGACTGTAATTGTCACCGTTGATGATGCATTAACCGCTCCTGCAAAAGAAAGCTTTCCTGGAACAATTGCCTTAAACTGGAAAGATTTTCCATCTCGTGCACATAAAGGTATTAAGGTTTTAATAGCGGATGGGCTATTAGAATTAGAAGTAGAAAAATCTGATGGTATAAAAGTTGAATGCAAAGTCAAAAACGATGCAGAAATAGGTAGTAAGAAAAATGTAAACATAGTTGGTTTGCACGCAGGTCTTCCTATTATGACTGATACTGATAAGAGCGATATTGCCTTTGGTATAAGCATGGATATAGACTTTGTTGCTGCAAGTTTTGTGAGTTACGCTTCAGAAGTCGTAGAAATACGAGAGTATATAAACTCTTTGGGATCTAAAGCTCGAATCATTTCAAAAATTGAGAATGAAGAAGGCTTGGATAATATTAAAGAAATTATTGAAGCTTCGGATGGAATAATGGTTGCCCGTGGTGACTTAGGCGTGCAATTGCCAACCGAAAGAATTCCTCTAGCACAAAAACATATAATAAAAGAATGTCACATGGCTGGGAAACCAGTAATTACAGCAACACAGATGTTAGATTCAATGATCGTTAACCCACGTCCAACAAGGGCAGAGTTAACTGATGTTGCAAATGCAATTTTGGATGGAACAGATGCTGTAATGCTATCAGGTGAAACTGCAAATGGTTCTTATCCTGTTGAAGCGGTAGAAACACTAAATAGAATAGCTACTTGCGTAGAACCGTCAATGGAATTTATTGTTAAAATGAGAGAACGAAAGACGTTCTTAAAGCGTGAGAATATGTCGCAAATAGTTGCACATAGTGCGTATGTAACAGCAAGAGATATTGAAGCCGCTGCAATGATAACGCCAACATTAAGTGGAAATACTGCAAGAAGACTTAGCATGTACAGACCTGATCAACCAATTTTAGGGATTACTCCTAATGAAAAGGTTGCTCGCCAATTACAGCTTAATTGGGGTGTTTTTCCATTTTTAACAGGAATGGCTCAAGATTCAGAAGATATGATCCAAACAGCAGTAAAAATTGCAATAGATAATAATGCAGTTCAACTTTCTGATAGAGTAGTTGTTTGTGCTGGGATTCCTTTGTTAAGCCCAGTAATGACAAACACAGTAAGAATTATGCTTGTAGGTAATATTCTTGCAAGAGGCTCAGCTGGTGGCAATGCAACACCTGAAAAAACACGGTCATCAGGGAGAATTGTGCGAGCAGAGTCCCCTGAAGAAGCCTTTTTAAGTATAAGAAAAAAAATAGGTGAAATACTACTTTGCCCAAATATTACAGAAGAATATTTACCTTTGTTACGTATTGTTGATGGAGTAATCTGCGAAGGGGATAACCTTATTAGCCCAGAAGTTATGAATTTAATTAATCCAAACTTAGTATGGATATCACAAGTAGAGAATGGATCTAAAGTTTTTGAAAATGGTTTAACTGTTACAGTGGATTCAAAAGAACTTCTAATATATGAAGGTATGGTATAAGGAATATTTTTCCAAAGTTAGGAAATAAATGAAAAAAAGAAGAAACGAAGAAGAGAATCAAGAAAGTGATAACCTTCTAGAAAAGCGTGTAAAATATAAGAATTTGCCACTACTTGTAATTGTTGGTAGACCCAATGTGGGTAAGTCAACATTATTTAATAGACTTTTACATCAACGGCGCGTAATTACAGATCCAACACCAGGTGTAACAAGAGATCCAGTTGTTGAAGAAGCTTTTATTGCAGATAAACCTGTGCGCATTATGGACACGGGTGGTTTTAAGCTAGATCGCGAAATTGGAACAATGGAAGCTGTTTTAGATGAATTAGTTGTGGAAAAAACACTAGAATCATTGAAAAAGGCTGATCTTATTCTCTTGCTTTTAGACGCAACGGAAACAACTGGAGAAGATGAAGAGTTTATTGCTTTGTTACGCCCATATTGGAAAAAGGTTGTAGCTGCAGTAAATAAAACAGAAGGTGGCCGATACGAAAGCGAGGCGTATAACTTTCATAGATTTGGTTTTCAAGACCTGCTATGCATCTCTGCCGAACATGGAGATCACATCCCAGAGCTAAGTGATTTGCTAGTATCGAAAATGGACTTTTCAAAAGTTGTTGAAGGCGAGGAAAAAGAATTAATAAAGCTTGCAATAATTGGGAAACCAAATACAGGGAAATCAACACTTAGTAACTTATTGACAGGAACAGAGGCTTCTATTGTAAGTGATTATGCAGGGACCACCCGTGATGTTGTAGAAGGGTATTTTAATTATAAAGGTAAAAACTTTCAAGTTCTAGATACAGCCGGAATTAGACGAAAGGCGAAAGTAAAAGAAAATGTTGAGTATTACTCAGTAAATAGGGCTATTAAAACTTTAAATAGAGCTGATGTTGTACTTTATTTGATAGACGCGCAAGAAGGGCTAACAGACCAAGACAAAAAAGTTATTGGATTAGCAAATGATAGAGGCTGTGGAATAATATTTGTTTTGAATAAATGGGATACACAGGACCAAGAGAGAAAAGTTGCCCGAAAAGCAGAAGAGCATATTAGGATAATGTTTGGACATATGGCCTACGCTCCAATACTTCAAATTTCGGCATTAGAAAACTCTGGTATAAAAATGCTACTAAATACATCAATAGAATTGTATAATCAACTTACACGAAAAGTTGATACAGCATCTTTAAATACAGCCTTAACTGATTGGGTAGCAGCAGCACCACCTCATTCAACAGGTCCTGCCAGGGTTAAAGTTCGCTATATAGTGCAAACGGGAGTAAATCCAGTAAGCTTTTTATTATTTGCTACGAGGCCTGATTTTTTACCTGCATCGTATCTTTCTTATATACGAAACAAAATTCGAGAAGATTTAGGTTATTCTAAGATTCCTGTTTTAGTGGAACTAAAAGCTAGTAGAAAAAAATGGGAAGATAGAGGGTAGTAATATGCCTGGGTTTTCAATTGGCGAAGTAGAAGAGGTAACGGGAGTAAAAGCGCACACCTTACGTTATTGGGAAGAAGTAATACCTTCTTTTTCTCCATCGAAAGGAGATGGGGGTAGGCGGCTTTATACAAAAACAGACATACAACTTATACTTCGCTTAAATCATTTGATAAACGAAAAAAAATATACAATAGAGGGAGCTAGAAATCAAATTATTTCAGAAGCCTCCCTTACAGGATTGGCACAAACAACCATTCCTAAAATTCATCAGATGAGGTCAGAGTTATTAGACCTCTACTCAGAAATTCGCTCAAAACGAAAAGGAAAACCTTCATGAAAGGTAATACAATTATAAAACAAAAGAAAAACTCTTTGTTTTCTTCTTTGACTGAAGACGCACAAAAAGTCTTAGAAACTTTTGATACAATTATTCAAGGTGTGCAACCACTTTCTTCAAAACAAATGCGTTTGTTGCCACAAAATATTCGTCAATTATCACATGAATTAACCGATGATAGAGCATCAAGAAAGTCTGGATATATGAATGAAGCTGCAAGATTGTCAGCATATTCTCGATATTTTATGTGGTGGAACTTGGTACGTCTTACTTCAGTATTTGCAGCTCTTCCAAAAGAAACTTTTTCAGGACTAGATGACCAGTCATATTGCTTAGATTTAGGTTCTGGCCCTTTAACTTTGCCAATAGCATTATATTTGGCAAGGCCTGAGCTTCGCGAAAAGAAGCTTTTGTGGTATTGTGTTGATATATCTCAAAATGCATTATCACTTGGAGAAAATTACCTTCTTTCTGTTATGTCGAAATTAAAGGGTGAAGAGTGGAAGGTAATTCGTATTAAAGGTGAAATGGGTGTAAAAATAAAACAAGAAGCACACTTGGTAACATGTGCAAATATGTTTAATGAGCTTTTTTGGAACACAAATAAACCTTTAGAAGAATTATCAAAAAAATATGGTACTATGCTTACAACTTATGCCCGTAAAGATGCTCTGTTCTTTATAGCAGAGCCAGGAATACCCCGCTCGGCACGATTTGTATCCCTTTTAAGAGATTTTTTAATAAGAAAAAATTATTCAATTGTTGCCCCATGTACACATGAAAAAAACTGTCCTATGGATGGAAGAAAGGGGCAGAAGTGGTGCCATTTTATCTTGGATGGCTCTGTAGCTCCAAAAAATTTACAAAAAATGTCTACTCTTGCTGGTCTAACAAAGGACAGAGCATCGATAAGTTTTGTATGCGCAACAAGCGCAAAAATACCCGAAAAAAAACAACCGTCTTCTAGAATTATATCCGATTCAATAATTGTGCCTGTTGGTATGAATGGTGTTAAGAAAAAAGGAAGATATGCTTGTGCTCAGTGGGGATTAACACTGGCAATGGAAGGAAGAGATCAGTATTCATCTGGTGATGAAGTTGAATATAATCTAGATCAGGAAATGATTGCTAGACTTCCAGTTGATACAAAGACAAAGGCTAAAATAATTATGTAATGGACAGGAATATTCTTGTTCTTTTCCATAGAGATAAAATCTTTGAAAAAAGGTATTGCAAAATATACTCTTGAGTTTTCCTTTGTTTATATCTGTACAAAAATTGCGTATTCCATTATAATTATTGTATGAGTGATTCTTCTGATAAAAGAAAAAAAGCTGGAGTAGCAGCAGTCTTTTGGATTGTGCTAGCTCTTATACTTCTTATTGTATTTCTTGTAAATCAAGATAATATTGTTCGCATCTTAAAAGAAACAGAGTTTTTTGTCCATGTTTTTGGAAAAGAACCTGAATTTATAGAAAACTATGAGCTGCCAGAAAAGCCAGAATTAAATGCAGATACAATTGTTTTAGATGAAAATACAAATTTCACTGAAACAATTACTTTTGAGAATTCTTCCACTTCTGTTGAAAGCGATACTGTTATTCCTCCTGCTCCTGAAACTCCAATTGACGTTATAGAAAATGAAGTAGAGTCGGCAAAAAATACAACTCCTGCTTCCTCTGCAGTTGAAAAAAGTACACCTGTAATTTCTCAAGCAGTAACATCAAAACAACAACTCTATTTTGTATATGTTAATGGTGATGGTACAGTAGAACGAAAAGAATCAACTAGGTCTGTTCCAAAGAGTACTACTCCTCTAACAGCGTCTTTAAACGCGTTGTTTGCAGGGCCAAATGTAGAAGAAAAAAATAAGGGGTATGCATCATTTATACCAGAAGGTACAAAGCTTCTGTCTGTGTCAATTGAAGATGGTACTGCGCTTGTAAATGTTAGTGAGGATTTTTCGTTTAATAAATATGGGGTAGAGGGGTATTTAGCGCAACTTATGCAAGTTGTATACACCGCCACAGCCTATAATACAATTAAAAATGTGCGATTTATAATTGAGGGTGAACAAAGTTCTTATCTTGGCAACGACGGTGTATGGATAGGTTCTCCTTTATCAAGAACAGATTTTAAATAGGTTGCTTAATAAAAGATTCAATTTTACTCTCAAAGTATCCTTTATTTGAATTATAAAAATCATAAAAGGCACTTATTGAAGTTAAACTATAAAGCGAATGCCCTCCTTTGTTCTCTGCAGGAGGGTTTATTATTTTTGTGTCCTTTGTAAATGCGTTGCTTTGTGGTAAATATATAACATTTGATACTATAAGTGAGGATCCTTGTTCGTAAGAACTTTGTTCAGGTAAATAAGTGTAAGAAGGATAAACACTTAATGAGAGCTTTCTGTTCAGAAAATCAAAAACACCATAACTTTGGTCTGTGTAGAATTCCTGACTCATTTCTATATCGTAAGAATACAAAAGGGCATCATTATTTATAAACCAAAAATTGGGTTCTTTTTCTATCCAGAGGGAATCTAAGTTTTCTTGGCTTTCATTTGCATTCACTTTTGTAGAGGGAAGACTTGGAAATCCTTTAAAATCTTCAAAAATTTTGTCTTCACTTTGGAGCATTTGTCCCATTGTTACTGCTTCAAGTAGAACTTTGTTATCCTTTTTTATGCTTCTTAGATTAAAGATGGGCAGAGAAAAATCATATTGAATAGTTACATCACCGCCGTACTGGAAGAAATCTTCTTCTCTGTCAAATTTGCTGTTTTGAAGTGTGTTTGTAACAGCCATTAGTTTTTCCATATCATTGGAAGGAACTACAGGAAAGTGAACTTTCTTTCTTCTTGCCGAAAATTCATAAAAAAGGTCATGAAGGTAATTTATTGTGGTATTGTCGTCTATTGTAACAGGGCTTACAATTTTTTCTCCTGTCATAAGTACATAGTTTTGACTTGAATCAATCGTAATAAGTAATTCTATTTCTGACGAACCTATTTCAGGATTCGGCGCATAATAGCGAATAGCATATTTTTCTTTATCGTATTGTAAAAAGCCAATATAGGTTTCACTTGTAAATGTGTAATCTCTGTAGTATACAAATTGACCAGATTCAGTTGGAATAATGTCTTGAACTCCGGGTATTGCAAAGACAAAAAGTGTTATAAAAAGAAA
>CAYJKA010000087.1:0-7756 GCA_964370655.1 uncultured Treponemataceae bacterium | reverse complement strand
AAGCAAGTGAAATCTATGCAGACGCATACTCAAAAGACCCAGAGTTCTACGCATTCTATCGAAGTTTAGAGTCCTACGAGCAAACAATACCAAAAATGGATACCACGTTCTCAACAAACATGGAATACTTCCAATATCTTTATGCACCGGACGGAAGATAATTTAAGGAAAGAAAAAAATGTAGGGGCACACACATAGGTGTGCCACTGCGGTGTAATACAACTGTACGGGAGCTCCTGAGAGAGCTCCCAAAACTTACAAGGACACTTACATGCAATCGAAACAACCCATCGTAACAATAAATGAATCTGGCATAACATTACACACAGGCCTTTCATCCCGTCAATTTGCCAATGCAAAAATGGGACAATATGTTACTGAAAGTGGGTTGCTCGTCCAAAAGATTTCAGACAATAAATTTTCTGCAGAAGAATTCCGATTCACCAACACTAAGACAACTGCAAAAAACAAAAGTGACGAAGTAGTATTAACAAATGAGTCAATTAATGGCAAAACCCTTCTTTCTATAATGGAAGGAGACACACAAGAGGCTCTTCAAACACTTGATACACTCAATGCCATAATTGAATGGAGTTTTGTAAATAAAATAAAAATACCAAACTGTGGACCTGAGGGAACAATTGTTACAGAAAATGGAATACTATTTTTACCATTTGAACTTTTTGAGCGAAGCATTCTTGCTCAAAATAAAGAAACAACTTCCCTTTTTTATGGTATATGGACAAACACAGCTCTAAATGAAAAAGATAGTTGGAGATTCACACTTTCAACTTATGCATATAAAATTCTTTCAAACCAAGTCCCCTTTACAGAATTAAATATTGAAAAAAGGAGTGAAGACTATTATGATAGTAACTTTATTCCATTGCAGTTTTTAGTTTACGTACCAAGTTCTGTATCACAAATAATAAATCATAACCTATCAATTACCGGCAGTGCCCATTTAAGCATAAAGCCACGAAAAGAAAGCAAGAAAAATCTTTCATCCCGTATTTTAGAAACAAATAAGCAAAGTGAAGAAAACTCTATTGCCCTCCCCCTTCAAATTGCAAATATTTCAATACAAAAGGTAGATTCTCAAACTGAACAAGAAAAAAATTCTTTTATCACAAAAACAGCAAACCAACTTAAAAAGAAGAGGTTTATAAGAAAGCATAAAACATCTATTGCCCTACTTTCTCTTACTGCGGTTTTTGTTGCCGTTATAGTGGGAAGTATAATTCAATCGAATCTAACAAAGCCTACAACTAAAGGCATGACATCAATTGAAGTTGTTCAAACATTTTACAATGCAATAAATACATTAGACAATGTACAACTTGATATGTGCGGCAAAAAATCAGCTGTAGATAGCTATTCTAATATGGTGTCGACAGTATATGTAAGTGGAAAAATAAGGGAAGCGTATGAAAGAACGATTCCACATTTACCACCAGCACAGTGGATATCAACTGCAAATCCAACAAGTCATTTTATGTTTGGCATAACAAACCTTGACATTCAGAATAAAAAAGCTACATCCAGCAGTCCTACTATTGGAGACACGGCTCTTTTTACTGCCGACTTTTACTTAGTTGCAAGTCAAGGTCTCGATCATTATGAAGTAACTAAAACAACAGACACTCTTACTCTAGAATATGGTAAAAAAGAATGGCAAATAGTGTCATTGAACAGCAATAAAAATCAAATCCCTGTTGATAGCACACAATTTATTGAAGATGCAATCATCACGCGAGAACTCATAAAAGAAGACAGTACCATAGAACTTCATGAGCAAGGCATTTTACTTACCGAAACCTTACGAGAAACCTACCCATGGCTTCCCACCATACAAGAAGTAAAAGCAAGTGTAGAACTTATACCGGTGTATTTATTAGAAAGCCACGAATAAAAAAAAAGAGACCTGCAAAGATCCCTTTTCTTAAGCTATAAACACATTATGCTAGTCCTTCACGGCCATAACTTTTCTAGTTTCATCTATTCCAGGACCTACAATACGCACAAAGTATATACCCCGTGCAACAGCATTCCCCGCATTATTAGTTCCATCCCATGTAAAGTAATGATTCCCTGCTGCCTTTCTTCCTCTGCTTAGCGTTTTAACAATGTTCCCGTCTGCGGTAAGCACAGTTACATTAAGGTTCCCTGCTTTCGGCATAATAACTTCTAAAAGAACTTCTTCCCTATTGTTTACATTTATTACATTATTAAGTATGGTAGAACCACCTGCTTGTGTTTCATCAAATACTTTAAAGGCAAACATACTAAAGTTCTGTAAGTCGGTTATTTCAGGAATATTTATGTGATACAAAGGTGTATTTGCATCTGCTGATAAAATACCATCAACCGAGGTTCTAATTTTTCCCATTTCAAATAAAAATTGCATAGTATCACCAGAAGACCGAGCAATATCATCCACCCCAATTGTAAACGTATAGCTAGACTCCCCAGGATCTTTTTCATCTGGTTCTATAAGAGTTGTATTTTGATTAAATGTATCAGAAAATACATCTGCTGGAGGAGTGTATGTTGGCATCCAGAAAGTAATATTCTGTCCCGTTTCTTCTTTATAACGTTCTGTATAGGTAATAGGATTAGCATTAGAATCTAAATACAGTTTTGGATAATTGTCTGAAGAAGCATCATTCAATGGGGGAATTCCATTTTCCACATGCACATTAATTGTAATATCTCTATGAGCATACAATCCTTTTGAACCATCAAAATTTCCTTTTGTAATGGTAACATCTCCTGTGCTTCCATCATCAATAAGGTCAAGGGAACCTACAGCATTTATTGGGTATACTGTGTTTACCCCAAAATAAGTAACAGGAAAGCGCCCAGTACTACTTACTCGAGCTCCATTTATTCCGAAAATAGCATTATCACCAGTTTTTGCAGGATCATTTACTTGGAGATTAACAGTAAATAGGTCATTTGCACTAAGAGGATCTTCTAATTCTAATATTAAGCCTGTTGACGTTTCTGTTGTAAAAGCAACACGAGCATCTATAGCAGTTATTGCACCTACTGACCCTGCTGAATTATAAAAAGTAAACTTACTTGCCATTTCCGCTAGTGGAGCACGCCCTGTATGCTCAGGAAGAGGGTCAAGGTCTAGCGCCTTATTAAAATAAAGAAAAATTTCTTGCGTACCGGTGGTATATGGCGCAACCGTTAATGTAATAAGGGGCGCTACAAGGTTTGCACTACTTGGCCTCAATGTAGGCATACGGTTACCTGCTAAGTCAGTTACATAGCCTGTAGTATTATCATATACAAGCTTATATTGCAAAGTCGGATCCAAGTCAATAGCATTGGGATTAAGAGTTAAGTACAAGGTATCATTTGTCCCAGCTCGCCCTTGTGTTCCAGCTGCAAAGAAAGAGTCGTCTGTTATGTATCGAGCAAAACCTAATTCAAAACTTCCATCTATAACAGGAAGCCCTGTTGTTGTTTCTATAATACTAAATGCAGCTGTAATATCTTCAAGAGATGAAACTCTTAAACCACCACTAGTTGTTGGGGCGGCAGGTTCTATAGTAGCATAATTAGGTCTAGAACCACCTACACTATCACGTCTAATCTGTGGATTATTTTTCCCCCATCCTGTTGCATTTGTCCATTGCTCTTCTTCAGGAGTTGCAGAATTATACGTATAAGCATTATCATGAAAGTGGATCTCAAATCTATCAATAGCAGTCCCTGCGGCATTTGGAATACCAAGAATTTCATACTCTGATGTTACATCCCAAGCTACGCGAGCTAAAGAAGGAGGAGAGGTATCCCATGGGCTATAAAGGTCTGCACCACTTGGCTGAATCGTTGGCTTAAAAGTATTTGCGTGATTCAAAACATTATTAGCTGCATCTTTTATATTTGAGTTCTCAATTATTGATACAGCACCTGTTGGAGTTGTCGCGCTTTCTATAAATCCTGGATAATTGTTAGAATTTATACCAGTAACAGTTTTCTTTCCATCAGTGTAGCCTGCAATAGATATACGCACTCGATGTGTTTGAAAAGGATTACTAGAAACACCATCAAAATTAAAATTGCGGTAAAGTGCATTTACATACTCATTTGTAGATTCATCAAAATTTCCAGTATTGAGTTTTCCGTTTACTTCTATAAAGCCTGTAACAGTTAACCTACTATCACTATTTTCAATATGACCATAAGCATCGCTAGCACGAATATTTACATTATTTGAAGTCGCATCTAAAGCAGCGTCCCCAAAGGTAACAGGCTCTGAATAACGAAGCTCTATAAAGTTATGAGCATCATATGGCATTTGTGTACTAAAAGGATTATGTACTTCCTGGCCTGTGTATACGGCAGAAAGTACTGGCCTCGCTTGATCTGTATAAGTTGGGTCAGGAGTAGTCGCTGCACCACTTTGCACGCCATAGCCAATACTCCTACTCATGGTATTACCTTCCATATGATAAAACGCGCCTTTCATTATTGATACATCATTGGTTATGTAAGTATCTGAATCTTCAAGCCCTATCGCTTTTTCCTTTCCAGAGCCATCAGTGCTTTGTGCGTTAACAGTTGTGCCCACTGTATCTGTATTCCAAGCATCTGCTGTTGCTGCAGTTGCCGTAATTGTATTACCACTTTTTGAAATACTTGAAAAAGAACTATCCCGATCATTAAACAATGCCAAATTATTAGATCCACTTACACGTACATTTTCAGCATTTGTTCCGTCTCCAGGAAGTGTAAAGCCAAAGTTGAGAGTACTGTCGGTTGTAACATACACATCAGTAAGTGTTGGACTTTCTGCTTGCCACTGTGAGTTTGTACCTGAGTGTACTACATTTTGTCCTTCTTTGCCTGCTGCTGCTGCTACCCATCCGCCAGAAGCAGTGCTGTTTTGCACCATCATGTTAAAGGCAACAGCGTAACGTGTGCCCCATTGGGTAGCAGTAACTGTATCTGTGTTATTACTAATAGGGTTATTACTTGGATTAATTTCTAGAAACCATGGACCTGTACTAGATGTCATACTAGCACCATTGTTGTAAAAATTCCCTGAAACATCTATGGTGCTTGTTCCAAGATCTGCAAAGGAAGCTGTCGCATTTACTAGGTTATTTGCTTTGTAAAGAAGAGAATCATATCCAAAATATGCAAAGCGTGTATTTGCATTATGCCACCCGTAGTCAGTGGCATCGTAGCCTGTTCCAAAGATTGCAAAATTGCCAGTGGTAATATCGTTACCATCTAAATCAAGCGCACCGTTATAAAAATAGAGGTTATTTGATTGTAACGCACCTCCAAGTGTAAGTGTTTCACTTGGATTTAAGTCAATGTAAATATCTGCGTTGTGGGTGCCATAAGTAACGGTCATGCTGTCGCCAATAAAAACAATCGGGGAGTTTACTGAACGTGTTGTTATGTTAAAAGAAGATCTATCTGAGTCAATGCTTAACAGATAGGCTCCTGTTACATCATTTTTAAAGGAAATAGTTGCATCGTTTGTGGTTGCATTTCGGGCTGTAAGAGTTGTTGATTGTCCAATTGAAACATTTCCTACACTTGCTCCGCTTCCATAGGTTTGGTTACCGGTAGTTGTTACAGAACCACCATTTAAAGCAATGGTAGTAGCATTCATTGAAAGACTTGAAAGAGGGTATGTATCTCCAACTAAGTTATTGATGTTTGCAGGATTTGCATTTGTAATGGTAAGTGATTGCCCCCCAGAACTACTAGCATTAACAGGTCTTCCAAATTGAAGAGTAGCCATTCCTGTATCAAGGGTTGTGTTGCCTACTAGTTGTACGGAACCTCCAAATAAAATGCGACCAGAAGATGTTTCTATAGTACCATTAATTTGATTTGTAAAATCACCTGTTTGGTAAAACCCCTTTGTAATGGTCAGTATATGTTCTGCTTCTTTTTTTATGAGTCCAGAGAAAGCAACTTCATTATCTGCATCAAATGTTTGGTTTGTAGATCCATCGAAAATTAATTCTCTACAAATTAAAGAGAGGTCTCCATTAATATTCACATTATTGGAAAATGATATATTCTTAACAGTTTCTGCTGCAATTTTAGTGGCAGTGTTAGACTCAACATCACCATTATAATCTTGGCTTCCGTTTGTGGTAACACCATTAGCTCCAAGTGTAATTGTAGTGGCATTAGCGATTAATCCTGTTGGTACCGCAGCCGTATCGGTTCCCACACCACCATCAAAAGAAACAGTGCTTGTTCCCGCTTCTATAACAAGGTCATGTGCACCATTTACCGCACCATCAAATTCAATTGGTTTATTAGTTGAAGTAAATGTTATATCGTTTCCTAGAACAACCGCACCGCTGTAATATTGGCCATTATTAGGTGAGGCTGCAAGGGATCCATTTGTTGTAATGTTGCCGTTTATTTCTATGTTACTAGACGTAACACTAAGGGCTGTAAGAGGAGTTGCCCCTACAACGTCTCCAAATGTTACCGTGGCGGCATCTGAAATAGTAAGAATTTCGGTGTCACTTATATCTGAATCGCCATTTACGGTTCCACCAAATGTAATTTCTGCACTTGCACCGCTTGCATTAAGTGAAATGTTTTCGTTAAGTATAACACTTCCGGTGCCATAATTTTGATTTCCTGTTGTGTTTATTATAGAAGAATAGATATTTGTTAGAGCTCTAGCTACATCAAGATTTGTAGCATATACAGCACCTGTTAATTGAGTAGATGTTGTTGCATTTAAGTCAATATTACCAACCCTATATGTGCTTGTCCCTATCTGATCTCTAAAAATAATTGTAGAATTACTATTTACGGTAATATCGCCAACATTACTGGAGTTCCCAACTGCACCTGTAATTTCGACAGCAGAGGCACTTGCAGCTTCACATATAGTAAGCGAATTATTTTCACTTCCTTCGCTATTTACGGTTCCTGCAAGAGTTACAGATTGGCTATTTGCATTGAGGGTTGAATCTCCTGTTAAAGTTGTAGCTCCTGAAATATTTAACCCGCCTGTTGTAGAAACAATTATTCCTTCAATGTTAACAGCTCCCGATCCCGTTGAGCTTAACCCTTTTGCAAAGGTTGTGCTATTTGTTGCATTTATGTCAATTAATCCTGTGTTAGAAGTGAAACTATTTGCAGGTACATCTATTGTTTGTGCAGCAGTAGGAGTAAATGAAACTGTAGGGCTTCTATCAGTAAAAGCTAAAGTAGTTGCATAAAAATCTGCATTTATATTGACCGTTGAGGCATCTTGAATATCGACTTTTGTAAGTGGTGTTCCAGAAGCCCCTACATTTCCATCAAATCCAATATTTCTACCTGCATCAAGATTGAGTGTTTGCGCACCTCGAATAGTTGTGGTTGTACTTTTAAATAAAATATCTTGAGCTACTGCAGTTATTGTTGTTTCTTCATTTAAGGTTATTGGACCCGTAAACGAAATATCTCCTGTGCTAGCGGTAAAGGTAGAATTACCGGTTGTTGCATTAATATTTATAGCAGTTGTTCCACTATACGCTTGTCCCGCACTTGAAGTTACACCTCCACCACTTACGTTGATAGTAGCGGCTGTCACGTTTACACTTGAAACATTACTTACCGCTCCTCCAAAGGTAGCTATACTTGCACCACTGACTGTAAGAAATTCTGTAGAACCACCTGCAACCCCATCCACTGTTCCTTTAAAGGCAATGGTTGCGGCATTTCCTGCTGTAAAAGTTGTGTTTTTTCCAAGTACAACATTTCC
>CAYJKA010000086.1:0-7760 GCA_964370655.1 uncultured Treponemataceae bacterium | reverse complement strand
CTTCAGGAGGTAAAATATCAACAGTTTCACCTAAACCAACATTACAGGTTGTAAAGAGAAATATGCTAAGAAAGATACTTACTATCAGGAGAGAATTTCTTTTTATTTTATTATATATATAGTTCATAATTGTTACCTTTTTTGAGCTATCTCAAGTCCATTTTTGTTACTCAAGGAATAAGCAATTACAGGATTGATTGTCCCGTTAGAACCGGTACCTGTTATTACCTTCGCGACATCATCAATGTCCTTATAGATAGCTATATTGATGGTATCTTCTCTTGGAACATTTTCAGACGCGATATGAGTAACTTCCCAATTACCAGTAAATACCCCATCCACTACACCAGGTGCAGTTGGAATTACCGTTTTATAAGCAAGTTTTGTTAAACTTAAGGAAGTTGAATAGTAGCTGATATAAGGCACATACGTACCGGCAACATTTGAAACACTGAGACGTAAATAATTTCCGACAGAATCAAACGAGTCTACTTCCACGCCGCCATTTAAGGACGGTTCATCAGTATGCTTTTCAAGATATGCATATTTTAATACCTGATTTTCGCTTGCATACGCAATGTGTATGCCTCCAGCAGCATCTATTTTTACATCGCTGTATATGCTTACGTGAGTGTCTATGTCCTTTATTGTCCATCCAGAGCCTACACTATCATTATCAGTATGAGGATCAGTTGCATAAGCAAGCTTAAGAGTACCCTCTTGAGTATAGGTTATAACAACAAGGTCATTACCACGTAAATTTCTCGCATAGAGTGAAACATGTTCCGACACATCACCGCCGGTAGTATCTGCAATTATACTGTACTTATTTGTAGCCATGTCTGCAACACCACTAGGTGAATCTTTTGACATATAACTTCCAGTAATATCCTTAAACTGTCCTCCAACCGCAGATACACGTATATTTGATGCACTTGCAGAACCAGTTGGTCTAGTATTTAATACTGTATTATTTTCATTTTTTACAGTAAAGGTATTACCAGAGACAGAATTAACAAAAAAACGTTGGTTAACGGAACGTGTGCCTGAATCAAGGGCTTCATATTCGTTGTTATAATACTTATATTGTAGAGTAATTTCATCTCCAACACTAAAACCATGCCCAGCTGCTGTAATAGTTCCATCGGTAGCAATTGTAGCATTCAGTTCAAGGGTTTCACCTACACTTCCCCATTGATAACGAATATGTTTACTGAGTACATCGTAATAAGCTAAATACACCTTTGTTTGGTTTGTATTTGTGCGAGTCTCAGTAGAAATTGTAGCCATTGAAGGAGACTTAACCCTATTTTCAGAAGTAGTTCCCCCAGCATCAGTGCTGGTACTCATTAAACGTCTTCTATATGTTCCACCACGGTGAGCTTGCCACGCATCTGTTGTTGCAATAGCAGTTAATTCGCCAGTAGTGCTGGTACCATTTATACTTTTACCTACTTGATTAAAGTAAAAAGTTGTATAGGCAGACATCCCTCCACTCACCTCATTTGAAGAGCGTGTTGTATCAGTATTTGTAGAAATACCATAACTGTTACCTGCATTATCAAAGGCAAGTGCAGACTCGTAATATGGTGCCCACCCGTATTCTATTGGCCTAACAGCACTGTAATTAGTACCATTTGAATCTTTTCCCGCCATATAAAAATAGTCATCGCGCGTATACGCAAAGCCCATTGTACCATCATTCGGCTTTATGCGAAGCTCAGGTGAGTATACAACACCATTGCCTCCACCAATAGTATCATCTGTATCCCACACATCGAATATAACATCATCCATAAGCTTATCGTTATTTGGCGATGGAGTACTGTTATATGCTACAATATTGCTTTCAGCGTCAGTTGTACTATTTTTATTGTTAAGACTTGTAACACTATTAACGCTTACTTCTACACTGCCTGATGTAACACCTGGAATAGTAAAAGATACACCATTCTCTCCACCCGTAACTCCGCTTATAAGTACATTTGAAATTGTTACTGTAGCATTTGAGGCAATATTAAAACCTTGTAGAGAGACACCTGTTTCACCAACATACACAGGGTAGTTACCAAGGGCAGTTCTACTTGCCGTTGTTCCACCTGAGTCATAATTAGTTAAATTTGTAGTAACTGTCGTAATATAGGGCACAACATCAATTTTATACGTTGCAAAATCATTATTATTTGCAGAATCTACAGCCATAATTTGCACATTAACATCTTCTTGTGCCGTTGCGTTAATTCTTCCACTGTCCCAATGCAAGGTCCAGCGCACGCTATGACCATCTTGATCAACAACAGGGCTGTCTTTTATATCATCACTCAAGTGCTCAACATTTACAACTTCTAAGTTCCAACCATCAATATCAATAGTTGCACTTCCGATATTCCATGTTTCAGTTTCACTATTAAACTCTGCAATTTTTACAAAGCCGGCAACTGGCGCATTTACACTTCCAAGGTTATTAGTAAAAGTATAGTTGTCTATTTTTGCCCATAGTTCTTTTATAACAGTACTGTCGCTTGCCCTACCTCTAAAGCTTACCTTACCAGATACTTTTGGGTCTCGGTCATAAATTCCTGTTTCATTTTCTATAAATTCATTCGGTAAGTCAGATTCTAAGTCAATGTGACCGTTTTCTCGACTATTTTCATAAAGAGAATTATCGCTTTCGCTAGTCCAATAGAAAGGTGATATAATTGTTTTAGGTACTTCATTATCAATTACATCTACATGCATTATTAAATCTAATATTGCCCTTTGACTATTAACACCTTTTGTTGTTTCATCGGTTGAATCCCAAATACTAAAATTAAATTCTCTTGCTGTTCCGCTAGTATCTTCTAAGCCGAGTAGTTTTCCACCTACTAGCCCCAATACAATTTCAGTCGTTTCTTGCGCAGTGTTTCCGCCATTTCCCGTTCTTATTTTAGTTGCTTCACTTACGCCAAGATTGTATCCGTTTGTTTGTAAGCTGTAATATAAGTCGCCATTT
This sequence comes from uncultured Treponemataceae bacterium, assembly GCA_964370655.1. Classification (GTDB taxonomy): domain Bacteria; phylum Spirochaetota; class Spirochaetia; order Treponematales; family Treponemataceae; genus CAYJFX01. The sequence continues at coordinate 4,765 of CAYJKA010000086.1, read as the reverse complement.
CCACCAACAATTTCGGGAACAAGGTGCGTAATACCTTTTGCAATAAATTTAGCGCTATCTCCATCGCCTGAAGCATCAACAATAGCTTCCTTTACTGGTTGATTTGAGTTATCAAGTGTTGAGTATACAACTTTTTGGTCAGTTCTTGTAATATCGCCACTTGCATTTAAATCTGTTTGCAAGGTAATATTTGCAATAGCTGGACGATTATTCTCTATTCTTGTAAGAACACTTTTTGTTTCAGAAGCTAAACCTGAAATATCATAAGCAATAGCATGAATAATAATAGGCCCATCAGGAATATTTCTTGAGTCTATAGAGGCGCTCCACGTATAATTTTGATTAGAACCTTCAACAGATTCAACCATACCATCACCATCGTCGTTTATAGGAGGAGCATCTGCTGTAGCGCCCGGCGTTTCTATTTTCCGGTTGTTTACGAGCATTACATAGGCAATGTCTGCTTCAGTATATGAAGTTGAAAGGCTTGGTGAAAATGTAATTTTTCCTGTTGAATAATCTACGCTTGTTATCGAACGGTCAAGACCACCAATAAACACAACGCTTCCAACACGAACATTTTTATTATTACTAATTGAACCATGTTGCAATGAATCTTCACTATCACGCACAACACTTGCTAGATGCAACCTTGGAAGTCCTTTAATTATTGAAACTTTTTCATCTTCAAGACTAGCTTGTAAAGGTGTAACATTACTTGTGTCTTCCATTACGTTGTAAATTCGTCTTCCCAAACCTAAAGATGTATTTTCAGGTCGCTCAAACCAAAATGCTACATGACTCAAACCTGAGCCAATTTCTTCTACCGTAGAACCAAATGTAAAGCTACCATTGCTTTGCTGAACCGTAATAAAATCATTATTAATAGCTTCACCTGCACTTTCCAAAGATTCAAGTGTTGGTTCTTGGTTATCGCGATTAATGCTAAAAGTACGAATTGTTGTTTGAGGTGGGATAGACTTGTCTCTTGCCTCAAGAGTAAACTCGATCCTTCCAGTTCCCGAGGAAATTGGAATGTTCATGAGATAGTCTTCGCTTGAATCAAAGGTGGCTGAGTTAAACCAATTATTGGTACCTTCATTTCCGTTTAAATCGCCGGAGATATTAATAGTTGCAATACCGCTTTCATCTTCTATTGAACCTGTTAAGAACCAGTCTCCTGTAAGCCACATATCGGGCTCATAATTTTTTTCTGCAGTTATAGTACCTAAACTATCATATTGCACTAATTTTAGGCTTTCAGTTGAGCCAACTCTTGGAGCGGTTCTATCTATTTGTATAATAACAGGTTCTGACCAACCACTTACAGCGCCTTCAGCATCTACAGAACGCATTCTATAGCGTATTGGATTTGTTTCTGTAGAATTTTCAGGTGGATTAAATTCGCCTTCTTCATTAATAGTTGTGTTCCAACTGTTTGTACCGGTTACCTTAATACCCCACCAAGGTTTAGGGTCACTACCAACTTTAGATGCATCTGGCTCAAAACGCTCGATGGCGTAACCATTACCTGCAAGGAATCCTGCATCAGTAGTAGCATAATCAGAACTATCAGGATCAGCATCATCAAAGTCATTAATAGTATCGGGGTCATAGTCAGTGTCTATTTGAATGTACACAGCTTTAACTTCTTCATTATCTTCAGCACTACCAAATATACGTATTGTTCCACCAAGTGTCACGTGCGTTGCAGATCCTTCAGGTATAGGAGAAATTATTGATACTTTTGGTTTATCCCCATCAGGGTCAACAATGAGAATATATTCTTCAGCTTCAGTTATATACTCATTACCCAATATATCTTGAACACGGAAAGCTATAGGAAGTTTCCAAAGATTTGAACCTACAGAGGTTTCTTGTCCATGGACTTCTGTAAAGGATGTGAGTGTATTATCAGTAAGTCCGTCATCTTCAAAACGAATTTGCCATGAAGTGCTACCAGAACTAACAGGTTTCCAACCAGTATCGGTTGCTAGGGGTTGTCGCCAACCATCACCTTCTTTTTCTGGGAATATATATCTTACAGCATCTTCTTGCGGAAGACCTGAACCACCACCAGTATCTACACTACCATTTACTGCTACAGCTCCAGTAACTTGAGCACTATTAAGAGGATTTAATACTTGCATTGTGGGCGCAATATTGTCTACAAACAAAGGCATGTCACGTGTGTTTTCCTCACCTGCTTCATCAATTACTTTTAAGGTTATTGTAGCATAGTCATTTTCAGGGAAATAAGTGAGATTTGTAGTATCAATGAGTGCAACATAAGTATTGTCGTCAGTTGGATGGAGTGAAATTACATTTTCAATAGAGGATTTATTTGTAGTCCATACAGCCTTAGCAATTGCATTATCATCTTCACCAGTAAACTTTATTGCGAATATCTTAGAATTTCCTCCTACATAGTCATTATCGATAAAGCCCGTTCCATCGGCGTCATCAAACCACGGAGAGTTACTCATTGGGGTCTTATCTATAACAAGATTTGTTATAGTTGGAGCTTTTGTGTCAACTGTTAAGAGAATAGTACTACCCTTCTCACTTGAAGAAGGTTCTTTATAACCAAAAGTATTTTCACCATCTGTTATTTTGGGGCTCAATTGTAATTCTTCTGCCGTTAGATTTGAGCCCAATTCGCTAGAAATAAACACCGTACCGGCATCATCAGTAATTTTAAAGCCAACATCACGTATACCATCAGAGCCAAGATCAATTGTCCAAGAACCACTTGTAAAACTTGTTGGACTTTTTTCAGTTAGAATACCATTTTCTGTAACCAAAATCTTAAAATTATCTTTGCTGATAGCACCATCATCATCGGTTACAATTCCACTTAATACTGCTGTTGCGCTACCACTACCTTTTAACCAAACCCTGTTATTCTTAGCCATTCCATCAAGGCTTAGATTAGATATGGTAATAATTGGGCGATCTTCATCTTGATTTATAAATACTTTAAGAGGTTTTTCTGCAGTATTACCGCCTTCATCAGTTACGACAATACGCAGGTCAAGAAAATTTGCATCAAAAGCGGTTGTATCAAGATCAAGAGTCCAATCAAAAACCATATTTTTATCTGTTTCTTCATCTAGTACTTCCCAAATATTTTCAGAGTTTTTATACTCTAAGCGAACTGTTGCTATTTCACCACTGTTATCATTTGCAGACCCACTCACTGAAACAGTTCCATTAACTTCGGAATTATTTGAAGGAGAATTTATGGTAAGTGTTGGACTTTCCACATCAATGTTTAGAGTAAACAGCAAGAAATCGGCAGTATTACCAACCTTATCTGAAAGACGGAATGTTACCGCACCTCCATTTGGTGCTCCATTTTTTAAAGCTGTTTGAATATTATCTTGCGTAATAGTAAGTACTGCTTCACCTTCTTCAACTTCAAACTCAATTGAGTCATCAAACTCAACACTACCTATTTTCGCTAATCGTACAGATGTAGCACCGCTATATCCAACTTTATTTGTTGTATCATCTTCTATGTTTTTAAATTCAATTGGTATTTCTGTTACCCCGTCTGAGTAAATAGTAGGAGACGTTCCATCTGCAATTATATTCCCTTGCACTGATTTTAAAGCAAGGGAAGCTGGTACTGCTCTATCAACATAAAAAGAAATATGGGAAAGCGCTGAAACATTGGCTGAAGCATCTGTTGCCCTAAAATAAACTTTATAAGGACCACTTTCTGTAAAAGAGGTATTTCCTTCCCACACTCCTAAGATTTTATCTACTATTGTTAATGCGTACCACTGTGCAGTATCTAAAGTTGGGTCGTCTACGGTCCACTCAACAGAAGTTATCCCGCTAGCAATAGATCCTTGAGGGGCGACATCTTCTGCTCGTACAAAAAGTGTGAGAACACCAGTATTATACCAATGTTTAATATTATCTGTGTCAGTGTCATCAATCCAGTTTGGGTTTTCAGGCTCTGAAATCTTTACCTCACCCAAATTAGGGGCGATGCTATCAAAAATAAAGCTTTGTGCTTTTTCTAAACCTACATGATCAACAATGATGACCGTAACTTTGATTGTTGTATTGTCTAATATAGTACCATCATTTTGACCAGTTATTTCATTCAGTGAAAGAGAAATTGTTTCTCGCCTAGGTGAAGAAATTGCTTTTGATAGCTTAGGATCTAATTCACTACTATCCAATAGCTCAAGTAAAATGCGAGAACCTGTAGTGGCCTCATTATTACCCGATATAAAGGCATTGCTGTTATCAGTGGAACGAATATTTACACTAATTGTTTTGTCATCATCTATTTTTAATGTGCTATGAGTTAAACTTGAAATGGTTGGCTTTTCTAAGTCATAGTCAACAGTATATTGTACTGAATCTCTTACCCCAGTTGAATCAATGACCGTAAGCGTAAGTGTGTATTGTTGTGTACTAACAGGATTTCCAAAGTTTGTATGTGTAAGAGGAATTTCCCATTCGTACAGATTTTTTTCGCTATTAGTTGACCAAAGCTTTGTAGGGGTAGACGGCTTATCGTCAGTAGGAAATATTGCTATTCTTTCAGGATTACTAATATCTCCACCAGAAAGGGTATATTCTAATCTATCAATTTTATGACCATTATTTTTCAGTTCTGAGCGAATTGATCCTTCGAATGTAGTAATTATTGATTCCTCATTTAAATTTGTATCAATAATTGAGTCAAACGCTTTAGCGTCTGGATGTGTTACATCAACAGTATGACCAACTAAACCATCCATGT
>CAYJKA010000085.1:0-7873 GCA_964370655.1 uncultured Treponemataceae bacterium | reverse complement strand
TCTTCAACTTCATCTATTGCTTCTACTTCTTCTAATTCTTCAACTTCATCGAGTAGATCTACTTCTTCCACTTCATCAAGTGATTTTTGTTTTGCAGAGGAAGCTTTTTTAACAGAAGGCTCACTTACCGTTTGAACAACAGAACCTGGAGCTGCATTAACAACAATATTCCCACTTGATAGAATTTGTTCAAGCATTTTTTTAAGTTCATCAGTAGAGGCAGATCCTAATTGAGCTTGCACAGGGGCTGCCTGCTTTCCAACAGCAGCCATAATTTCATCCCAACTCTTGTCAAGAATATCTGAAACTTCACTGTCGTATTTTTTTCCTCGACGCCCAAGGCTCTTTTTTATTCCCTTTGCAACTTCTTCTTTTCTTCGGCCAATGTTTGTAGAAACAGCCTTCCAGTCAACATCATCTTTACTAGCTAAATACTCATTGATTAATGAAAATTGGAAGCGTTTTATGCGATCTCGAATAACAACCATGTCATCTTGTTTTGCATTAAATAATAAGAATATAACAAGATATGAAGTTATAAAAATACATACTAATAATAGTATTTTGACTGCATCAGGAAAAACAAAAATGTTTTCGTTATACCAATGAGCAATTTGTATACCATCTCTGCTTTCGCCAACAAGAAGAACTAATGAGTCAGTTTGAGAAAGCGATACTAACCTATTTAGCCCTTGGTTAATGGTATTTAATGAGTCATCTATTGTTTGTATTAATTGTTCTTGCCCAGTATTAGGTAAGCCTAAAAGAACCATTGGATGTGACATTGTTCCAACTAAAATAGGGCTTTCTGACACTCTTATAAGGTTCTTGCTTATAAGCTCTTGAGAAAAGTCAAAAATCGTTGTATAAAAGATAATTGTTCCTCGGTACACATCGAGCGTATCATAAAAAGGAAAACTATATAAAATAAGATCAGAGTCTATATCAAAAAGAATTCTTGGCTCAGATTCTTGAGGACTTTGAATAGTTTCATAGGGAAGTTCATTTAAATCAACATACAACTTGTAAGAAAGGGCATTTGCCGATCGCTGTAAAATATCAGTATCAAATGTACTATAATGAAGACGGCGACCATCACTTTCAATAATTCTTATCCCTAAAAGAGAAGGTGAATTCACCATCAACTCGCCTGCAGCATTCACTCGCCCTTCTATTGCTTCTTGGGTTTGCGTAGCAACAAAACTCTGCCTCACATAATCATTATTCACAAACTCTGTATTAAAAGTATTTTGTGCCGTTTCAATGTGGGAATCGAATACATCGGTAATAGAAGTGACACTTTCTTCAAGACCACGCACAACGGCAGGTTGATAAAAACGAGTTTCTAATACGTTAAAAAGACCTGAAAACGCAACAACAGAAAAAATTGCAAAAATGAGAACTGAACTTAATAATGTAACGGCAATTTTTTGTCCTGAGGTCACTACATCTCCAAAAAAAATACTTAGGTAAAGCTAAATTTACCCTACTTTGTTATCGGCACAAAGTCCGCAGCTCTTGAATACATAATGATAAGAGTGTACAATTTATATATGAAAAAAATGGATAAACTTTTTATACTAATAGCATCGCTTATTATACTTACTATTATTTTTGGTACTGCAATTGCCTTTGTGTCAGGAAATGCAGCACCAGGAAAAAGCTTACGTAAGCAAGACCCATCGCCAGTAACGATAACAAAGGAATCAAACTCTGAAACAGCCGTGTATTCACAAATAGGTACATTGCGATGTCGCAGTGCTGATGATCCTTCAGTCCCGATTGTTGTTAATCCATACTTTCCATACCCTAGTAACGATACCGCTTTTTATGAGGAACTTTTTAAGAAAAATCTAAAGATGAGAGCAATTATCCAAGAGTATTTTGAAATGTACACGAGAGAGGAACTTCTGTCAATAGGAGAGGTAGCTATAAAAAACACCTTATTAAACTCCATAAACGAAGAATTGGTATTAGGAAAAATACATGAACTATATTTTGCAGAATATATTTTTTTAGAATAAAATGCAACTTCTAGGCACTCTAGGTGTCTATATATTTAGACTTTTATGAGAGGAAAAGAAATATTTTTAGACCTACTCTAACAAGGTTTTTCGGAGGTTTACCATGAATGATGACATTCTCATTCCAACAGCACAAGTCATAGTATCTATTATTCCTATTGTGGGGATAGTTGTAGGTGGTGTAGTGATTTTTTTCTATTTACTTTGGAGAAATGCACAAATTGTACTAATGATAAAAACAGAAAAGTATGAGCCGCTACAATTCAACTTTAAACTTTTTTCCTTATTAACAGGAATTCTCCTAATTGGCATTGGCTTTATACTAAGTATTTTTTTCATTGTCCTAGAAGGATTTTCATATCCTTTACTAGGAGGACTTATTCCTCTAGTAATAGGAATTTGCCTTATTCTTTTTTATAAAATCTACCAAAAATAGATTTGTTTCAACATCGGAGTACCATTGACTTTTTTTTGGCAGCACTATCCAAAAGCGGCTCTTCAAGATTTTGAACTTGTAAAACGAATTAGTAAAGGTGATTCACAAGCTTTTACTATTCTCGTTGAAAAGTATGAAAAGAAGGTGCGCGCTTTAGGATACAGTTTTTTTAAAAACGATACCGATAGTGCTGACTTTGTTCAAGATGTGTTCCTAAAAGTTTACACTAATATTTCAACATTTCGAAAAGAATCCCAATTTTCTACATGGTTAATGCGCATCGCATACAACACTGCTGTAAATGCTAAAAATAGAAGAAAAGAATATGTAACGCTCAGTGAACACGCTGAAATTCTCGACAACGATTACAGTGTTGAAGAAAAACAACTTCGCGAACTAACAGCAGAAGCAATTCGAGAAGCTTTAAAAGAACTACCAAAACAATTTGCACTTTGCCTCGACTTATATTTTTTTTACGACTTTTCACATAGTGAAATAAGTGTTATTACAGGGCTGCCTGTAAACACCATAAAATCAAATATATTTAGGGCAAAAAAACAATTAAAACAAAAATTAGAAGACTTTATTTCAGACGAGGCATAGATTTATGAAAGAAAATATCTGCGAACAAACAATTAACACTTTTTTAGAACTTGACAAAGATGAAAGACTTGGATTTAAGACAACTTTGCACCTTCTTTCCTGCAAAAAATGCAGGACAGTAGTTCGTCTTTATACTCTAGCACAAAGATCTAGTAGCAGGCCTTTATACAAACCAGATTTAGAACAAAATAGTACAGTAAGCCAAATTTTAAGCAAGGCAAACCCTTCTTTAGAAATATTAAAAAGTAGCCATATTAAACCTATATCCATGATGCGCTGGATTATTGCAGGCTGTATGCTTGTTTGCACTCTATTACTTTTTGGAATACATAATGCAAACTCTGCTAACCCTTATTTGCAAATTACTATTTACATTAGTGTTTCACTTTTTATATGCATTTACTGTGCATTCTTTATTGGAAGTAACTTGGACTTTTTTGTGAAACAAATTGACAAAAACTTCCACAATATCATAAAAAAAAGCTGATTGCTACAATTTTGCAATCAGCCTAATAATAGTATTTTAATTCCAAAGTGAAGCCGGATTCACCGCAGTACCATATTTTAGAACAGCGAAGTGAAGATGGTCACCTGTACTCATACCAGTACTTCCTACCCATCCTATAATTGAACTTGTATCAACATACTCCCATCTTTTAACATTTATATCAACCATATGAGCATACAGAGATGTATACCCAGAATGATGCCTAACTATAATATAATTTCCATAAACAGGGTCTCCATAACGAACAGTAACTACCTGCCCTTGTAAAGCAGCATATATACGAGTCCATTTAGGGGCTGCCATATCAATTGCAGCATGATAACTACGCGCTCCAGAAAAAGGACTTGTTCTCCAACCGAAGGCAGAGCTTACCCAATAACGCCCCCTAATAGGAATCTTAAATAAATCACCATTTATTTCTTGAATTGTTACCCAGTCTAATAGAGCATCAGGAACAAAAAGCATATTTCCTTCTTCAAAAGAAGTTTGCAATGCAAAACCATTTACTGCAGCAACCTTTTCCGGTGATACCTCGTACTTTTCTGCAATAGACAATGGTGTTTCACCGTTTTCACGAACAGTATAAAGAATGCCTGGCATTGATGGTATTCTAAGATACTCGCCTATTTGAATATTCCTCGTTTGCCTAATATTGTTCACGCTTATTAAAGTGTCTTGAGTAATATCAAAACGCTCGGCAATAACTCCAATCATATCGCCTTCTTGAATACGATAGGTAAAATAATTTAAATTAGGGAATTCCTTTTTAGTATGCAATTCTCGTAACCAGGTACTAGGTATCAAGTTAGCGTTTTGTTGAAAATCTATCCCAGAAGGAACAAAAGAATCATACCCACCCTGACCAGAAAAAAGCTGCGCCATCATGGGGTTTGATGAATTATCTTTAGGAGTTGAGAACACATAGGAAAAAGCATCATAATTTGAAATTGTATCATCAATTGATATATCCACTTCATTAGACGAAACAATAAGTTGATTATCTGCATTTTCAATTTTAGAAAATGAATTTACGTGTGTAAAAGCAATAACAGAAAATGCATAAGCAATAACTGGCGAAAGCAAACACCATCTTTGAATATCTTTTTTATGATTAGATACAGAGTTTTTAACATTTTTAAATATAGTATATACGTACAGTCTCACAATTACTTCCTATTTAGCCCAATAAAGTAAGTCTCAAACGATTCAGACCGGCACGCAACAGGCTTAAATGTTCTTGCTGTTGTAAAAAGCTCTTTCATTTTTTTCATAAGCCCCTGTTGGTCACCACCTTGAAAAATCTTAATTGCACAGTTCCCACCTTTTATAAGCATAGTTTCAGCATAGTTCATAGCCATTTCAACTAATTCAGCCGAACGAGTTGTGTCAATTAACTTATTGCCTGTTGTAGCGGGAGCTGCATCGCATAGCACAGTGTTATATGGTCCAAGGTCTTGAACACTTTTTCGTATTCCCTCATCATACAGGTTTCCATGAAAAAAAGCAAGATTGTTACCTTTTACATTCCTTGCAAGCTCTTGTAAGTCTACTGCTACCACCTTACCAGTATCTTTTAGCTCTCGTAGTACAAAAACGGTCCAACTGCCAGGTGCAGCACCTAAATCTAATACTCGTGAATTCTTAGAAAACAGTGAAAATTTTTCATTCATTTCTTTTAATTTATATACAGAGCGTGCTGGATAACCTTCTGAAAAGGCTTTTTTTGTCCAAAAGTCGCTTTTTTCGTAATTATTCACTGCATTTCGTTCCTTTTTTAATATATTTGGGCATTCCCCGATTTGAGGTCCGACGAGGGCGACGGACCCTACAAATCGGGTCGGGCTTTTGCTTGTATCTTTTTGCTTTATGGCGGACATGGCAAGCCATGTCCCTACAGGTGCAAAAAGGATACCGCAACAATCCCTAATGCTTTGTTACGGACAAGGCAAGCCATATCCCGACAAATGCGGGTAAAAATTGACATTGTATCAAACTAAACCCTATTCTCTTATCGGCAAAATATGCTATAATCTCTACATGAAATTTGACTTTACAACACATTTACAAAAAATAGAAGCAATACTGGAGCAAGGTCTACCAGAAGAATATTCTAATAATTGGATGTCGAATACATTTTCAAACCTCTTACATCCCGTTCCTACCTCACTAATTGATGCTCTTTCCAAACCATGCAGAAGCCTTCTGTTACTCGGTGGGAAAAGATGGAGACCCCTTTTTATGGTACTTTGTGCTGAACTTGCACTTGAAAGTAATAACGAAATTGATGATGCTGCTAAAGAAAAAATTCTAGATAGAGTTTACAAACTTACTCCACTAGTAGAATTTGTGCATACAGCAAGTTTAATTCATGATGATATAGAAGATTCTGCAGATATAAGACGTGGTAAACCCAGTGCACATATTACGCATGGTATTGATATTGCAATTAATGCAGGAAGCTGGCTTTTTTTCCACGCTTCAAGCTGCATTTCAAGTACAGACATTTACTGGGGATGCGAAAAAGATTCTCTTAAAGTTATGCTATACGAAAACCTTATGTTAGAACTTCGCCGCCTCCATCTAGGTCAAGCCATGGATATAAGTTGGCATAAAAACGACGAAATGCTACCATCAATGGAAGAATACCTTACTATGACAAGTTTAAAGACAGGAACCCTAGCTTCCCTTTCTGCTAAACTCGGCCTCCTTGCTGCAGGCGAAACATCTGACATTACTACTAAAATAGCAAAAAGTGCTGCTGACATTGGTATTGCATTTCAAATTTTAGATGACATTAAAAATCTTACAACAGGAAACGTTGGTAAAAAACGAGGCGACGATATTGTTGAGGGGAAAAAAAGCTTGCCAATACTTTTGCATTTAGAAAGTAGGCCCGACGATTTTAATGCATTGATGGAATGTTTTTCAGTTGCAAAAAAAGAAGGCATAGAGTCTATGGCAGTTGAAAAAGCCATTACAATTATAGAAACTAGCAATGCCATAGAAAGGGCAAAAACAATGGCAGAAAAATTAATTACAGACTCATGCAAAACAATGCGCTCATTGTATCCAAATGCCAAAACAATAGACAAAATAGATTATTTATTTGAAAGTTTGTTTTAGGGACAGATTCTGTAGGCCTCGTCGCCCTCGTCGAGGCCTACAATTACGCAGATGACGCAGATTTTGCTTTTTATGAATAAAAACTTTTTTATGTGCTATGAGAATTTGTTTTTAAAATGAATTTTGCAGTTTTTTTTACCTTTTTTCGTGACCGTAGCCATTGTTAATTATTAATTGTTAATTATCCATTACACCCCCCTCTTGTAGATTCTAGTAATTAGTAGTATAATATTGTAACCTTTTTGAAAATTGGTAGTTTTATATAGGGGAGTTACAATGAAAGAAAATGCAGACACATTAAACATTCACGCAATTGAACTTGCCTCACAGGGTCATTTTACCGAAGCTATTGCATGTTTTAAAAGAGCAATTGGTATAGATAAATCAAATTTACTTTTATGGTATAACCTAGGTGTCACCTACAGGGATTCTGGGGATCTTGAATCGGCAAAAGAAGTACTACTTACAGCCTACGACATAGATGAGTATGATGAGGACTTGTTAGAAACACTTGCCCTTGTTCTGTACTCTCTTGATGAAATTGACGATGCATTTGATTTTTGTTCTAAGGCCGTTGAAATAAATCCACAAAATCCTAGAATATGGAATACTGTTGGCGTTCTTTATTTTTCACGCTCAGAATTTGATCAGGCCTGTGCCGCATTTGAAACAGCTGTTACTCTTTTTCCTTATTATTATGATGCCTTATACAATCTTAAAGATACTTATGAAGAACTTGGGAACATAGCTGGGAAGGATGACTGTGAAAGCAGGCTAAAAAACTTAAAGTCTCAAGGTCCTTATGCGTGATTCGGGGTTAGTAACTGAGATTACGCAATCTGGATTAGTAAAAATTCTTCCCGTTATTGATGGAGCTTGTTTAAGTTGCACCGTAACGGGATGTGCCAAGAGGGGAAAGCCTTTTTTTGTAACAAATCCTCAGAATATTTCACTTGTTGTCGGAAGTCACGTAAAGGTTACTGAGTCTAAAAAGCATCAAGCAATACAGACCATTGTAAACGTATTTTTTCCTATTGCGCTTGCTATTGGAGCCTATGTGTTTTTAAGTACCCAACCAAACGTAACAGATGGAGCAAAAGCTGGCCTTAGTCTTTTAACACTCTTTGTTGCCTGCCTCATTCTTTTTTTTATATCAACAAAGAGAAAACTTGTACAAAG
>CAYJKA010000084.1:0-7918 GCA_964370655.1 uncultured Treponemataceae bacterium | reverse complement strand
CAACACCCATTTGGCGTAACATATCAACTTCTTTTGCAACAATGTCTTTTGGAAGGCGGAACTCAGGAATACCGTAAACCATTACGCCACCTTCTTTGTGAAAGGCTTCAAAAACGGTTACAGAATGTCCAGCTCTTCTAACGTCAGCAGCTACAGTAAGACCTGCAGGTCCTGAACCAACAATTGCAACTTTTTTACCAGTTTCTGCAGCAACAGATGGTACTGTTTGTAAATTATTTTCTCTCTCGAAGTCTGCAACAAATCTTTCTAAACGTCCAATTGCAACAGATTTCTCAATGTCTTTATTCATTTTTCCAACAGTACATAAGGCTTGGCATTGCTTTTCTTGTGGGCAAACACGGCCACAAATTGCAGGAAGTAGGTTAGTTGTTTTAATAACATCTACTGCTTCCTTAAATTTTCCTAAAGATGCTTGAGCTAAAAATTGCGGAATTGGTACGCTTACAGGGCACCCTTTAACACATGGCTCGTTTTTACATTGTAAACATCTATTAGCTTCAACAATTGCTTGTTCTTTTGTGTAACCTGTAGCTACTTCACTCATTTTACGAGCACGTGCCATTGGTTCTTGTGTTGGCATTTCTTGTGCGGGAATAGCGGCTCTCTCTTTTGGAGTTATTGAACCATCTTCAACTTTTCCCTTAATTATTTCATATTGCTCTTTGCCTTCTTTTGCAAGAGTCGCTGCGTCTATATAACTCATTACTCGTTTCCTTTTGTTTATTTATGTCTTATTGTCTACAATGAATTTGCTTGCGCTTCCATTTTACATTTGTGGAAATCTTCAGCTTCTTGTTCTTTGAAAGCTCTCATACGCATCATCATATTATCCCAATCAACTAAGTGTCCATCAAATTCTGGACCATCTACACAAACAAATTTAGTTTCGTTACCAATAGTTACGCGGCAACCACCACACATACCTGTTCCATCAATCATAATGGTGTTTAGTGAAACAGTAGTGAATACATTAAATGGCTTTGTTGTAAGTGCACAGAATTTCATCATTATTGGAGGCCCAATAGCAACTACTTCTTCTGGTTTATTTTCTTCACAAATCTTTTTAAGAGGTTCTGTAACAAGACCTTTTGTTCCAGCACTTCCATCATCGGTCATAATGATAAGTTCATCTGCGGCTGCTCGCATTTCATCTTCAAAAATTATTAAATCTTTTGTTCTAGCTCCAATAATAACAATAACTTTGTTACCAATTGCTTTATGCGCTTGAACAATAGGGTAGAGAGGTGCTACACCAATACCACCACCTACACAAACAATTGTGCCTTTTTTCTCAATGTGAGTAGGTTTTCCAAGTGGCCCTAAAATAGCACCAATTGCATCACCTTCTTTAAGATGTGATAACTTTAATGTAGTTGCTCCAACCGCTTGGAAAACGAGTGCAATCCATCCTTCTTCAGCGTTAGCGTCTGCAATAGTTAATGGAACTCGTTCTGCAAAATCGGTATCCAATTGTACCAAAACAAATTGTCCTGCTTTTCTGTTTTTAGCTATATCAGCTGCTTCAACTTTGTAGTAAAACACATCACTTGATAGCTGTCGTTTTTCAATAATTTTATACATATTTTTATCCTTACTGAAAAAATATAGCATAGATTAAAAAAAAAGTACATAGGTTTATAAATATTTTTTTATCGTTTTAAATTAATTTTTTGTATAATTACTTGATATTTTGTCTTATTTTCAATATAATGTTGTCATAATTAAAAAAAATAAAACACATTATTTAACATAAAAGTTATAAGAAAATATAAGGATTATCAATGACAAACCACGAAGTAAAGAAGGTAAAATATTCTATTACCTTAAAACTTATTGTAATTATTTCAGTACTAGTTATACTTTCACTTGGTACCGTAACAGCCTTGGTAGCATACATTGTTAGAGAAGATGTACAATTAACTGCTGAAGAAGGAAATCATACAATAAATGAGCATGTTACAAATGCTGTTGAAGATGAATTATTATCAATGAGGGCAAATGCCTTTTTGCTTATGAATACTTTGTCTATAACAGGAAGCGAAAGTGTTCTTGCAGAGCAGTATTCTGGATTATTTTTTGAACGAAACCAGGATATTGCTAGTGTAGTAATACTTTCAGAACCTACATCTGCACAAATTTCAGACGATATTTCAACAGAGCTAACAAATAATCGTTTCTTTTTAGCAAATGAAATTGAGAGGACTATGTTACATACGTTCTTAAATTCAATTCGCGATTCAATACAAAGGTCTGTCAATGGGGAAATTATTGCTGTTAATGCAAGTGCTAGTTTTGGTGTGCCAACAATTGCATTGTTATACCCTTGGCAAGAATCTACCCAAAATGAAACTATTGTTATTTTATTTTCGAGTGAATCATTAAGTGAAACATTTGGAAGTGGAAGTACCAATGTTACTTTTATGGTTAATGACACAAATGATCTTCTTATCCACCCAGATTTTGAACTAATGAAAACTGGTGGCAATATGTCTAGCTTATCTTTTGTTGAACAAATGAGACAAAATAGCGATACAAGTAGACAAGTAGTTTTTACTGATGAAAATGGAATAGAATTTTTCGGAGCCTATACAAAGTTACCTATAGCAGATGTTGCAGTAATAACAACAATTGAAACTTCATTAGTTTTTGAAGCTGTTAATAGTACGGTGTTCCAAAACATTTATTTATCATTGGCTGTTCTCTTTTTATCTATTCTCTTTATTTGGTTTTTCTCACGATCAATTAGTAAACCATTAAAACATTTGGCATCTGCATCTGAACAAATTATGAAAGGTGACTTTTTGCTTAACCTTAAACCAAGAAGTCATGATGAGGTAGGGTTTTTAACATCGCTCTTTACAAGGATGGGTGCAGCCCTTGAAACATTTGGTCGCTTTGTTAATAAAGAAATTGCATTAAAAGCCATGGCAGGTGAACTTGAGCTAGGTGGTGAAACAAAAAATGCTACTATTTTCTTTTCAGATATTCGCTCCTTTACCGCCATTTCAGAAAAATTAGAACCGCATGAAGTTATTGAATTCTTAAATGATTATATGACTAGAATGGTTGCGTGTGTAAAAGCTACAAATGGTACCGTTGATAAGTTTATTGGAGACGCGGTAATGGCTGTTTGGGGTGCTTCTACCAGTGAAGGAAGTGCAGAACTAGATGCGCTTAATGGTATTAGGGCTTCTCTAATGATGCGCTCTTCTCTTATTGAATTTAATGTTGGTCGCGGTGGAGACAAAAAACCTATTATTAAAATTGGTTGCGGTTTAAATACAGGCCCTGTTGTTGCAGGTCAAATGGGATCCCTTGAACGCATGGAATATACCGTTATTGGAGACGCTGTAAACTTTGCATCTCGTACCGAAACACTTACAAAACCATTTGGTGCTGACATTCTTATCACTGAGGACACTTACGCTTTGGTAAAAGAACACGTAATCGTTGAAAAAATGCCATCCGTAAAAGTAAAAGGAAAAGAAAAGCCAGTTAGCATTTATGCTGTAGTAAATATGCCTCATGTAACTGACATTGATGGAGCCGGTAAAGACGGTCCTAAAACCATGGCCGAACTTCGAAATTTATTAGGAATTGAAACACCAGATTTCGGCAAAGTTGATGCTGATGCAGAAGAAAAGAAATATAAAATTGGGGAACAGTAAAAGAGGAATATTTTGGAATTAGAAAAACGATTTACGATAGGTGATTCTTTTGTTACAATTCTCTGTTTATTGGGATTTTTATACAGCATTAGTCTTTTTAATGGTGTATTAAATCAATCTTTAGATAAAATTAATGAGACACCTATAGGAACTATAACCTTTAAATACAAATCTGCACAAAGAAAGCTTATCGATAGAGTTCTATGGGACAGGGTAAAACAAAACTCACCCGTATACAATGGTGACATTATTAGAACTGCTGAGCTTTCAGAAGCAACAGTAACTTTTATTGATGGAAATGTAATAGATTTGTATGAGCAAACATTGGCACAAGTATTTTTAGATATAGACGAAGGTGCAGCTATTGATTTTTCTGGTGGTGGCGTTTCTCTTAATACAAGCGCTTCAAGCACTGGGATGTTGCTTACATCTGGTAGTGCAAGTGTTCAAGTAGGTGCAGGCGCTATTTTAAATGCTGCTTCACCGGTACAAGAAGGAAGTACTACTTCAAGTGCGTTATCATTACAAATGACATCAGGACAAGCACAACTCTTAAGTGCTGAAAATGGAGAAAGTGTTTCTTTAACAGAAGGATCAGACCTTGTGTTTGATAGTGAAACTCAAAGCTTTATTCCTCCTGCAATCCGTGTTGTATCACCAGCTGCCAATACAAAGTATCTTACACAAAGCGATACAATAAATATTCCTTTCAGTTGGGAAAAAGACAATATTGCTCAGGGTGAATATATAATTTTAGAAACTTCACAACAACGAGACTTTAGTACAATTGTCGAGCAAATAAGCTTTACTAATGTAGACAACATTTCTCTTTCAATGAGCGAAGGAACATGGTATTGGAGAGTATATACTGAATCATTATCAGCTACAGTAGGTGGAAAAATACAAGTTCTTTCAACAGAAGTTCCAACAAACAATGTACCTTCTCAAGGGGCTACTTATAATTATAGAACAAAGGCACCTCAGGTGCGTTTTATGTGGAATGACGATGAATATGCACGTTCATGGCAATTTGAAATAGCAGACAATGAACAAATGGCAAACCCTATTATTTCTCAAATAACAAGCCAGCCTTCTTCAATAATTAATACATTAACAGCTGGAAGATATTACTGGAGAGTTACACCTACATATTCAACTAGCTTTTTAGGAAAAGATTCTTTTGTTTCAACATCTTCAACTGTAAGTTCTTTTGATATAGTTCAACAAGGTGAATTAACACAAGCCGAACTAGTACTTCCTCTTAATGGTGGATTTATAGACGCAACGGATAGTGCAGGTGGTCACCATTTTACATGGAAATATGATTATGAAGCTTTTGAATATGAAATTGTAATTAGCAAAAATGAAAACTTATCCTCACCAATTGTACAGCAAAATGTTAAGGAAAATTTCTTTGTACTATATCCTACCGTTGCAGACTTAAATATAGGTGAATGGTATTGGGCTGTTACAAAAATAGATTCTGAAGGTAACAAAGCCTCTCAAAGTGAGGTACGTTCATTATTTGCAGTAGAAGGAAGAATAGAGCAAAGAACTCTTTTCCCACCTGATGGGTACACTGTAGCAGAGAACCTCATAATAGACACTTCTTTTTCATGGAAAACAAACTTACCATTTAGTATGATGTTCCAAATTGCAAGTGACAGAAACTTTTCAAATTTATTAACTGAAAAAGAAGTAACTTCTTCATCTATATCTGGTCTAACCATTCCAGTTGGAACATGGTACTGGCGTATAGTTGCAAATTCTGAAGAAACAGGAATTGCATATGAAACAGAGCCTAAAGTATTTTCAGTTTCAAATTATTTGGAAAAAGTATTTGTAACCGACGTATCTACAGACGTTCCTGTAGTTGTTAGGCCATCAGTTCCAATGGAATTTACATGGGATGAAGTAGAATCTGCCGATTACTATCAAGTTCGTCTCTTTAATACTGATGACAGAGAAACTCCGGTATATGAAAACCTTGTAGTAGAAGGAACAAATATAAATATAGACATGGAAGGATTTGAAGAAGGCGAATATGCCCTAACGCTTAGAGCTATGGCTAGTGAAAGCGACTTATCTTCTCGACAAACTGGTTTATTAAGTGAACAAATTTTTGAAATGGAAAAACTTGTACCTATAACATTACTTGGTCCCGATAATGGGCAAGTATTTGATGGAGTAGAGGTTCTACAGAGTCCACCAACTGTTCAATGGAGTTCTGTAGAAGCTCCACATATTTCTAGACTTATTGTTTCAAGTAGTAACTTTGGTCTAAGTTTTGCATCACGTAGTTCGGGAAGAAGACCCTTACCACAAAATATTTATATTGATATAGAAAATCCTGAAGAAAGCGTGCAGCTTCCGCCATTACCTGGTGGAACATGGTACTGGACTGTAATTGCAGAAACAGAAGAAGGCATTGATATTTCCCCATTAGAACCATCACGGTTTATTGTGAATGAAATTGAGCCTTTTGAAGCTCCAACAGTGATTAATCCTCCATCTACACTGCTTTTAAATATGAACTATCTTAGAAGTCAACGATATGTAGATTTTACATGGGACACAATAGATGATGCAACAGAATATGTTTTACGCATTTCGGACTCAAATGATAAGGTTGTTTTTGAACATATAATAAATTCTGGAAACACTTACCGACTTGAAAATTTAACAATGCTTTATTCTGGCACTTTTTATTGGTCTTTAGAAGCACGACAAGCTATAAATGGAAATGTTATTGTTAGAAGAGGAAAAAGAGAGGAAAGAGAACTACAAGTTGATATACCATCTCTAAAAGCTCCAACTGAACAAACAACTGGAGAATTATATGGTTTATAAATATAAAGTTTTACTATTGTCTCTTTGCATACTTGTAACTGTGCCTTTATGTATTTTTTCCCAAGATGCAATTATAGAATCTACTGAAAATATTGAAAGTACAATTTCATTACCAGAAAATGCTGTGTTACTCGATAACGGAACAGTTCTCCTTGAAGATGGAACAATAGTAGATGCACAAACGCTTTTACCTATAGAAGAAAGAGACTATGAAATAGTTGAAACGGATGAAGGGGTA
Organism: uncultured Treponemataceae bacterium; assembly: GCA_964370655.1. GTDB lineage: Bacteria > Spirochaetota > Spirochaetia > Treponematales > Treponemataceae > CAYJFX01. The sequence continues at coordinate 1,141 of CAYJKA010000084.1, read as the reverse complement.
GTGTTTATCCAAACGCTCTCATGGGTAGCAAGTAATGATGCCTTTAGATATGAAGTGTTTTTAGAAAAGCTGGGCGAAAATGGTGAATGGGTTCAAGAAAATGTTTACAGCACAGAAACTAATGCTGTAGAAGTTTCTCTATTCTCTGGCACATATCGATATAGCATTTTGGTTTACAATTTTTTAGATTTACCCGATACAAGATCAGATTGGTTTGAATTTAATGTATTTAAAGCAATACAGCCAACCGTTGCCCAATTTAGTCCAGACTTATTATATCTTGATGAAGTTCAAACTGGCGTGTTTTCTTTTAAAGGATCAAACGCACTAGATGAAACACTTTTCACACTCGAAATCCCAGGAAATTCTAGAAGAACAATATATGGAGACATCATTGAGCAATCTGGAGAAAATTTTAGAATACAGTTCGATGTTGGACGAATAGATACTGGAAACTATGTGTTTAAAGCTGAAAATCCAGGTGGATTAAATGATGTTATAGAGCCAATTGTAGTTAAGTTCTTAAAACCATACGACTTAAATGTATCATTTGGATATAACTTTTTTTACTCATTTCCCAATGATATAACTCCCTTCTTTAATAAAGATAATCATCCATTAGGATTTAATTTAAAAGTTACATACATACCTTTAAAAAGAAACTTTGGGCAAATTGGGGCTGAATTCAGTACTCAATGGTTTTTATTGAATAACAACTTTGATACATATACTATTTCAACCCATGTATTACCAGTTTCACTCAATTTTGTATATCAATATCCACTAATTAAAAAGAGGTTAATTTTAGATACACACGTAGGTGCTGGTGTAACCATGTTTGGAGACTTAAAATTTACGTTTGATAATGGTATACAGTCCCCAAGTGAAAATGTTTTAGGTCTAGCTGCTAATGCTGGTCTTTCATTTCAATTATATGTATTAAATAGATTATACTTTGAGTTGGGCGCAGATTACATTATAACATTTTTTGATAATGCGCCTTTACAGTTAGTTACTCCTTCCCTTAGTGTTGGTTGGCAGTTTTAGTTATAATCAGGAGCTTATAAAAGTGAAAAAAATAGTTATTGTGTTCTTTATATCATTATTGTTTAGTTCGTGCGAATGGTTTAAAGTTGATGTT
>CAYJKA010000083.1:0-7942 GCA_964370655.1 uncultured Treponemataceae bacterium | reverse complement strand
ACAAGTTGTAGAAGTACAAGTGTAATTAGGTAATTAATAAGTAATAATTAATAATTAATAATGCACAATGAAAGCTCGGTAGATGTTTAGTTTTCCGAGCTTTTTTTTATTTTCGTGTTGGTGGGTAAAGCGAAGAAGAAGGAAAGGAACCGCAAGAATTAGTGGGATTTCTATTCTAAGGTGCTATATAAATTAAAACAAAAACTAAAGACTGATAAAAGCCAAAAATGTAAACATTTTTATCTTTTAGGTTTTTAGTGGTATTCGCAATAAAGTTCCAATACTCAAAAATAAAAATCTGTGCTATCTGTGAAATCTGTGGATAGAAAAATGACCAGTCTTAGTGGTATACGCAAAGATAAGGTTTTCTATTTGTTGATTATGAGCTATGAAGCAAAAAATGATAATGAAAGAGGATGAAAACTATGAGAAAAAAACTTTGCATAGCATTAATGAGTCTGTTAGTTCTGGTATTATTGGGCTGTCCAAACGACACTCCGGAACCAAAAACATCTGAAATAGAAGTAGTTGCAACCCCTGTAATTACCCTCTTGGGAAATGATGTGGACACTAAACAAGAAGTGAGTATAGAAAGTATAACCCCTGATGCAAAAATCTATTATACGATTAATGGAAAAGAGCCTGAACCAAGTCAAGAAAGCGATACCATGTTGTATGATGATGCTAAAAAGCCTATGATTGCATTAGGGGTAACAGTAAAAGCTGTGGCGGTAAAAGATGATATGGGAACGTCAAGTGTTGCAAGTTGTAAAAAAAGTTTGCCCATGCTATTGGTAGAAGGCACAGGTCAAGGTACTTTTAAAATGGGTTCCCCAGTTGAGGGAATAAATGGTGCAGGATATGATGAGGATCCTCAAAGAGATGTAACACTAAATAGCTTTTACATTGGACAAACAGAGGTAACTCAAGGGCAGTGGTTAGAGGTAATGGGAAGAAAAAAACCTTCAGGTAGTACTTATTTGTTTAGCTATGGAGAAGGCGAAAATTATCCTATGTACTATGTAAATTGGTATGATGCAATAGAGTTTTGTAATGCATTAAGTAAAAAAGAAGGCTTGGATGATTATTATGAAATAGATAAAGATAATAAAGATCAAAATAATACTGCTGGTTTTGGTGATAATTATAAATGGACTGTAACGACAAATGAGTTAGCAAATGGTTATAGGCTGCCAACCGAAGCTGAATGGGAGTATGCTGCTGGGGGTGGGTTTAAGAATAGGACAAATTATGCAGGTGTGCATATATCTATAGATATAAAAGACACAGATGATTTAGATGACGATAGCAAAATGGATGAACCTGATGGTATAGATGATGGTGATTCTACAAAAGATTTAAGAAAGTATGCGTGGTATGAAAATAATAGTGACAATATCTCTCATATCGTTGGAACTGCTGGCAAAATAGATGCAAACCCTACACCAAAGAGTGGGAATTCAAATGAGCTAGGATTATTTGACATGAGTGGAAATGTATGGGAGTGGTGTTGGGATTGGTATAGTTTTACATACTATGAAGAAGATAACAATACGGTCAATCCTACTGGACCTGTTTCTGGCAACCAACGTGCAATTCGAGGTGGTAGTAGTGTGTATTACCAATATGCTAGCATGGGTTTATCGTCTTTTTTGCGCGTAGCAAACCGGGCCAATTATAATCAAGGCACAAGATACCCACATGTCGGTTTCCGAGTGGTTCGCAACGCAAATTAATTACGGATGCCTAATTCCTAATGCGGTGGGTAGAGCGAAGTAGGGAAGGAACCACAGATTAAAGGATTTATGGGATTTCTATTCTAAGGTGCTATATAAATTAAAACAAAAACTAAAGACTGATAAAAGCCAAAAATGGAAACATTTTTATCTTTTAGTTTTTTAGTGGTATTCACAATAAAGTTTCAATACTCAAAAATAAAATCTGCGGAATCTGTGTAATCTGTGGTTTAATAATGACCAGTCTGGTGGTAGGCGCAATAAAGATTCATATTATAATAATAATAAAATATGCGTAATCTATGCAATTCTTGCGGATATATAATGACCAATCCTGGTGGTAGACGAAAAGATTGGATTTTCTATTTGTTGAATACACTGCTTTGAAGCATAAAAAAAAATATATTGAAAGAGGAATAAAACTATGAAAAAATTGATTGGTATTGCATTGTCGTGCATACTAGCCCTAGCACTATCAAGCTGTGCAAACGACACTCCTGCACCACCCATGTACACAATAGGTAGTACGGGTCCAGGGGGGGGCATAATTTATAAATACGATGCCTCTACTGGTAAAGGGATGGAAGTAAGTGATAAGTTAGGTAGCTTTACTTGGAATAATGCAAAGACAGAAGCTCAAAAGCTTATAGGTGGCGTTAGTGGCTGGTACCTACCAAGTAAAGACGAGCTAAACGAAGTGTACGTGGCTCTTAAAAAAGATAAAAACCCACCACTTATAGACGAAGCAGGTGCGCTCTGGTCGTCGTCAGAGTACAGTGAAATTAAAGGTCATGCGTGGTATCATTTTTTTGGCAATAATGCTTATCAAGCCATTAGCAATACAACAGCGTACGGTGATGTTCGTGCCATCCGAGCTTTTAACATTTTATCTCTTTAACTAACAAACAAAATAGTCCCACGTACTTGTAAAAGTGAAAGTTCAGTCATTCTTGCGTCTAAAACTCAGAAAAGTAATATTTTTAGAAAGAAAGTTTTCAAAATTTGTCTGAAAAGTGTACCTCAAACACTATAATATATATGTAAGAAAAATTTTCTTGCCTAGCATAATATTTGGAGGATTTTTATGAAAACTGAACTTGAAAAAAAAGACAAACAAGAGTATAATGGTATTAGCATTACAAATGATGTAGTTTTTAAGTTGGTGTTTGGTACAGAAGATAGCACAGCAATTTTGCTTGATGTTATTAATGCAGTTCTTGAACATTCAGGGCACACAAAAATAAAAACGGTATCACTAAAGAATCCAGTAATTTTAGGCGAAAAATTTTGGATGAAAAAGTCTGAGCTTGATATTTTAGCAGTTGATGAAAACGGTAAAAGCTATGATATTGAAATGCAAAGTTATGACGATACATTGTTTTTAAAAGGACATTATACTATCTTAGAAAACAGTACGTGTCACAAGTAAAAAGAGGCAATAAGTACGAAAGACTGTACCCTGTAATTGGGATAAACTTTGTAAAAGAAAACGTACTAAAAAAGCGAAAAGACTATCACAATTGGTATGTGCTTGCAAACGAAAAAGACCACACCGATGTACTCGATAGAGACATAACGGTACATTTTATAGAGATTTCAAAGCTACAAAGTGAAAACAGTAGTTTAGCAAATTGGGTAGAATTATTCAAAAAGGCTAACGGTTTTGAAACAAGAAAAGACATAGAACCCTTGTTAAAGAGGAGTAGGAAAATGAGAGAAGCATATTCAAGATACAAAAACTGTACGCAAGAGGAAGCTGTGTTTTTAGAAGCAATGAGGGTGCAACGCTGGGATTCCGATCCACGCTTTAGAGAAAAAGAACTTATTGCCAAAGGTGAAAAGAGCGGGATACGAAAAGGACTTAAACAAGGCGAACACAAGGCAAAGCTCGAAAATGCAAAAAGAGCGTTACAAAAAGGTTTTGATGTACAAACAGTGGCAGATATCACCGGACTCAGCGAACAAGAAATCAGGGCAATTAGTAAGTAATGTATACTTTATAATGGACAATGTATAATTGGGCACATTTGAAAATGCTTCGGGTGAACTTGTACACATGTGGATATGCAAACCATGTCCGTATTTTTTTATCATTCTTGTATTCAATAAGATAAAAATCTGTGTAATCTGTGGTTTAATAATGACCAGTTTTGGTGGTGGACGAAAATATCAGAATGCCAGGCTAGTCTTGACCGTATACAAAAAAATGACATCCCCACTAGAAAGATAATCGACAAAATAGTATAATTACATTATGAGTATACAGATACAAAATCTTTTACAAGTGGCAATGGATACTGCAAAAGAGGCCGATTGGGTTGGACTTAGACGCAGATCTTCAACAAGTAATTATTATATAGCTCGAAATGCACAGTTCGACCAAGCTTTTTCTAATTATGATGACGGTATAATGGTTGAAGTTTTATCTGGTGGTAGCTTTGGCTATGCTGGAACTTCAGATATGTCTATTCATGGTATAAAAAAAGCAGCAGAGTCAGCTATGCGACTAGCAAAGCTATCAGAAAATAAAAATGTTTTTCCGTTTTCCCTTGATGTTAGACCTCAGTCAAGCATGCATTACACAACTAAAATAAAAAATACTGAACAAACACCAATTGATTCTATATTTGAAATGTTACTAGGTTCATGTTCAGCTTTAAAACAAAGTGATTTAATTATTCAAACTAATGCTATGATAGAGCAAGGAACTTATAACTTTGAAATTGTATCAAGTAATGGTACTCAAATTGAGCAAACCCTCCACTATATAGGACATAGCTTACAAGCGGTTGCACAAAAAGATGATATTGTGCAAATACGAAGTGCAAATGGGCCAAGAGGTTTAACAAGACAAGGTGGTTTTGATCTTCTAAATAAAGATGAACTACTAAAAGAAGCTAGAGGTGTAGGGGAGCAAGCTTTAGAGCTTTTAGGTGCAGAATCTTGTCCGAACGACACGCGCACTCTTGTGTTAATGCCTGATCAGCTTATGCTTCAAATTCATGAAAGTATTGGGCATCCTTTAGAGCTAGATAGAATTTTAGGTGATGAACGTAATTATGCTGGTAGTAGCTTTGTAAGACTAGAAAACTTTGGTAATTTTCAATACGGTTCGAACCTACTTAATGTAACATTTGACCCAACAATAGAAGGTGAACTTGCAAGCTACGGTGTCGATGAAATAGGAAATAAAGCAACAAAAGAGTTTTTAATAAAAGAAGGAAAGCTTTTAAGAGGACTTGGTAGTTTAGAAAGTGAAAAAAGATCTGGTGTAGAAGGTGTGGCTTGTCAACGTTCTACTTCTTGGAATAGAGCCCCTATCGATAGGATGGCAAACTTAAATATTGAGCCTGGAAAATCTAGTTTTGTTGACATTGTAAAGAATACTGAAAAAGGTATTATTATGCATACAAATAGATCATGGTCAATTGATGATTATAGAAATAAGTTTCAGTTTGGCTGTGAATATGGACAGTTAATTGAAAATGGGAAAATTACTAAAACTGTTCGAGATCCAAATTATCGAGGTATTTCATCAAATTTCTGGAGAAATCTAAGCATGGTAGGAGATGAATCAACTTTCAAAGCCTTTGGAACACCAAACTGTGGAAAGGGCGAGCCAAATCAAGTTATTTTTGTTGGTCATGCTAGCCCTGTTTGTGCCTTTGATAATGTGGAAGTTTTTGGGGGAGGTAAATAAAAAATACCGCAACTCGCTTACGCTCCCAGCTCTAAGTAGCATAGATAGTAGATAAACGAGTCCATGGTCTTTTTTATTATGCAATTTGTTTGTACAAATTGCGTATATGCGACATCCATGTCGCACCGCTAACGCGGAGTTTTAGGAGGGGTAAAGTAAAAATTACGTCCTTGTAATTTTTACTTTTGCAATTTGCTTGTACAAATTGCGTATATACGACATCCATGTCGTACCGCTAACGCGGAGTTTTAGGAGGTAAATAATGCATACTGCTAACATAGATTATAAAGACTATTTTAATACATTGTCTAACTTTGTTTTTTCTGTACTTGAAAAAGGTGAAGCTCTTGCTTTTACGCTTTCTGGTGAAGAAAGTACCTTTATGCGCTTTAATAGCGCGAAGGTACGTCAAATTGGCTCTGTACAGCAAATCGAAGCATCTATTACGCTATGGAAAAATATGAGAACCTTTTCGGCGACAATCATGCTCAGTTTTGAAGAGAAAATTGATAAAGCAAGATTGGAAAATCTTATCCGAAGGGCTCAATACCAGTGCTCATTGCTGCCAGAAGACCCATATCAGGCTATACCAACGGCAAATGATATATCTGAAGCAATTTATGATGGAAACTTGCTGGACAATGATAGTATAGTGGATACCATACTTAATCCAGTGCAAGATTTAGATTTTACTGGGCTTTACACGCAAGGTGTTATTTTCCGAGCAAGTGCAAATTCACTTGGCGCAAAGCATTGGTTTGAAACTAAAAATTTTGTATTAGATTTTTCCGTGTGGCTTAAAAACGGAAGAGCCGTTAAGTCTTGTTATTCTGGGCGAAATTGGAATAATGATGAATATGCTGCTAGAATAAACCAAGCAAGAATGTCTCTTGATTCTCTTGAGTGTGAGCAAAAAGAATTGCAAAGTGGAAAATATAGAGCTTTTATTAGTGCTGATGCATTACATGAATTCGTAGATTTTTTCTCTTGGAATGGACTGGGGGAGAGAGATATTAGACAAGGTGAAAGTGCCTTTATTGCATTACGAGAAAATCGCGAACAGTTTTCTGAAAAAGTTACAATAAGCCAAGACTTTTCTCTAGGAGGTGAGCCGAGCTTTAATGACATGGGTGAAGTATCTCCAGAAAAAATTATTCTTATAGAAAATGGAAAATTAGTTAACACAATTATAAGTTCAAGAACTGCAAAAGAATATAATATAGTTGCAAATGGAGCGGGTGACGATGAATCAGTGAGGTCCTTTTGTATGCAAGGTGGCGATTTAAATGAAAAGGATGTGCTTAAGTCGTTAGGAACAGGAATCTATGTATCCAATTTTCATTATTTGAACTGGAGTGATGTCCAAAATGCGCGAATTACAGGAATGACCCGTTTTTCATGTATGTGGGTGGAAAACGGAAAAATTGTTGCTCCAATAAAAGATATGCGTTGGGATGATTCTCTTTACAACCTTTTAGGAAGTAAATTGGAAGCAATTACAAAAGAGCGACACTTATTTTCAGAAACTTCAACCTACGATAGAAGGGAAGTCGGATCATGCTTGCTTCCCGGAATTTTGGTTAGCGAACTAAATTGCACATTATAATTAATAAGTAATAATTAACAATTAATAATGCGAATAAGATATTTTCTTAAGGCTCTCTCAGCTACCATAAGTTATAGTTTGGTTTCTAAACTGCGACTTAACCTATAGCGAATGAAATAGTTTTCACAGAGTTTGATAGTAATATTAATTATTACCTATTAATTATTAATTACCTTCTACTGCTAAAATACGCTAAAGAAAATCCTACTCCCAAGGTTAGAACTGAAATAAGCAATTCAAGGCTAAGTTGAATACCAGGGTAAATTACCACAATAGAGCCTGTTACAAGTCCAAGTATTGCTCCATAGGTTTGTGCAGGTGCTTTTTCTAATAATACTCTAATCAACTTTGCTCCACCTAAGAGTCCCAATGGAACACCGATAGCTACAGGAATTAAAATTGGGATGTTTAATTGAGAAATGGAGGTAGCAGTAATTATAGTTGTATAAGAGCCTATGACTAAAAGCAAAAATGATCCCGAAATCCCAGGAATAATCATTGCAATAGCTGCGATTGCACCACTAGCTAACAAAAAGAAAAATAGAGGCATCGTTAATTCTGTTTGAACTATATTTGAAAAGCTTTCGTTATTTAAGGTATCCATTACAATCATTATTGCAAGTGCAATTAACATAGAAGTAACAACGGAAATAGGAGGCGATTGAATATTGCCACATGACTCTTTTATTTTCCCGACAATTAAAGGCAAGCTTCCCGCTATAAGACCAATAAAAAACCAGCTAGTAGGAATAGGGTAGTTTGAAAATAAGGATACAAGAATAGTTGCAGAGCCTATAATACCAATTCCAACTCCAATTGCTAGTGGTAGCCAAAACTTCCACATTGACAGTATTTTTTTTACATCAATTGTAATAACACTTATAAGTTTGTCATAAATTC
>CAYJKA010000082.1:4345-8042 GCA_964370655.1 uncultured Treponemataceae bacterium | reverse complement strand
CTGCATCTAAGCCCACGATATTATCGTGAAGCTGAGTCATTTCTTTCCACCATGCGCCTTGGATATTGTTTTTTAATGCAATCCCTAAAGGACCGTAATCCCAAGCACCTGATTGTCCACCGTAAATTTCCGATGACTGAAACACAAATCCACGTCGTTTACATAAACTAACGATTTTTTCCATTGAAATTGAATGATCTTCCATTTTTTCTCCTTCGGCCACGCTGGAAGTGTGGCACGTAAAAAGTATATCATATATGAGGTAACTATGTATAGATGCACTCAGGGCGTTTGAAATATTTTTGGGCGTTTCGCTATCGTACAGGAGTTTGCCGCGAGCAAACCCTTGCACGATAACGCCGGTCTGCACCTCCAATTCCTCTACGCTTTACAAGCGTCTGCGGTATTTCCGCCTCCGCCCTAACGCGGTTTCGTAGCAAAAAAATTATAATATAAAGAGGCTGTCGCATGAGCAGAATTAACGACTCATCACACGTATTGAAATGAGCTATAGTATACTAAGACACAAAGCTTTACAACAAAAAAACTTGGGACAACCTCGTTAGGTCTCTATTTGAACCTTTTAGAGAAGGAAGCATTGAGCGCTACCCTAATTTTTTTGCAATATCTTCCAAAATGCACTGTCAGGCTTTTTTAATTCTTTAGAACCTCGAGTGATTTTACATAAACTCATATTAAATTTTTTTGCAATTTCTCTTTGGGAAGTGCCTTTATGTATCTCCTTTACTAATAACCAACGAGCTGCAATGTCCTTGCGTTCAGCCGGCGTTAAAAGACATCCCAAAAAATCTTCAATTAAAGATACATCATCAATATCGCTTATTATACTATAAAGCTCTTTTAATCCACTTTCTATTTCTTTTTCATATTCTGGATTTGAAGGCTGTTCATTTGATCTCATACTATAAGTATACACGATATTTTAAAAAAAAGAAAGATAATCTTACCACTTTCTAATTTAAAATTCATCTAAAAGCACAAAATCAAAACGCTCTTATCTAAGTTACTCTTATTACCATAAAATAAATTTACCTATTGTACAAAATCCTTTTCTCAAACCTACTTGACATAAATACAAATATACCCCATATTTATATTATGGCCAGTTCGTTTTTTTCTGATATGATTTCTCGGGTTTTAGATATGTTTGGATCAGGTGATGCCGAAGCTGATAAAAAAAGATTTTTACGAAAAGTAAGTAAAAGTTTATCCCAAACTAAAATTAAGTATTATAAATTTAGCTCTGATGAAGCACTTCCACAATTAGCAAAATTTTTCTTTGAACTATATAAAGTGGTTGGACCTGCTCAAGCAATATTTAGAAATATTAAAAATCCAAATGCATTTAAAAATATGGTAATAAATCACTATCTTACCGACGAGCAAAAAGATATTGAATTGCGTCTAGGCGAAGAAGCTATTTATGAAATGTCAAAAAAACTCCCAGTAAAAGAACTTACTGAGCATGTAAACAGAGACCTTTCAACCTACCTAAGTGTTTTTAATGAAGACAAAATTGCCATGATAGATATGACCTACGCACGATTAATTGAGTTCGTAGATTTTTGTTCATTTGACTACTATTTTTTCTTGAAAAAATTTGACCCTTCTATACAAGAGGATAATTTTACCTATGTCCCTCGCTTTACACCAATACGTGCAGAATATGTACTTGAAGATTTAAAAGAATTTATTGATGTTGCATGGAGAATACAGTTTGATGCAAATTGGAGCCATGTTTTTGCTCTTTTAAAAGAGTCGCTTAGCATGCAAAGCATAACTCCTTCTCTCTGGAACAAAGTTCTTCAACGCTTAAGAAAACTAAATTCTTTAGGCGTATTTGAAATGATAATTCAGTTAATTGCAAAAGACCCTGGATACCAGGCTGTAATAAATGAGTCAACTCATAACGTAATAGATGCTCAAATAAGTGCAATAAAAAATGGAGCTGAGAAAGCTCTGAATAAAATTAAGCTTGAGCAAAAAAGCTCAAAAATTGAAGATTTACTTTCAGCCATTTTCGGAACATCAAATGTTATTCGTTTAAAATACTACAGCGATGAAACGACACAAATGCTTCAAAAAAAATCACTTAGTGGTTATGAATATTCTGCACCCCTAAACTACCTGAAGGCATTTCTAAATGACTATTATAAAAAAAATGTAAGAGAATTCGCAGATTTAGTACTCATCAGAGGGCAATGGGTATCTTCCAATCTAGCAGCTCCGATGTCAGAAACATATCATCAGTTATTAAATTTATCAGAAAAAATTACAGCTTTTGATGAGAACTTAAGTGAAGAAGGGGTATCTGGAGCAAAAATAAAAATGTATTTTGCACGTGCAGATAGAGACAGAGAAGCAAAAAACATTCTAAAAACTATTATTAGAGATACAAATGAAGAAGCACAAACAATGCTTATTGATGCAACAAAAAGTTTCATTGTGGTTGCAAAACATACAAAGATGCTTTTAGAAGATTTAGAAAAGAAAAAGCCTGAACTAATTATTAACTGGGCGGAACTTGTACACTTTGCAGAAAAACCAATTAAAGAACAGGGTGTTGACGTGTATAAAAAAATATTCCACTTTGTAACATTGATGAAGTTCTTCTTATCAAAAGAAGAAGACGCATAAAAAAAGGGCTGTCGCACAAAAGTGTGCACAGCCCTTCAATTTTTAAATAACTAGTAATTGTACGTCATTTCGATACTCGCGAGGAGAAATCTCCTTTGTAAAAGAGACCTCTCGACTTCGTATCTGCGCTGACGAGTAGTCGCAAAGCCTGCTTATGCAACAAACCCTTTTTTAGGCTCAATTAAAAGGCTTTAACAACTTCACCATTTGGAAAATTATCAGCTATGTACTCAGCAATTTTTTCGCTTTGTAAAGCCTTTACTAAAGCAATAACTCTTGCATCATTTTCCATACCTTCTTTTACAGTTATAATGTTTACATAAGGAGACTCAGCACCTTCAACAAAAAGTCCATCTTTTGCTGCACTTAATCCTGCAGGTAAAGCATAGTTACCATTAATTATAGCAATATCAACATCAGCCAATACTCTCGGTAATGATGCTGCTTCAATTTCATAGAACTCTAAACCTCTAGGGTTATAAATAATATCAAGCGGAGTTGCAGTAATGCCTGCTTCTTCATTAAGCTCAATAAGCCCTGCAGATTGTAGTAATAACAGCGCTCTTCCTTCATTTGTAGGGTCATTTGGGATAGCAATTGTAGCGCCATCTTCTAAATCATCTAAACTTTTTAATGAATTAGAATACATTGCAACAGGTTCAACATGAATACCACCAGCATTTACAAGGCTATACCCTCTTTCATAGTTAAAAGAGTCCATATAAGGTGTATGTTGAAAGAAGTTTGCATGAATTTCACCACTTTCTACAGCTTCATTTGGTGTTACATAATCTGTAAATTCAATTACTTCAAGGGTAATACCTTGCTTATCCATCTCATCTATTACAAGCATTAGCATTTCTGCATGAGGTACTGGAGAAGCTCCAACTTTGAGAACAGATGAATTATCTTCTTTTGCGCCAGCTGCAAAAAGAAGTCCAACAAGGGTGAGGGCAATAAGCATTGAAAAATTTTTTTTCATTTTTTCTCCTATGAAAAAACATGGAAAAAGCATCAGCTTTTGAACTTGTTTTTTCAA